>JAGWZW010000115.1 GCA_018971835.1 Alphaproteobacteria bacterium
GGCTTCGTCGCCGGCACCGGCCTGGCGATGGTGCTGGGGGCAGTGGTGATCGGCTTTGTCGGCAACCGGCCCGAAATCACCGTGCCGCTGCTCGGCAGCTTTCGCAGCTGGCAAGTGGTGCTGCTGCTGGTCGGCTCGCCGGGCCTCTTGGTGGCCGCGATCATGCTCACGGTGCGCGAGCCGCCCCGCCACGGCGCCACGATTCCCGAAAGCCAGCCGGTGCTGGAAGTGTTCGCGCTCATCCTCAGGCACTGGCGCGTGTTCATCCCGATGTTCGCGGGGCTGGCGCTGCGCTCGGTGCAGATGTTCGGTTTGCAGATGTGGATGCCGGCCTTCTACCAGCGCACCTATGGCTGGTCGGCGGTCGAGATCGGCTATGTGTCCGGGTTCAGCATCATGGTGGCGATGCCGCTCGGCCTGTTTGCCGGAAGCTGGCTGTCCGAGCATTTCTGGCGCCAGGGCCGGCACGATGCCAATCTGCGCGTGGTGGTCATCAGCACGCTGATTTCCGTGCCGATCGGCGTGCTGGCGCCGCTGCTGCCTTCGCCTTGGCTCTTTGCCGGGCTGACGCTGCTCAACACGGTGTTTCTCGGCATGGCCGCGCCGGTGGAGAACGCGGCGCTACAGAGCGTGACGCCCAACCGCATGCGCGGGCAGATCACCTTCCTGTTTCTCTTCATCATGAACGTGGTGGGGATGGGGCTGGGCCCGCTGTTCGTGGCGGCACTGTCGCAATACGTGTTTTCGGAAGCACAGATTCGCTATTCGATCGTCGTGACCTGCGCCGTGCTGGGTGCGCCGGCCATTTATGCCTTCTGGTTCGGCATGCGGCCCTATGGCGAGGCGATGGCCCGTGGCGGGCTCGAAGAACGCGAAGTGCCCGGATCGGCAGGTTAAACTGCGCTCACCGTGGAGCGAACCGCCGGGACTTGGCAGAGGGTTCGTCCCGCCGCGATACAGCCGGGCGCCAGCGACAGACCGGTCCTGTTTGCGTGTCCGAAGTCATGGAGAAGGAAATGCTGGACGTCTATCACGCCGAACCGGGCGCCAATTCGCTCAAGGTGCTGCTCGCGCTGAAGGAGAAGGGCGTGCCCTTCCAGAGCCATTACGTCGCGCTCAACAAGTTTGAGCAGCATGAGGAATGGTTCAAGAAGATCAACCCGAACGGTCAGGTTCCGGTGATCGTGCATGACGGCAAGGTGATCAACGAGTCTACCGTTATCAACGAGTATCTGGACGCCGTGTTCGAAGGCCCGGCGCTCAGGCCCGCCGACGAGTACGGCAAGGCCATGATGCGCATCTGGACGAAATTCGTGGACGAATATTTCTGTCCGTCGCTCAGCTATCTCGCCTGGAACCGGATGATAAAAGGCCTGGTCGCCGATCTGACGCCTGAGGAGTTCGAAGCGAAGCTGGCGCGCATTCCGCTCAAGGAACAGCAGGACAAGTGGCGCATCACCGCGCGCGAAGGCTATCCCCAGGAGCGGCTGGACGAATGGTATCGCCAGGTCGTCATCTCGGTGGGCCGGCTGGAGAAGGCGCTCTCTGACGGGCGGCCCTATCTGTTGGGCGAGCAGTTCACCCTGGCCGACATCTCCTGCTTCTCGATGGCGCACCCGATGCCGCCTTTCTACACGGATCTGGTCAACGACGAGAAGACGCCGCACATGATGAACTGGCACCGCCGGATGATGGCGCGCGAAGGCACCAAGGCGGCGCTCGCCATGCCCAACAAGATGCGCGACGAAATGCTGGCCAAACAGGCGGCCGCGCAAAAAGCGGGGGTATGAGCATGCCGGCACCGATGGCCGAAGTGGCCGGCAAGACGGCCTTCGTCACCGGCGGCGCCAATGGCATCGGCCTTGGCATCGCCACGGCGCTGGTCAAGGCCGGCGCCAATGTCGTGCTGGCCGATATCCGCGAGGCCTCGCTGGCGGAAGCGAGAAAGAGTCTCGCTGCCGACGACCGGGTCGATACCGTAGTACTGGACGTCACCGATCGCACAGGTTTCGCCCGTGCCGCCGATGCGGCGGAGAAGCGCTTCGGCAAGGTGCACATGCTGATCGGCAATGCCGGCATCGGCATCGGCGGCCAGGTGAGCGACGCCACCTATGACGATTGGGACTGGGGCATGGGCGTTAATTTCGGCGGCGTGGTCAACGGCCTTGTCACTTTCCTGCCGCGCATCAAAGCGCATGGCGAGGGCGGCCAGATCGTCAGCACTGCGTCGAAGGCCGCGCTAGTGCCCATCCCCAATGCCTCGATCTACATTGCGGCAAAGGCGGCGATCCTGGGCCTGTCGGAGTCAATCCGTTCGGAGCTGGCAGCCTTCAACATCGGCGTCTCGGCCTTCTGCCCCGGCCCGGTGCAGAGCAGCATCAGCCGCTCGGGCGAATTGCGGCCGGAGAAGTATCAGGCCAACAGCGGCTATCGCGCCTTCGAGCAGCGCCTGTCGGAGCGGCCCGTTTCGCCGTTATGGATGACTATGGAAGAAGTCGGCGAGCGCGTGCTGGCGGGCATCCGCCGCAACGACCTGTACATCATCACTCATCCCGAATTCCGCGACGGCACCCGGCGTCACTTCGATGCCATTCTCGCCGCCTTTCCGGACGAGCCGATCGACGAAGCGCGCAAGGAGGCGATCGCGTTCCTGCTCTCCAACCGCGTCTTCGACGAGACGCTGGCCAAGGGAGCACCGGACTACAAGCGCCGCTGACGCACCAGAGTCGCAAAGCTGGGCGGCGCCAACGTATTGCCGATGGGAGGAGGGCCTATCAGCATGGAGACGGCCGGCGAAGCCGAAATCGTTGAGGGCCTGCGCGAGCAGCAGGGTCCGGGCGATGCAGAGGGAGATTTTTCGCCGCGCAAGCTGAAGATCGCCGCCGGCGTTCTGATCGGCCAGAGCTTCGCCACCAGCATCCTGCCCTATAGCGCCCTGCCGCTGCTGATGATCCCGCAGACCAGGGAATTCGGATGGTCGCGCACCGAGTTCTCCTGGGCAGTGACCTTCCTGTTCATCTTCGGCGCGGCCAGCCTGTGGCCGATCGGAAGACTCGCTGACCGGATCGGCGTGCGTCCAGTTCTGCTCGGCGGCACGGCGATGGTCGGGCTCATCACGCTGGCGATGTCGCTGCAAACCCGAAGCCTCACGCAATTCTATATTTACTATGCGCTGCTTGGCATCTTCGGCTCGACCGGCGTGACTTACATGAAGGTCGTCGCGGCGTTGTTCACACAGAACCGCGGCAAGGCAATGGCCATTCTCGGCGCGGAATCGACGGTGGCGATGTCGCTGGTGCCGCTGTTCACCAACTGGCTGCTGCTCAGCTATGGCTGGCGCCACTTGTACTGGGTGTTTGGCAGCATCATCCTGGCGGCGGTGCCGATCCTGTTCTTCACCCTGGATGAGCCGGGGCAGCGCGGCACCGCGCCTCGCTGGCGGCGCCAGCCCGCGCAGATGCCCGCGCCCAAGCCGCCGCGGCTCGACGGCATGACGATCCGCGAGGCGCTGGGGGACTGGGTGTTCTGGATGATCCTGCTGGCGGGGCTGCCCGGCATGTTCATGTTCAACGGCATGCTGGCGCATATGGTACCGGCGATCATGGCCAAGGGCTTCAGCCAGACCACCGCGGCAGAGATGATCTCGATGGCGACGTTCTTCGGCCTCGGCGGCACGCTGGTCGGCGGCTGGGCGGTGGACCGTTTTCATACCGCGCGCATCGCCGTGCCGTTCTGCCTGCTGGCCGCGGCGGGGGCGGTCTTGCTGCTGGTCGTGACGGCCGGGCGGGGCGGGCTGGCGCTGCTGGCCATCGCCACCGGGCTGGGCGGTTTCACCTTCACCGCCTTCCGCCCGATGGGCACCTATTTCCAGACGCGCTTCTTCGGCCTGGGTTCCTTCACCGAGATCATGGCCGTGCAATATGCCATCGCCAATCCGATCACGGCCTTTGCGGCGCCCATCGTCGGCTACGCCTACGACCTGACGCATGGCTACACCATCGCCTTCGCCATGATGGTCGGGGCGTGGCTCCTCTCCGCGGCGGCCTGGGTCGTGCTGCCGCGCTACCGCTACGCCGCCAATATCGGCCAGTCGCCGGCCTGAGCGCGCGGAGCCCGCAACGCGGCCTTCGCATCACAGGATAGGGTAGCCGGCAGATTCCTTCAGCGTGTCCAGCACGATCGAGGTTCGGACGTGCTGGACCGAATTGTGCGGCAGCAGCCCTTCGTTGACGAAGCGCGAAAGATCCGCCAGGTCGCGCGTCAGCACCTTCAGGTAATAATCCATGTCGCCGGTGAGCGAGTAGGCCTCCAGGACTTCCGGCAGCCTGCTCACCAGCCGGGCAAACCGTTTTGCACTGTGCTGGGTATGGGTGGCGAGCGTAACCGAGACGACGCAGAGCAGACCAAGCCCCAGCAATCTGTGATCGAGCTGCGCGTGATAGCCGCGGATATAGCCCTTCTCTTCAAGGGCGGTCCGGCGGCGCGAGCATTGTGACGGCGACAGCGCGATGCGCTCGGCCAATTCGTTGTTGGTCTGGCGGCCGTCCTCTTGCAGCTCCCGCAGAATTTTCAGGTCGAATGCGTCCAGATGACCAATCATTGTGTAATAGCGCCAGATTATGCACGATCCATGCAAAATATGAGGCGAGCGCCCCACAAAACGCAAGCCCTTTGTGCGGGCTTTTTGCCACCATAAGGCACGGCAGGATTCGAACGGCTGTTGTGCGCCTGGATTGCGCCAGCCGGATCGATCCGCGCCGCGGGCGGAGGGCCAGGAATGACAGATCCCAAAAATGCGGCAGAAACCACAATGAAACTGACCATCGGCGCCTATCTGCTCGCGCGGCTGAGCGACATGGGAATCCGACATCTGTTCGGCGTGCCCGGAGACTACAACCTGCAATTTCTTGAACAGGTGAAAGACGCGGACGGCATCGATTTCGTCGGAACCTGCAACGAGTTGAATGCCGCCTATGCCGCAGACGGTTATGCGCGTCTGAACGGAGCCTCTGCCGTTCTGACGACTTACGGCGTTGGCGAATTGAGCGCGATCTGCGGCGTCGCCGGCGCCTGTGCCGAACATGTACCTGTGGTTTGCATCACCGGAGCGCCGCCGCTTCACGCGATGGAGCACAACTACTGCCTCCATCATACGCTGGCCGACGGAAACTACGATAACATGATGACCTGTTATCGCCAGTTCACCGCCGCGCAAACGCGGCTGACCCCTATCAACGCCGCCGCAGAAATCGACCGCGTGCTTGCCGCTTGCCAGCGCGAAAAGAAGCCGGTCTATATCCAACTTCCATCCGATGTTTCCTATGAGGTGATCCGGGTGCCGCGGAACGCGCCCGGCCTGGCTTTCGTGAGCGATCCGAGCAGCCTCGAGGCCGCGCTTCGCCATCTGCTGCGAATGTGGTCCGGCGCCCGGCGCCCGGCGATCCTGCTCGATTTCGATGCCGAACGCTTTGGCATGGTATCGCCGATAAAGGCGCTGGTCGAAAAGGCGCAGGTGCCGTACGCGAACCTGACAACGGCCAAGTGCATCCTCGATGAAACCCACGAATTGTGGCTCGGGCCTTATGTCGGCAAAGGTTCCCAGCCTTTGGTAAGGGACCGGATTGAAGGCTCCGATTGCCTGATCGCCACCGCGCCGCGCTTTATCGAGAGCAATTCGGGCCTGTTTACCCAGTCTCTGCCTGAGGCGGCAACGGTCATGCTGCACGGCGATCGCGTGGTGATCGAAGGCCGAACCTATACCGGCATCCGCGCGGATCAATTGTTGCAGCGGTTCGTGGAAGAAATCGAGCCTGTCACCAAAGCCGCCGGGAAGGTGCGCGAACCTGCCGATTGGAAGGCCGCGTCCGGCGCGCCGCTGACCCAGGCGCGGTTGTGGAAGCAGATGGCGCAATTTCTCAAGTCCGATGACGTGGTGGTCGTGGAAAACGGCACTTCGAATATCGGGCTGAGCCAGGAAGTCCTTCCGGCCGGGATCGATTACGTTGCCTCGACCATCTGGGCCGCCATCGGCTACGCCTTGCCGGCTCTGCTGGGCACGGCTCTGGCGCAGCCTGATCGCCGTCAAATACTCGTTATCGGCGACGGGTCGTTCCAATTGACGGCGCAGGAACTTTCAACGATCCAGCGTCTCGGGCTGAAACCACGGATATTTCTGCTGAACAACGCCGGCTATACAATCGAGCGGTTTATTCTCGGTATGAAAGACGCCTATAACGACGTCGCCAACTGGAACTACACGAAACTGCCGTCGGTGTTTGCGGACGAAGATGCCTATTTCAGCGCGAAGGTGACCACGGAGGGCGAACTGGACGCCGCAATCAGGCAGGCAGAAGCGTTGGATAAATTATCCCTTATCGAAATGCAGCTTGATCCGTTTGATGCACCGGAAAAGCTGCGGACGTTCGGCCGCGCGACTGCCGATTTCGACTATGGCCCCAATGGCCCTCAGCACCATGCGGCCGAAATGGCCGGCAGCCCTTCGGGCGGCAAGCGGGCGGCCTCTATCCGGCGAGCCTTTGCGCCGGCAGTGTGATAGAAGCGGCCGCGGCGTTGACGGCGGCGCGCTTGGCAGCGGTGTTCTTCGTCGGTGGCGCATAGCCGCGGATCAGCGCGATGGCGCGCGCCATATGGCGCCCCAGCGCCTTCACTCACACGGTGACGAGCGGCGCATAAAGTGCGATTTGAACCCAACCGTTGAAGGTCATGGAATGCTCTCAGAAGCGTTTGGGGCGGATGAGCGCATAGACGAGATAGGCCAGCATGCCGATCGCCGCCGAAGCGCCAAGCCAAAGATCGAGCGACATGATGGGCTCGCTGCCGCTTGCAGGCGGTCAGGTACAGCGTCGCCAGAAAAAGGCCGCTCCCGCGTCGAGATAAACAAGATCGAGTGTGACGGCTCCCCATGTTCGGAGTGGCAGGTTCAACCTTCGAGCATATAAATTCGAGAGCGCGGGCGAATGCGGTGCATCTGGACTTCATATAGACGCCGCCAGCCGCCGGACATTGCGCAAGGCCGGTTAACCGGTAAGGCAGAACCAACGAATTGAAATTCAGGCATCACTGAAGCTGCCGGCTGACAGAATGATTGCCGCTTGCTCCATTTTTGCTTCATAATAGGAAAGGGGCATGATTGATAACGTCGTGCCGCATTCTCTGACCATCAGGTATATTTCCGGCTATCGTAAGGGCGCCTCGGCTGGCGAGATCGATCGGTTGCGCCGGCCCTTGAAGGGAAATTGCGCGTGCGAACGTAATCTGCAGGAGAGAGCGGCCAAACCCGGCCGCACTGGATGAGGTTTTATCGGACCGGGAGGAACTATGAATAACAGCATGCGAATCTGGAAGTGGGCCGGGATCGGCGCCGTGGCAATCGTGGCTATCGGAGCAGCCGGATTGGCCTTTGTCTATTCGGGCGTTTACGATGTCGCCGCGGACGTGCCACATACAAGGCTCGTCTATTGGCTGCTCGACACGGCGCGCGACCGCTCCGTCGCCGTTCACGCGCAAGCGGTGCAGGTGCCGGGCGATCTGGCCAGTCCGGCGCGCATTTCGGCGGGCGCCGATCTTTATGGCGAGATGTGCAGCGGCTGCCATCTCGCGCCCGGCATGCAAAAGACGGAAATCTCTCGGGGGCTTTACCCTGCCGCGCCGGAGTTGGCGCCTGGTACAGACCTGACACCGGCCGAAGAGTTCTGGATCATAAAGCACGGCATCAAGATGACCGGCATGGCGGCGTGGGGGAAAACCCACAACGACACGCTGATCTGGGACATGGTGGCGTTCCTGCAGAAGCTGCCGTCCTTGTCGCCGGACACTTACAAGGCGCTCGTGAAGAGCGCGCCGGCCGATCACGACGAGATGATGAAGATGCAGGATCACGACCACGGTTAGGGCCCGCAAATAGGTGCGCACCGATACATGCGCCACGACATCCGGCGCGTTGCTGAATATCAAAGCGCGCCAGTATCGTCGCGTTTGCCGGATGCTGGCGTCATGGTTTTCTGCGCGCTCCGCCACTCCCAGAGCAGATAGGCGGCCGGCAGCACCAGCATGGTCAGGAGCAGGGCGCTCGCCATGCCACCGACCATCGGTGCTGCGATGCGCCGCATGACCTCCGATCCGGTGCCGCCGCCGAACATCACAGGCAAGAGGCCGGTGATGATCGCCGCTGCCGTCATGGATACCGGCCTGACGCGCAACAGTGCCCCGTCGCGCACGGCGGCGCGCATGCCGTCATAGCTGAAGGCCTGGCTGTGCCATTTGCAGCGCTCGAAGTAGAGCCCGACGGACTGGTTGAGATAGACGATCATCACCACGCCGATCTCCACGGTTACGCCCGCCAGCGCGATGAACCCCACCGCTGCGGCGACCGAGAGATTGTAGCCCAGCAGGTACAGCAGCCACAGCCCGCCGGCGAGCGCCATCGGCAGCGTGCCCATCACGATCAGCATCTGCGGCACGCTGCGGAAGGCCA
>JAGWZW010000026.1 GCA_018971835.1 Alphaproteobacteria bacterium
GTGACCAGATCGCCGGGCGCCAGGCTGGTGGCCTCGGTCAGGAAGTTCTGCGCCTTCTTCTGGCGCGCGCGGGTGCGCACCATGCGGTCGCCCAGCACATCCTGCTCGGCGAGCACGGCGAAATCATCCGCTTCGAAGCCATGCTCCAGCGCCAGCACCGCCACCGCGGCGGCCGATGCGTCGAGTTCCTGCACCTCGAGCCAGTGATCGACGCGGCGGATGGCGGCAAGCCCGTGATCGGCCAGCACGCCGCCCATGCGCTCGGCCGAGCCTTCGCTCCACGCCGCCACGACGACGCGCTTGCCGGATTTCTGCAGAGCCTTCAAATGCTCCGCCGCCGCTTCGAAGATGTTGAGCTTGCCGGCAGTGCGTTCGGGCGCGAAATCGCGGCCCAGCCGGCCGCGCGCATCCACCGAGTCTTTCGATTCCGGCGCCTTGAAGGGCGACAACTCGCGCACCGGATAGGCGGCGAGCTGCGCGCTCCATTCCTCGGAGGTGAGATAAAGCGTTTCCGGCGGCAGCGGCTTGTAGGGCGCGGTGGAGCTTTCGGCGGCGCTGTTCAGGAACTGCTTGCGCGTCTTGTAATAGTCGTCGATCAGTTCGAAGCGCGCGGCCTTGGCATCGTCGGTCTGATGGGACAGCATCACCAGCGCGCGCGGCAGATAATCGAACAGGGTTTCGAGCTTGTCGTGGAACAGCGGCAGCCAGTGCTCCATGCCCTGATGCTTGCGCCCCGCGCTCACCGCCTCGTAGAGCGGGTCTTCGCTGGTGGCCGGGCCGAAGGCCGCGACGTAGCCGGTGCGAAAGCGGCGGATCGACTCCGGGTCGAGCGGCGCTTCGGTGGCCGGCAGCAACTCGATCTCCTTGAGCTGCTTCTTGGAAAGCTGGGTTTCGGCGTCGAAGCTGCGGATGGCATCGAGCGTGGTGCCGAAGAAATCCAGCCGCAAGGGTTCCTCGGAGCCCGGCGACCACAAGTCCACGATGCCGCCGCGCAGCGCGAAATCGCCCGGCTCGCGCACCGTCGAGGCGCGCACATAGCCGTTGCGCACCAGGAAGGCCGTCAGCTTTTCGTGTTCGATGATGTTGCCGACGCGGGCGTGAAAGCTCGCCTCGGCAATGGTGGCGCGCGGCGGCACGCGCTGCAGCACGGCGTTCACCGTGGTCACCACCACGCAAGGCCCGGAATCCGCGTTGCGGCGCGCCAGCCGCGCTAGCGTGGCCAGCCGCGTACTCTCGATATCGGGCTTGGGCGAGACGCGGTCGTAAGGCAGGCAATCCCACGCCGGGAAGGACAGCACCGGCACCTGCGGCGCGAAGAAGCGCAAGGCCTCGATCAACCCCTGCGCGCGCACGTCGTCCCCCGCCACGAACAGCACCGGCGCCTTGCCGCGCGCGGCCGCTTCGGCAGCTAGGAAGGCGTCGAAGCCTTCGGGCGCACCGCTGACCTTGAGGCGGCCGGGCGTGCGGGCGATGTAGGTCAGACGTTCCAAGTGGGGCTTTCGCGCTGGCAGAGCGCCTTCAGGCGCGCAAAAATCGGCGTGTCGAACTCGGGCGTCACCGGCGCCTTGCCCTGCAGCCAGAGGAACACCTCCTGGTCCGGCGCATCGAGCAGGGCCTCGAACTGGTCGAGTTCGCCTTCCGAAAGCCCTTTCAGCCCGTCGGCGGCGAAGGTGCCGAAGATCAGGTCCACCTCGCGGAAGCCGCGGCGCAGGGCACGGAAATGCAGCCGCTTGCGGCGGATTTCGAGAGCGGATTCGGGGGCAGCGGGGTTCATGGGGGGCATATAGCGTGCGCAGCCCGTCCATTCCAGTCCGGGATGAAGGCCCAGATTGAGAACAGGCGCGGCGCTCCTGTATCGTCGGCGATCATGCGGCCTGCGATTCTGTTCCCCCTGTTCGCCGAAACGCGCACCCTGCCGGGCGTTGGCCCCAAGCTGGAGCGGCTGATTACCCGCGCGGCGGGGCCAAGGCTGCTCGACCTCATTTTCGACCTGCCCACCGGGCTGATCGACCGGCGCTACCGGCCCAAGCTGGCCGGCGCCGAGGCCGGACGCATCGCCACCGTGCTGGTGAACGTGCTCGACCATGTCCCGCCGCGCGACCGCCGGCAGCCCTACCGCGTGCGCTGCTCCGACGAGACGGGCGTGATCGAACTCGCTTTCTTCCACGCCAAGCCCGATTACCTGATGCGCACGCTGCCGGTGGGGGCGCGGCGCGTCGTCAGCGGCCGGATCGAGCATTTCCAGGGCCGCCCGCAGATGGCCCATCCCGATTACATCCTGTCGCCCGAGGACGCGGCCACCATGCCGCCGATCGAGCCGGTCTATCGGCTGACCGAAAACCTGCCGTCCAAGTCGCTGCTCAAGGCCATCCGCGGCGCGCTGGAGAAAGTGCCGGCGATGCCCGAGTGGCAGGACAAGCCGTTCCTCAAGGCGCGCGGCTGGAGCGGCTTCAATGAGGCGCTCACGGCCGCGCACTCGCCGGAGAGCGAAGCGGACCTCAAGCCCGAAGCCTCCGCACGGCAAAGGCTCGCCTATGACGAGTTGCTGGCCAACCAGTTGGCGCTGGTGATGATCCGCGCGGCGATGCGCGGGCAGAAGGGCCGCCCGCTGAAGGGCGACGGCCATCTGCAACAGAAGGCGATCGCCGCCCTGCCCTTCGCGCTCACCGAGGCGCAACGGACCGCCGTGGCCGAGATCGACGACGACATGGCCAAGCCCATGCGCATGCTGCGGCTCTTGCAGGGCGATGTCGGTGCCGGCAAGACCGTGGTGGCGATGCTGGCGCTGCTCAATGCCGTCGAGGCCGGCGCGCAGGGCGCGCTGATGGCGCCGACCGAAATCCTGGCGCGCCAGCACATGGCCGCGCTGGAGAAGATGGCGGAGGCGGCAGACGTCCGCATGGCGCTCTTGACCGGACGCGAGCGCGGAGCAGCGCGCGAGGCCACGCTGAAGAAACTGGCGGAGGGCGAGATCGACATCCTCGTCGGCACGCACGCACTGTTCTCCGAAGACGTGAGCTTCCGCGACCTCGGCCTGGCGGTGGTGGACGAGCAGCACCGCTTCGGCGTGCACCAGCGCATGACGCTGCAGGGCAAGGGCCACAACCCCGTGGACGTGCTGGTGATGACGGCCACGCCCATCCCGCGCACGCTGGCGCTCACGGCCTATGGCGACATGGACGTCTCGCGCCTGACCGGGCGGCCGCCGGGGCGCAAGCCCGTCGATACCCGCGTGCTGCCGGCCGAGCGGCTGGATGACGTGGTGGAACATCTGAAACGTGCCATCGCCAGAGGCGCGCGGGCCTATTGGGTCTGCCCGCTGGTGGAGGAATCCGAGAAGATCGACCTGGCCGCCGCCGAGGAGCGCGCCGCCATGCTGCGCCAGTTCCTCGGCGAGGGCGTCGGCCTGGTGCATGGCCGCATGAAAGGCCCGGAGCGCGACGCCGCGATGGCGAAGTTCAAATCGGGCGAGACGCAAGTGCTGGTCGCCACCACGGTGATCGAAGTGGGCGTGGACGTGCCCGAAGCGACCATCATGGTGATCGAACATGCCGAACGCTTCGGCCTTGCCCAGTTGCACCAGTTGCGCGGCCGCGTGGGCCGCGGACAAGCCAAATCCACCTGCCTGCTGCTTTATCACGGGCCGCTGGGCGAAACTGCCAAGGCGCGCCTCAAGACCTTGCGTGAGACCGATGACGGCTTCGTCATTGCCGAAGAGGATCTGCGCCTCAGGGGCGCAGGCGAGCTGCTCGGCGTGCGCCAGAGCGGGCTGCCGGAGTTCCGCGTCGCCGATCTTGCCGCGCATGGCGAGCTGCTGGCGGCGGCGCGCGACGATGCCAAACTGATTCTGGCTCGCGATCCGAACCTCCGAAGCCCGCGCGGCGAGGCTTTGCGCGTGCTGCTCTATCTGTTCGAACGCGACGAGGCCGTGCGCTATCTGCGCACCGGATGAGTGGCCAAAGCGCGCCCGCTGTGGCTTACTGAACGCTGCAATCGGAACGAATCGGCCATGTCCGACTTCCAATTCGCCCTGACCCGCACCCTCGCCAAGGCCCTGCCCGGCTTCGAGCACGCCACCAGCATCACGCGGCTGTCCGGCGGCGCCAGCCAGGAAACCTGGGCCATCGACGCGGTGATGTTCGGCGTCAACCATCCCCTGATCCTGCGCCGCAGCCCGGACGGCAAGGAACGCGCCCTCGACACCAGCCACCAGATCGGCCTTGCCACCGAAGCCGTGGTGATCGAAACCTGCCGCGAAGCAGGCGTGCCGGTGCCGCGCGTGCGCTGTGTGCTCCAATCGAAGGACGGCGTCGGCTCCGGCTACATCATGGACCGGCTGCCGGGCGAAACCACCCCCCGCAAGATCCTCCACGATACCGCGTTTGACGAAATCCGCCCGCTGCTGGCGCGCCAATGCGGCGAAGTGCTGGCGAGCATCCATCAGGTGGACGTCAGCGCGCTCAGGACCATCCTGCCGGTACAGGACGGGCCGGCACTGCTGCGCCGCTACCGCGATATCTACGATGCCCATGATTATCCGCATCCGGTCTTCGAACTCGCCTTCAAATGGCTGGAGCCGCGGCTTGCGGGCACCGGCCTGCAGACGCTGGTGCACGGCGATTTCCGCCACGGCAATCTTCTCATTTCACCACGCGGGATCGAAGGCATACTCGATTGGGAACTGGCCCATATCGGCGATCCGCTGGAGGACATCGGCTGGCTCTGCACCAATTCCTGGCGCTTCGGCGTTGCCGGCAAGGTGGTGGGCGGCTTCGGCGATCTGCAGGATCTCGTGGCCGGTTACCAGGCCAGCGGCGGCGGCGAGATCGACCTCGAACAGGTCAAGAACTGGATCGTCTACGGTTCGCTCAAATGGGGCGTGATGTGCATGGGCATGTACCAGAGCTTCCGCGCCGACCACTCGGTGGAGCGCGCTGCAATCGGCCGGCGCGCCGTGGAAGCGGAGAGCGACCTGATAAACCTCATCATTCACGGGAAAATCTGAACCATGACGGACCAGCCATCGCTCCTCGAACTCGTCGGCGCCGTGAAGAATTTCCTCGAACACCACGCCATGCCGGAACTGAAAGGCCAGACCGCGTTCCACGCCCGCGTTGCCGCCAATGCGCTGGCCATCGTCGAGCGCGAACTGACGCTTGGCCCCAAGGCAATGGCCGAAGAAAAGGCGCGGCTCGTCGCGCTGCTGGGCGGCGACGGTACATTGGACGAACTCAACCGCCGTCTCTGCGCGCACATCCGCGAGGAGCGGGTCGGCCTCGACACGCCTGGCCTTGCCGCGCATCTGGAACAGACCGCGCGCGACAAGCTCGCCATCAACCAGCCGGATTATTCGGGCCTCAACGCGGCATGAGAATCAACCGTCTGCTGCCGGCGCCCTGGTGAGCGCGATCCGCCGCGTGGCGAAAGCGGCCACAGCCAGGCCCTCCACCCAGGCGATCGCCGGCGACAGCCAGACCGGCAGCACGGGCTGCGGATAGAACAGCACCAGCGCACGCGCCATACCGAGACCATCGAGGATCGAAGGCACCAGCACATAGAGCGCAAACAGCGCGATCACCGCCGACATGTCGCCGCGCTGCCGCGCCGAGCGCGTGTGCATCACCACGAAGATCGCCACGTCGCGGGTGAGAAAACCCGTGCCGGCGGCCACCAGCGCCGCGGAGGCCGACTGCGGCGGCAGCCGCGTCAACAGATAGGCGACCAGCGCCGCCGAGGAGAGGAAGGCGGCGATATAACTCATCATGAAGCTGTCGAGCCCCATGAGCGCAGCACCGATCCGGCCGGAGACAAGTTGTGTTCCCAGCCAGCGGAAATGCACACGATCCTTCGGATCGAGCAGCACCATCACATAGCTCAGCGTCGCATAAGTCGAGGCGGCCAGCCCCAGCCGCAGCGCCACGGCATCCCACCCGGCCGCCAGAGAATCCCGGGAGAGGAAGGCGTCGAAGCCCGCGACGTAAAGCCCGATGAAAGCGAGAAATGCCAGCCACACCAGCGGCCCGTTCTGCATCTGCAGTTCGAGGCGCATCTCGCGGTAGCAGCCCAGCAGCGTCCAGCCGGCAAACACCGCCAGCGAAACCAGCAAGAACCCGCGCGCGGCGAAATCTTCTCCCCACCAGGGAACGACGTCGGCATGTACTTTGGCGAGCAGCGCCGCCCCCGGATTGGCCGCTTCCCACACCGCGAACACCGCCACGGCCGCCAGCAGCCCGGCAAACTGATAGAGAAAAATCTCGGTGCGCGAATGGCTCTGGCGGCGGCGCACCGCGATCAGGCTGGCGAGCAGCGCCATCGCCTGCGCGATCAAGCCGATGGCGAGATAATAGATGAGGTCCATCAGGGCCGCCCCCGGGCCGCGATGCACGGCGGCATGCACCGTCATTACCGCCAGGCAGATGCCGCCGATGAACCAGTTGTAAACCGTCGAACCGAACAGCTTGCCCCACAGCATCTGGCTGGCGCCGAGCGAGGAGAGGCGCTGGGCGTCCCAGGTGCGGTCGCGAATTTCACCGACCACGGCGAGCGCCGCGCTCCGCGTTCCCCAGATCACCACGACCATGTAATAAAGAAAGGTCGCCACCGCGGCGGGCGTGACCCCGTCCCGGCCCGAAAGCGCCGCGGCGAAAAAAACCAGCGCGAGCAGGATCAGCGCCAGCACCATGCGCTGCGTCGACAGCTCCAGCCAGAGGTTGCGGCGGAATTCCGGGCCCATCTCAGCGTTTTCCCACTTGCGCGAAATAGCTTTCCTCCAGCGCCTTGGTGGAGGCGCCGAACCCGGCGACATCGAAACCGGCTTGCACCAGATCGCGCACCAGCTTGGCGCGTGCTGCACGGTTGTGCGTGAAGGCGAAGACGGCGTGCAGGTCGTCGGCTTCCGCCACATCAAGCCCCGCACCCTTGAGGAAATCAGCAAGGTCGCTGCGCGCCGTGGCCAGTTCTACCAGGTAGCGCGGCCGTTCGATATCCTTCACCTTGACCGCCTTGCCGCCGACGATCTGCCCGGCTTCGATGACGATCATTTCCGAACAGTAATCTTCGAGTTCGGCGAGGATGTGCGAGGACACCACCAGCGTCAGGCCGGCGCCCTTCAATTCCAGCAGCAGCGCAGAAAGATCGCGCCGCGCCTGCGGATCAAGACCGGCAGCCGGCTCATCGAGCAGCACCACCTTGGGCGTGTGCACGATGGCCTGCGCGATGGCGAGGCGCTGACGCAGGCCGCGCGACAGTTCGCCCGCGCGCGTCTCCAGCCGGTCGAGCAGGCTGACGCGGCGCGCCGCATTCTCCACCGCCGCGGCGGTCAGCGCCGGCGCGATGCCGTGGCTCCAGGCCGCATAGGTCAGGCAGCGGCGCACGCTGAGCGCATCGTAAAGCCCATAGAAATCCGGCAGATATCCGAGCCGGGCGTGAACGTCGCGCGGGGCTTTGCTTGTGTCGAGCCCGTCGATGGCCACGCTGCCGGAATAGGGCATCTCCAGCGCGGCGAGGCAGCGCAGCAGCGTCGTCTTGCCGGCGCCATTGGGCCCGACCAGCGCGGTAATCGTGCCCTGCGGCACGACAAGCGAAACGCCGTCCAGCGCGCGCTTGGCCGGATACTCGTAAACCAGATCGTGAACTTCGATCATTGGACCCTTTTTACGGCGGGAACTTGCGGCGCGAATCCTATCACAACGATTATGACCTAATCGTCAGCCGAAATCACCGCTGGACGCCGCCAGCTTGTATGCTAACCGTATGGCACCAAGAGAGGAATCCTAAGCCATGAAAACCCGCGCCGCCGTAGCCTTCGAGGCCGGAAAACCCCTTCAAATCGAAATGGTCGATCTCGACGGCCCCAAGGAAGGCGAAGTGCTGGTGGAGATCAAGGCCACCGGTGTCTGCCACACTGACGAATTTACCCGCTCCGGCGCCGATCCCGAGGGACTCTTTCCTGCCATCCTCGGGCATGAGGGCGCCGGCGTGGTGCTGGAAGTCGGGCCGAACGTGAAATCGGTGAAACCCGGCGATCATGTCATCCCGCTCTACACGCCCGAATGCCGCGAGTGCAAAAGCTGCACCAGCCACAAGACCAACCTCTGCACCGCCATCCGCGCCACGCAAGGCAAGGGCCTGATGCCGGACGGCACCTCGCGCTTCTCGCTCAACGGCAAGCCGGTGTTCCACTACATGGGCTGCTCCACCTTCTCCAATCACACCGTGATGCCGGAGATCGCGCTGGCGAAAATCCGGCCCGACGCGCCCTTCGACAAGGTCTGCTACATCGGCTGCGGCGTCACCACGGGCCTCGGCGCAGTGATCTTCACCGCCAAGGTCGAAGCCGGCGCCAATGTCGTGGTGTTCGGGCTGGGCGGCATCGGGCTCAACGTCATCCAGGGCGCCAGGATGGTCGGCGCCAACAAGATCATCGGCGTGGACCTCAACCCGGCGCGCGAGGCGATGGCCCGCAAGTTCGGCATGACGCATTTCGTCAATCCCAAAGAGGTCAAAGGCGATCTGGTCGGCCATCTGGTGGAACTCACCGATGGCGGGGCAGACTATTCCTTCGAGTGCATCGGCAATGTGAACGTGATGCGGCAGGCGCTGGAATGCTGCCACCGCGGCTGGGGCCAGTCGATCATCATCGGCGTGGCCGGTGCCGGCCAGGAAATCTCCACAAGGCCCTTCCAGCTCGTCACCGGGCGGGTGTGGCGCGGCACGGCTTTCGGCGGCGCGCGCGGGCGTACCGACGTGCCGCGGATCGTGGACTGGTACATGGATGGCAAGATCAACATCGACGATCTGATCACCCACACCATGCCGCTGGACCAGATCAACAAGGCCTTCGACCTGATGCACAGGGGCGAGAGTATCAGGAGCGTGGTGATTTACTGAGGCCATCGCACACCTTCGTCGTTGCGATCAAATTCTTGAAGCGCCAAACAAAAACGCCGCCCTTCGGGGGCGGCGCTTCGGCTGGACGCAATTGTCGAGATAAGGCAGATATGGGGTGTCAGCGGCACGCTTCAAGGGGCCAAAGAAGATTTCTCGAAAATAATTTGCCAGACTGTTTCGGTGGTCGCGTCACAGTCGCGCGCCACACCGGCAATTATCTGTCAATCGCCATCGCCGCGCGATCAAGTCAAGAGCGCGCCTAATCCGCTGCCACACCAGCAAAAACCTCCAAAACCGCCACGGAACAGATGGCGTCCGCTGCCCAACCAATGTCACGGGAGTGCGGAGCATAGTCGGTTACGCTTGATGCGGGGCCGGATCACAACCGGCTAGTGCCTGGGCACGGCTGATCCATCCACCGCCAGGGGGCGTGAAGGAAGGAGTTCGACCATGTCGAAATTCAAACTGACCACCTGTGCCGCCGCCGTCGCACTCGGCGCGGCCTTCGCACTTCCCGCCCAGGCCGCGGGCGTGAAGGTGGGCGTGCTGACCTGTCATGTCGCCAGCGGCTGGGGTTTCGTTCTCGGCTCGTCCAAACATCTGCTGTGCAATTACCAGCCGCGCGGGCGCCATCCCGAACACTATAGCGGCACGATCGACAAATACGGCGTCGATGTCGGCTACACTGCCAGTTCCGTCATCATCTGGGGCGTGGTCGCGCCGACATCGGACACGAAACCGGGCGCCCTCGAAGGCGGTTACGGCGGGGTGACGGCGCAAGCCGGTGTCGGCCTCGGCGCCGGGGCCAATGTCCTGATCGGCGGCTTTGACAAATCCATCACGCTGCAGCCGCTCAGCATCGAAGGCGAGAAGGGCCTGAACGTCGCCGCCGGGATCGGGGCCCTCCGTCTCAAATACGTGGCGGCCGGCCCGGCACCGGCGTTCGACGAAGGCGAATCGCGCTCGCGATAGCTGGCGCGGCGGACCATCGCTCACCGCGCCGCTGTTCGACGCTGTGGCGGCGCGGTGGGTGATGCCGTGGCATTCTTCAGGACAGCGGAAAACAGCGCCGCGGCGTTCTGGCCCAGCGTGCGCGTGCGATAGCCGCCTTCCTGGATAAAGGCTGTCGGCCGGCCGAACGCGGCCAGCATCCGCCCCAGCGTGGCGAAGTCCGCAGGCCTGAGCTTCCAGGTACCGGTAGGATCGGCGGCAGCGGTATCGAAGCCCAGCGCCACTACGAGATAATGCGGATCGAACTTGGCGATGCGCGCCGAGGCGGTGCGCACCGCCCGGAAGAAATCCTCGATGCTCGCGTCCTCGCGCAGCGGCAGGTTGAGATTGAAGCCCGCGCCTTCGCCCTCGCCCGTCTCTTCGGCAAAACCGGTGAAATAGGGATAGGCGAAACTGGGATGGCCGTGGATCGAGATCGTCAACACATCGTTGCGGGCATAGAAGATGTCCTGCGTGCCGTTGCCGTGATGATAATCGACATCGAGCACCGCCACGCGGCCGAAGCGCGACAGGTAGTTGGCCGCGATCGCGGCGTTGTTCAGATAGCAGAAGCCGCCGAAGGCGCGACGCTCGGCATGATGGCCGGGCGGACGCACCAGCGCATAGGCGAAGCGGCGCTCCTCGAGGCAAAGCCGCGCCGCCGTCAGCGCGCAATCGGCGGCGCGACGGGCGGCCGGCCAGCAGTTGGCGTTGATCGGCGTGAAGGTGTCGATACAGAAATAACCGGCCAGCAGCGCCAGCTCCTTGGGCGGGCGTTCGCGGTTGCGGATGGGGAAGACGTAAGGATAGGTGCTCTTGCCCGGCGGCATCGAGGCCGAGCAGCGGCGGATGAAATCCACCAGCGCGCGATCGTGCACCGCCGTGACGTGATGATCGGCAAAGCGCTGCACCGCGACGCGTTCGAGCGGCACGCGGGCCTTCAGCCCCTCCAGGATCGAGGAAATGCGCACCGGCGCCTCCACATAACCGCGCTCGCGCACATGGAAGATTTCGTGGCCCTCGTTGACGACGATCGGCAGCGCACAATGATCGAGCGGCGGCGGCGGGTTCACTTTGGCCTTCTCGGGCCGCGCCAGACGCACCGGATCGTCGCGGATCGAGCGTAGCACCCTGGCGTTGTATTCGGGCGTGCAGAGCGCGCCGTATCGGCGCTCCAGCAGCGCACGCATGACCCCGGATGCCAGCTTGCGGCTCAGGCTTTGGGCGATGCCGCAGCCGTCGAACATCAGATGCGGCGGGCAGGTGTCGTTTCCGCTCAGCGGCGTCTCGTAACCCGTGCCGGTGACCGGGAAGGCCCCGAAGCGGGAATAGAATGCCAGACGCTTACGGTTCTCCTCCAGCTTTTCAGGCCCGAGGTCGCAGAGCATCGGATCCGCCGGCAGGCATTCGAAGAACAGCGTGAGCCCCATACCCGCCGCGATCTCACGCAGGCGCTGGTAGAGCGCACCGCCCACGCCGCCGCCGTCGCGCGCCGGCGGCACCGCCAGAAAATCGAGGAACAGAAAGGACGGCGTGACGAAGCGGTAGGCGAGGATGCAGCCGCGCAGACGTTCGTGCGCATCCTCGGCAATCAGCACCATTGGCGCCATGCCGCGCGTGCCCGGCCGGGCCAGCCTGTCCGCCAGGCCGGTGATGTCGTTGGCGTTCGCCGTGGGAAACTGCGCGGCGAGGATGCGCTCGACCTCCGCCAGCGCCCTGGCGTTGGCCGGCGTAAAACCATCGGCAACCCGTCTGATGCGGAACATCGCAGCACCGCCGGTCTGCTTTCAACCGAACGGCGGAATGTTAGTCCCTGACCGGGATGCAGGCGAGGCCGCGGGCCTTCAGCCGGCCACAGAGCATCTGGGGACTTTCCGTCGCGCCTGCGCGCAGACGATAGAAGCGCCCGCGCCCCGGCAGGTCCACCGCGACGATCTCGGGCATCAAGCCGGCGAACAGCCGCGGCGCCGCACCGGCCATGCGGTTCCACTGCTGCGCGGCCACCGTCTCGTCGCGATAGGCGCCGAGCTGGATTTCCGCGCCCTTGTCGGTGATTGCGGGAAGCGGCGGCAGGATCGAAGGCCTGAGCGCCGGAATCTCGGCCTCCACGCCGTAGCTGGCCGGGATCACGCGCGGCGGCGCAGGCGGCACTGAGGCCGCCCCCGCCAGCAGCGAGGCCGCGAATACCACCGGAAGGACATGAGCCTTGCGCATGGCCGCATTTTGCGCCGATTCGCGGAACCGGAAGCGCCAGGCGATGCAAAAGCTGGGGAAAAGTTCAATCCAGTTCGGCCACCGCCTCCACCACGCGGGCTACGTCGCTGCGGCTCATGGCCGGGAACATGGGCAGGGTCAGGATATGCTCGGCCGCTTCTTCCGCTACCGGGCAAAGGCCGGGGCCGTAACCACGTTCGCGGTAGAAGGTCATCAGATGCACCGGGCCGTAATGCACGTTGACGCCGATGCCATGTCCGCGCAGGCGCCTGAAGGCCGCGCCGCGATCGATCTTGGGGGCGAGCCGCACAACATAAAGATGGTAGGCGTGCTCGCGGCCCTCGCGCTGCGCCAGCGGCGTGGCGTGGGGAACCTCGGCGAAAGCCTTGGCGTAAGCGGCCGCTACGGCGCGGCGCGCGAGCAGCCACTCCGGCAGGCGCAGCAGCTGCGCCATGCCCAGCGCGCATTGCACGTCCGGCAAGCGATAATTGTAGCCCAGCTCCACCATGTCGTAGGCGAAGGTGCCGGCGGCATCGCGCGCGCGGTGATCGCTGTCGATGCCGTGGTTGCGGAAGCGCCGCATATGAGCGGCCATCTCCGCATTCTCCGTCAGGCACATGCCGCCTTCGCAGGTGGTCAGGTGCTTTACCGGATGGAAGGAAAAGCAGGAGATGTCGGCCAGCGTACCCACCTTGCGGCCATTGTAGGTCGCACCCGGGGCATGGCAGGCATCGGCAACGATCGGAAGGCCGGGCGCCGCGGCGCGCAAGGCATCGTAGTCCGCGGGCTGGCCCGCGTAATCGACGGCGACGATCGCCTTGGTGCGCGGCGTGATCCGTGCGGCGACGGATTTGGGATCGATCAGCAGCGTGTCGGCTTCGACATCGGCAAAGACCGGCGTGGCCCCTTCATAGACCGCGGCATTGGCGGAGGCGGCGAAGGTCAGCGCCGGCACGATCACCTCGTCGCCGGGACCGACGCCGATCCCGCGCATGGCGGCGTGCAGCGCCGCGGTGCCACTGTTGACCGCCACGCCATGCGCGGCGCCACAGAAGCGGGCGAAGGCGTTCTCGAACTGCGCCACGCGCGGGCCGGTGGTCAGCCAGTCCGAACACAAAGCCTCGACCACCGCCTTGATATCAGCATCGCCGATCTGCTGACGGCCATAGGGAAGGAAGCGCGGCACGGCAGGAACATCGCGATCAGGCATAGGCCAGCTCGATCAGCTGCTGCAGGCCGCGCACATCGAGCTGTTCGGGATTGGTTTCGCTCGAGTAGGAGAAGCCTTCCGTCACCGGCCTGGCGCCGGAATTGAGATAGGCCTCGCGCGAGGCGCTGGCGAAACTGGCCAGGATCACGTAGCGATCGTCCAGCTCGACGGTGGAATGCGCATCATCTGCCGGAACCATCGTCTCGTGCAGCTTCTCGCCGGGGCGGATGCCCACGACATGCTGGCCCAGCTTGGGCTCGATCAGCCGCGCCAGGTCGGTGATGGTCGTGGAGGGAATCTTGGGCACGAAGATCTCGCCGCCGCGCGTCATCTTCATGCTGGAGAGCACGAAATTCACGCCTTGGCTCAGCGTGATCCAGAAGCGGGTCATGCGGGTATCGGTGATCGGCAGGCTTTCGGCGCCATCGGCCGCCAGCTTCTTGAAGAACGGCACCACCGAGCCGCGCGAGCCCATGACGTTGCCGTAGCGCACCACCGAAAAGCGCGTGCCATCAGCGCCGGAGAGGTTGTTGGCGGCGACGAAAATCTTGTCGGAGGCGAGCTTGGAGGCGCCGTAGAGATTGACCGGGTTGGCCGCCTTGTCGGTGGACAGCGCCACCACCTTCTTCACGTTGCGGCGCAGCGCCGCGTAAACCAGATTCTCCGCGCCAAAAACGTTGGTGCGGATACATTCGAAGGGGTTGTATTCCGCGGTCGGCACCTGCTTCATCGCCGCGGCATGGATCACGTAATCGATATCGCGCAAGGCCAGGTCGAGCCGGTCGCGGTCGCGCACGTCGCCGATGAAATAACGCATGAAGGGATAGTCCTGCTGCGAAAATTCCTGCGCCATTTCGAACTGCTTCAGCTCGTCGCGCGAAAAGATGACGATACGGCGCGGCTTGTAGCGCGCGATCACCGTCTTGACGAAATGCTTGCCGAACGAGCCGGTGCCGCCGGTAATCAGAACCGCCTTGTCGTTCAGGTCGAGCCAGGGCTGCGAAAAGTCGCGAAACGGGCTGGCGGCGGGCGCCGATGACACGAACGGGTCGCTGGCACGGACGGCGGCGGACATGCTCATGGGGCAATCCTTTTGTTCTGCCGCAGTGTCGCCAAACGTCGTTAACAAGTGGTTCCGTCAACGCGGAAAATTCTGCATGCCTGTCGCGCGGACGGTTGGCCGCATGCCGCGCATCTGTGGAAATTCTGTGACTGGCCAAACGCTTAGCGCCGGAGCCGGAAGCGGACCGTGGACGCTGGGGCCGCGACCGGCTATGTAGAGCCTCACCATTCTTTCCCGAGCCCCAGCCGAACGGAATCCCATGACAGCCCATCGCCCCGTCCGCAAAGCCGTCCTGCCGGTTGCCGGCATGGGCACACGCTTCCTGCCTGCCACCAAAGCCGTCCCCAAGGAGATGCTGCCGGTGGTGGACAAGCCCGTAGTGCAGTACGCCGTCGAAGAGGCGATGGAGGCGGGCATCGAGCAGTTCGTCTTCGTCACCGGCCGCGGCAAGGCGATCATCGAGGATCATTTCGATCACGCCTACGAGTTGGAGGCGCTGCTCAAGGAGCGCGGCAAGACGCTGGAGTTGAACGGCCTGCTCGAAGACCTGCCGGCCAGCGGCTCGGTCAGCTTCACGCGCCAGCAATCGCCGCTCGGCCTCGGCCATGCGGTGTGGTGCGCGCGCCATTTGGTGGGCGACGAACCTTTCGCCGTGCTGCTGCCGGACGACCTGATGATCGGCAAGCCTGGCGCGATGGCACAGATGATGAAAGCCTACAACAGCAACGGCGGCGGCGTGATTGTGGCGGCCGAGGAAAAACCGCTCGAGGAGGTCAGCCGCTACGGCGTGATCGCGCCGGGGGCAACCAAAGGCAATGCCACCGAAGTCAAGGGCGTGATCGAAAAGCCGAAAATGGAAGAGGCACCCTCGCGCCTCTGCATCATCGGCCGCTACATCCTGCAGCCGGAAATCTTCCATGAACTCGACCGCAAGGAAAAAGGCACCGGCGGCGAAATCCAGCTCACCGACTCGATGGCGCGCCTGATCGGGCGCATGCCCTTCCACGCCGTCAGGACCGATTGCGCGCGCTACGATTGCGGTAACAAGGTGGGCTATCTGGAAGCCAACATCGCCGTGGGCCTTGAGCGGCCGGACATCGCCCCGGCGCTCAAGGACATGCTCAAAGGGTTGAGGCTCTAGCGCGCCGCCACGCGGTTGGGGCGCAAGGATTTCAGCGCCGCCAGCACCGTATCGGGCGTGAGAATCTGCGGCAGCACCTGGGGCGCCGAGGCCCCGTTCGCCGGATAGAGCAGATAGAGCGGCACGCCGGCGCGGCCGAACTGCGCCAGTTGGGCGGTAATGGCGCCGTCATGGCTGGTCCAATCGCCCTTCATGAGCACCACGCCGCTCTTGGTCAGTGCGCTTTCCACCGCGGGATCGTCCAGTGCCACGCGCTCGTTGACCAGACACGTCACGCACCACGCCGCGCCGAAATCGACCAGCACCGGCTTGCCTGCCGCACGCGCCTCGGCCACCGCTTTGACCGACCAAGGCTGCCAGCCCCCGGTGCGCGCCGCATGGGCCGGCGCCACGGGAAGATTGAAGCCCAGCACCAGCAGCGCAATGGCGCCCGCGATGCCCACGCCCAGGCGCAGCTTTTCGGGCAGGTGCCGCAGGAGCCAGAACACGAAGACAAGACCAAGCCCGATCGACAGCGCCCAGGCCAGACCGGCGGGCCCCGTCTCCTGCGTCAGCACCCAGAGCAGCCAGATCGCGGTGGCAAACATCGGGAAGGCCAGGAATTCCTTGAAGCGCACCATCCAGTTGCCCGGTTTGGGCACCAGCCGCACCAGCGCAGGCGTGAAGGCCAGCGCCGTAAAGGGCAGCGCAAAGCCGATACCCAGCGCCAGGAACACCGCCGCCGCCGAGAGCCCATCCTGCGTCAGCGCATAGCCGAGCGCCGTGCCCATGAACGGCGCGGTGCACGGGCTGGCCACCAGTACGGCCAGCGCGCCGGTGAAGAACGCGCCCTTGCCGCCACCACCGCTCGCCAGATTGCTGCCGAGACCGGCCAGGCTGAGCGGCACTTCAAAGGCGCCGAGCAGGTTGAGCCCGATCGCGGCCATCAGCAGCGCCAAGATCAGCACGACCGTGGGCGATTGCAGCTGGAAGCCCCAGCCGATGGCCGAGCCGGCCGCCTTCAGCGCCAGCAGCGTTCCGGCGATGGCGCCGAAGGTGGCCAGCACGCCAATGAAATAATAGACGCCGTCGCGGCGCAGTTCCGAGACATCGCCGGCCGAGCGCGTCAGCGCCATCGCCTTCATGGAGAGGATCGGCAGGACACAGGGCATCAGGTTCAAGATCAACCCGCCGGCGAAAGCCATCAGCGCGGCCGCCAGGAATCCGTTCACTGCGCCGCCATCGGCCTTTTGTGGCAGCGCCGCTACAGATGCGGCCGCCACCGGCACCGCCGCGCCCGGCCTGGCGGCGATGACGAAAGCGCCCCGCCCTTTTACCGTCAGCACGCCGGCGAGTTGATCGAAAGCATGGGGGTGGCGGGCGCGCGCCAACGTCACCGAAACGGTGTCGCCATTCACCGCCACGCGCGGCGCCACCGCATCATTGACCACGCGCAGCGTGGCGGGGAAGAACTGCACGTCATCTGCCGACACGCCCCGGAGCGCCGCATCGCGCATGGTCACGGTGAGTTCGCGTTTGCCGCTGGCAAACACGGCGCTTCCGGCAAAGCTGCGGGGCAGCGCCGCGCGCGCCGCGGCAAACAGCGCCGCATTGCCGGAAGGCTTGTTCAGATCGAAGGCGATGGTGGCGTTTTCCGGCACGCACATCTGCTGGCACGCCAGCCACGACACCGTGGCCTTCGCCGCCGCCCCACCGATTTTCGCATCCGCCGCCACCGCCAGCGGCACCAGCATCGTCGAGGCGCCGGTATAGCCGTAATCGACGATGGGCCCGGTCATCAGGCGCTCGGGCACCGGCCACTGGATATCGCCCGCGCTCACGCCGGCCGGCAGGTTCCATGAAATCGCGGTGGGCAGTCCCGTCTCGCCCGGATTGACCCAATAAGTGTGCCAGCCCGGCTGTACCACCTGATGGATCGCCAGCCACACCGTCGCGCCCGGCCGGGCCGGCGCCTCGAGCGCCGCCGAGACCGCGACATGGTTGGCCGCGGGCGCATCGCCGGCGAGGCTGCGGTTCGCAACCGGCAGGAAGGACAGCGAAAACGCCAGAGCAGCGAAAAGAGCAACACGCTTGAACGGACCCATCGGCCTCAACCCAGTTTGAGTTATTTCACCAGATACACCAGGCGCGGACGCCTTCTTCTTTCAGGAACGCTTCGGCGCGCGGGCCCTGCAGCATCGAAAGCGTCGCGAACATGCCGGCCTCGACGCAGGTTTTCGCCGCCACCGTCACCGAACGCGGCGCACCGGTGACGGGCGTGCAACTCCTGGGATCGAGGATGTGGCAGTATCGCACCCCGTCCTTCAAGAGGAAGCGCCTGGCATCGCCGCTGGTGGCAATCGCGCCGTCCGCCAGTTCGATCATCGCGGCCATCTGGCCGGCATGGTCGACGGATTCGATCGCCACCTTCCAGCGTCCGCCGCCCTTGCGCGCGCCGGAAACGACCAGATCGCCCCCGAAATTGATCAGCGCCGGTTCGCGGGTCGCCGCGCCTACCGCGGCAAGTGCGCGGTCCACCGCGTATTCTTTGCCGAGCCCGCCCAGATCGATCTCCATGCCGACCGGCAAGGTCAGCATCGGCGTCTCCCACGTTACCTTCTGCCAGCCGACGAAGGGCTGGATCGCCTTGATCTGCTCCGGCGCCGGCACGTTGTCGGAGCCGTCGAAGCGCCAGATCTTGCGCAGAACGCCGGAGGTGATGTCGAACAGGCCGCCGCTCATCTCGAAACATTGGGCCGCGAAATCGATGAGCTGGGCCGTTTCCGCGTCGAGTTCGATGGCCCGGCCGCGGCTGGCGTTGATACGGCCGACCACGCTGTCTTCGCGGTAGCGGCTGAACTTCTGCTCGATGCGGCGCGCCTCGGCCTCGGCAGCGCGGCCCGCCGCCTCGGCCAACGCCGCATCGTCCGTTTCAACCCGGACTTCGCAGGGCGTGGCCATGGCGTGGAAGGCGTAGCGGAAATCCGCCCCCGAACGCGCGAGCGTCGAGGCTGGCCTGTCGCTGCCGCCGGAACGATGCGTATCCGCCATTGCCAGAGCCATTGCCGTTACCCTCTCAAGTCTAATTGAAACTCCACGTATAGCCTACCATCATCCATGACGCCTTGATGCCCGAGAACATGTTCTGGTTCTGGAGCTGGCCGATCATGCCGGCGGGATGCGCGTCACCGGTCTGCTGGTAAATTTGCGCCCGGGCATAGATCTCGCTGTTGTCGGTGACATTGAAGCCGATCTGCGCCCCCAGCGTGACCGCCGTGAACTTGCCCAGCCTTATGTCGGAAGAGGCATAGGCGGGCAATGACTGGCCGTTTACAAGATAGTAATGAAAGAAGTTCGCCGCCGATTGCTGGTAGAAGCGCACGTTCGGCAGGACATAGAGCGAGCGGTAAAGCTTGAAGCGGGCCGAGATATCCGCGGTTTCGGACGAAATGCCCCAATTGTCGTGATAATAGCGCAGCGCCACCTCGGGGATCACCCAGTCGAAATCGATCTTGTTGTCGATGTAAAAGCTCTCGCGGGTGCGTGACCCCGGCCGGCTTTCATACAGATAATCGACCGGCTCGCCTGTCACGCCATCGACCTGGGAGATGATGCGGTAGGGGTCGTTCTGATAACCGCTGGAATGGCCGTAGCTGAGATTGGCCTGCAAAATCCAGCGCCGCGTCAGCACCTCGGTGAGCCCCAGAACCAGATCCATATCCGACTTCTTGCGGCTGGCCACAGTCTTCCATTGCGGGTTCATCACCGTCAGCGGCGTGGGCACGCCGCCGAAGGGCGTGGACGTCGCCGAACTGTAATTGACGGCAAAGCTGAGCGTGGTGTTGTGGTCGTTGAAATCCTTGGCGACCGAGGCGCTGCCGGAGATCGAACTGTAATCGTGCTCCTTAGAGTAGCTGAGCGTAACGCCGGCCAAGCTGAGCGGCCCCAGGGGCTGCGACCAGCCGATATTGCCGGCAAAGCGCTGGTCCTGGAAGCCGCGGTCCATCGGCAGCGTGTTGGCCGGAACCGTATATTGGCGACCGAGCACGGCGGTGGTACCGCCCGTTCCCGACCCAGACGGTACCGAGATGATGGTGCTGCCGCCCGAAGCGGTGGTGACAGTGACCGTCGTGGTCGAGCCGGTGGTAGTGCCGCCGGTGGTGGTGCCACCCGTCGTCGTACCACCAGTCGTGGTGCCGCCGCCTCCGCCCTCGCCGCCTTCGCCGCCGTTGCCGGAGACGTTGGTGTCGTCGCCAAAGCCCGTCGTGACTGTCGTGGTTCCTGTGCCACCACTGCTGGTCGCCGCGGACGTCTTTACCTGCACCGGCGTCACGAAGGACTGCGCCACATCAGCCGGCGCGGCGCCGTTGGGCGTGGCGCCGGAAACGCTGTCTTCCTGAAAGCCGAGCGTCAGCACGCCGCCATTGCTGGCGTGATACGAAAAATCGACACTCGGCTCGGTGGCGCGCACGCGTCCGCCGGATTCCGCGTAGGACAGATAGGCCGACCCCACCTCGAAATAGGGCAGAGTCAGCGTGACCTCGCCGGGCGTGGCATCGGTGTTATCCGTGCTTTGCTGGGCGGCCGCAGGGCTGATGGCGGCATTGGCGGCGATCAGGCCGAGCGACAGTGTCGCCAGCGTGTCACGGATATGGCCGGCAGGCTTGGATGTCTTCAATTGCATCCGCAGCCCCCGCCCGCGAAGCCGCGGCCGCCGCTCGACGCTTCCTTGCTGAAGTAGATGTGATCGTCGGCCGCCGCCACCAGTGGGTACGGATTGACCGACATTTCCTTCCGCGCCATCAGATCCTTTTCCCAGGGCTTGGGCCCAATGGAGGCGCAGGCACTCGTCAGCAGCGCCAGAGCCGAAAGCGCCAACGCGAGACGTGCGGCGCGCCGCACGCGAACAAAACCGCGATGCTTCACGTCACGACGCCTTCTGGCTGAGCAGTTTCTGGATGTGCTCGCGGTATTCGTCTTCTTTGTTCAGATAGAAACCGTTGTGCACGTCGTGGACCTTGCCGTCGCGGCCGATGAGAACCGACGTGGGCATGTCCCTGATGTCGTATTTGCCGGCAACCTGTCCGTCCGGATCGAACACCACCTTGAAGTTCGCGCTGTTGTCCTGAAGGAAGTTCTCAGCCAGGCCATGATCGTGATCGACGTTGACGGCGATCACCACCAGCCCATCCTTCCCGTAGGTCTGCTGGATGTCGTTCATCCAGGGGAAGGACTGGCGGCACGGATTGCACCACGACGCCCAGAAATCGAGATAGACAACCTTGCCCTTGTAGGCGGAAAGATCGAGCGGCGCGCCGGAAGCCGCCAGGACCGGGCCCGATTGGGCGGCACCGAGCAGAAACATGCCGATCGCCAGCATGGATGAACGCAACAATTTCTTCGCAATCATGGATACCTCGGCTTCGATGGCTGCGGCCGCGCGAAAGCGCTCCGTCACCACAGACGACGCAGCACGGGCGGTTTTCATCCGTGCGGCCGAAATCTTTTTCCGAGAAATGCCGCGGCCATGAACGCGATGGTTAAGGCGCGCGCAGGTGGGGCCTGCGCGCCGCCGTCACGCGAAAGAAGCTGGGCTCAATGGAACTGCCAGGAATAGCCCACCATGAACCACGTCGCCTTGATGCCGGCGAACAGATCCTGGTTGCGCAGCTGCCCGACGGCATAGGCCGGATGGCCGTCGCCTTGCTGGCGGGCGTATTCCCCGCGGACGTAGATCTCGCTGTGATCGGTGAGATTGAAGCCAAGCTGTGCGCCATAGGTCAGCGAAGTGAATCTTCCCAGCCGAGAATCCGAGGAGGCGTAAGTCGGCACGGCCTGGTCGCTCAACAGGTAATAGTGGAAGAAACTGGCGGCGCTCTGGTGATACCAGCGCACATTGGGCGTGAGGTAGAACGAACCAAACAGCTTGATCTTGGTGGTGAGTTCCGCCGTCTGCGAACTGATGCCCCAGCTGTCGTGATAGTAACGCAGCGACAACTCGGGAATGACCGGATCGAAGTCGAATTTGTTGTCCAGATAGACGCTCTCCCGCGTACGCGAGCCGGGACGGTTCTCGTAGAGTGCGTAAACCTGCGTGTTACCCGCCGTATCGGTTTGCATGAGGGGCTCGCCGGTCACCGGATCGACCACCGAAACAATGCGATAGGGGTCGTTCTGGTAGCCGCTCGAAATGCCGTACGACACGTTGAGCTGCGCCAGCCAGCGCCGCGACATCACCTCGGTCAGGCCCAGCACCACGTCGGTCTGCGTGCGGCCCTTGGACGAGGTGTTCTTCCACTGCCCGCTCATAGCCGTCATCGGTGTGGGCACGCCGCCATAGGGCGTGGAGGTGTCGTCCTCGAAATTGACGGAGAGGTTGAGCGTGGAATTGTGATCGTTGAAATCCTGCGCCAGCCGCCCGCTGAAAGTGAGCGAACTGTAGTCGCGTTCCGTCGAATAGCTGAAGGAGGCACCGACCTGATCGATGCCGAAGAGCGGCTGCGACCAGCCGATGGTGCCGGCCTTGCGTTCGTCGTAGAAGGCGCGGTCCATCGGCAGATTGTTGCCGGGCACGGTGTACATGCGGCCCAGCGCGGCGGCCGCGAGCTGGCCCGGCGTCGGCGGCAGCGTAATGACGGTGCTGCCGCCCGAGGCAGTGGTCACCGTGACGCTGGAGCCGGAGGCCTTCAGCGGCGTGACGAAATTCTGAGCCAGGTCGGAGGGCACCGCGCCGTTGGGCGTGGCGCCGCTGACGGTATCGGCAGTCAGGCCGAGCGTCAGCACTTGGCCGCCCTGGCCGTGAATCGCCAGGCTGGCCGTGGGTTCGCTCGCGCTCACGCGCCCGTTCGCTTCCTGATAGCTGAGATAGGCCGCGTCAAGCTGCGAATAGGGCAGGCTCAGATTTTCGTCGGTGCTCTGCGCTGCCGCCGGCGCGACATGGATCGTGTTGGCGGCGACGAGACCGAGCGACAGCGTCGCCAGCGTGTCACGAAGCTGACCGGGACGCCTGGACTTGTTCAGTTGCACCCGCAGCCTCCACCGGCGAAGCCGCGGCCGCCGCTCGACGCTTCCTTGCTGAAATAGATGTGATCATCGGCCGCCGCCACCAGCGGGTATGGATTGACCGACATTTCCTTCCGCGCCATCAGATCCTTTTCCCAGGGCTTGGGACCGATAGAGGCGCAGGCACTCGTCAGCAGCGCCAGTGCCGTTATGGCAAGAGCGATGCGCAATGTCCTTGTCACGTCAGGATGGCCTTTCGTTGAGCAATGTCTGGATGTGCGACAAGTACTCGCCTTCCCGGTTCGGATAGAAGCCGTTGTGCACATAATGGATTTTTCCGTCGCGGCCGATCAGATAGCTAGTCGGCATGTCACGGAAGTTGAACTGGCTGGCGATGCGGCCGTTCGGATCGTACAGCACCTTGAAGTTGGCGCTGTTGTCCTGAAGGAAATCCTCGGCCAGTTCGTGATCGTGATCGACATTGATCGCGATCACCACCAGCCCGTCGCGGCCGTAGGTCGTCTCAAGATCGTTCATCCACGGGAAGGACTGGCGGCATGGCGTGCACCATGACGCCCAGAAATCCAGATAAACGACCTTGCCCTTGTAAGCGGAAAGATCGAGCGCCGGCGCGGCCGCGGCGCCGGATGGCAGCGCGGCAAGAGCGAGCCCGCTGAATGCAAGGCTGAGAAGCGACAGCACGAGGCGCCGCGGAACATGGAACATGATGGAACCGGTCATACGCTGGGGCTGCGGTTGATCGTCAGCCCTTCTTTGCCCTTGCTGGCATAAGCATGAGGTTGGCGGAAGTATACAGTTTGTTGAAATTGTATATTTTCTTCGCCATCACCGCCCGGCGCCAGATTTCAGAGAACATACTGGGCATCTCTGGGCATCTTGGCAGTGCAAATATGCGACTGCGTTTCAGTGGCGTATTTAGACGCTATAAATTTTCTCCATCAGGGCGAAAGGGCTTGCGGTTAAGGCCGGCCTTAACCGCCGGCGCGCATGGTAAGCGCATCCTTTCGCCCATCAGGAGAAGTATCATGAGTAGCATTGCAGCGATCGGCGCCGCCTCGCCCCAGCTCGTCTCCGGAGCCAGCATGCGGATGCCGCCCAACCAGAAGATGTCGAATCTCTTCAACGCCATCGACACCTCAGCCAGCGGCAGCATCAGCCAGAGCCAGTTCAATCAGGCCTTTTCCAACATGAACCCGCCCGCGGTGTTCAAGGCCCAGGGCGCCAGCGCGATCTGGAACCAGCTCGACCCCAGTCACACCGGCAGCGTCTCCAAGCAGTCCTTCGTCGATACAATGAAGCAGCTCATGGTGTCGCTGCGCAGCCCGGCGCAGACCGCCGCGGCGGGCACACAGACCATGAATGGCATCAGCGCCTGACATCAGGCGGTTTCGGCGTTCCCGCCCCATCGGCCCGAAGCCTCGCAATAAAGATGAGCCAGGCCTGTCCTTTCGAGATAGGCCGGCCCGTCTTCGCCCTTCAACATTGCGATCGTGGCCACGCAGCCGGCGGCCAGGCAGCCTTCCGCCAGCACGCTGACCGAGGCGAGCCCCTGACACGGCCAGCCGGTGCGCGGGTCGAGAATGTGGCTGTAGCGTCGCCCGCCGACTTCCATGAACCGCTCGTAATCGCCGCTGCTGGCCAGGCCGCCCTGCCCGAGCGGAACCGTGACCAGTATCTGCTCGGCCGCGCGCGGATGGCGGATGCCGATCCGCCAGGGCGCGCCATCAGGATGAGGCCCCAGGGCGCGCAGGTCGCCGCCCAGGTCGATCATGCCGTGGGCGATGCCAAAGTCCCGGGCGATCCCGGCGGCGCGATCCACGGCGTATTCCTTGCCGATGCCGCCGAAGTCCAGCTCCATCCCGGCGCGCGAAAAACCGAGTACCGGCGCCTGCCAGCGCAGATGCACAATGCCCACGCACTCCAGCAGCGCCTCCAGCGCGGCCTGTTCGGGCAGGCGCGCCTGGTCGAAATCCCAGGCTTTGCGCAGCAGGCCCGAGGTGATGTCGAACAGCCCGCCGCTCTTCTCATAGGCCGCAACGGCGAAATCGAGCAGCGCCGCAGTCTCGTCGTCGACCTCGACCGCTGCGCCGGCCGCGGCTGCGCGGTTGAGGCGCGAAAGCTCGCTGTCCGGCCGATAGCGCGAATATTTGGCCTCGATGCGGGCGACCTCTTCCCGCGCGGCGAGAGCAGCCAGTTCCGCCGCCGCCCCGTCTTCCGTATACAGATGAAAGGCGCAGGGCGAGGACATGGCCACGAAATCGAACCGAAACAGTTGCATCGGGGTTCCCCTGCCGGGCACGGATGGCCGTGCCGGCTTCCTTACGTTAGAATGGCAAGCGGAATCCGGCGCATTCGCGCAAGGGACGCAGCAGGCGGATACACGCGGCGCGTGCGGCGCTCCGGTTGCCGGAACCTGACAGTTGTAGTATCGGAATCCCTTGTTTTCTGATTATTTTCGGAATTGCAGCCCTCATGAGAATCCTTCTGATCGAAGACGATCCCGAAACGGCCGCCTATGTCACGCGCGGCCTGCGCGAGAACGGTCACACGGTAGACCACGCGCCGGACGGACGCGAAGGCCTGTTTCTGGCCGGCAGCGAGAAATACGATCTGGCCATTGTCGATCGCATGCTGCCGGAAATGGACGGCCTCACCGTCGTCAAGATGCTGCGCAGCGTGGACGTGAAATTTCCTATCCTGTTCCTTTCCAACCTGAGCGGGCTGGACGAACGCGTCGAAGGGCTCAATGCCGGCGGCGACGATTATCTTACCAAGCCCTTCGCCTTCTCCGAACTGCTGGCGCGCATCAACGCGCTGCTGCGCCGCCCGCCGCTCTCTTCCAACCAGACCATCTTGCGCGTCGGCGAACTGGAGATGGACCTCGTCAAGCACACCGTCAAGCGCGGCAAGGACAACATCATCCTTCAGCCGCGTGAATTCCGCGTGCTCGAATTTCTCATGCGCAATGCCGGGCAGGTGGTGACGCGGACCATGCTGCTCGAAGGCGTATGGGACTATCATTTCGATCCCAAGACCAACATTGTCGAAACCCATATCAGCCGGCTCAGGGCCAAGATCGACAAAGGGTACAAGACCGAGCTGATCCAAACCATCCGCGGGGCGGGGTACTCCATCCGTGCAGCTACCCCTGCTCTTTAAGACGGCGAGTTTCCGGCTCGCCGCGGCCTACGCGCTGCTGTTCGGCGTCTCGGTGGCGATCCTGACGGGCGTGATCTATTTCGCCGCCACTTCGGCGCTCGACCGCCAGATCCGTACGCGCATCTTCGCGGACTCCACGGCGCTCACCACCGAGTATCACAGCGGCGGCCTCGCACAGCTGATGGGCGCGGTGCGCGAGCGCCAGCGCGGCCGTCTCTCCGGCGGGCTTGACTACTCCGTCTTCGGCGCCGGGGGAAAACGACTCTATGGCACCATGACGGGGCTGCGCTTTGCGCCCGGCTGGCAGACCATCTACGGCCCGCCCGACGGCGACGAGGCACCCGGCGAGATGGAGCATCTCTCGGTCTACGCCACATTGTTGCCGGGCAAATACTGGCTCTTCGTAGGCGATGACATCACCCGCGTGCGCGCGCTGGGAGAAGTGGTGCTGGACACCTTCGGCTGGGTGCTGATGCTCTCGGTGACGCTGGCCATCGCCGGCGGCCTGTTCCTCAGTTCCCAGTTCCTCGCCCGCATCGAGGCCATCAACCACACCGCCGAAGCCATCATCGACGGCGACCTGCGCCGCCGCATCGGCCGGCGCGACGCGCCCGACGATCTGGACCGCCTCGCTGCCACACTCAACCGCATGCTCGACCGCATTACCAGCCTGATGGACGCGCTGCGACACGTCTCCAACGACGTCGCTCACGATCTGCGCACGCCGCTGGGCCGGCTCCGCCATATGCTGGAGGAAACCAACCGCAGCGCCGCCACAGTCGCCGAGTTCAAACTCGCGGTGGCTCACGCTATCGACGAAACCGACGGCATCCTCGACACCTTCGGCGCCATCCTCCGGATCGCGCAGGTCGAAAGCGGAAACCGGCGCAAGAATTTCCAGCCGCTGGCGCTCGATGCGCTGGTAGAGGAAATCTGCGAAACCTTCCAGCCTTCGGTCGAAGAAGCGGGCAAAGTTCTGGTGGCGGACATCGGCAAGGCGCAGCGCGTCGATGGCGACAGGGAATTGCTCACCCAGATGCTCGTCAACCTGATCGAAAACGCCATCATCCATTCGAACCAGGGCGCCACCATCACCGTTTCGCTGCGCTCGTCGCGGGCCGGATGCGCGCTCTGCGTCGCCGACGACGGGCCGGGTGTGCCGGAGTGCGAGCGCAGCAATATCTTCCGCCGCTTCTACCGCCTCGAACAGAGCCGCAGCTCGCCCGGCAACGGCCTGGGACTCTCGATGGTGGCGGCCATCGCCGAACTGCACGGCGCCCGGACAGCCGCCGAAGACAATCGGCCGGGCCTTCGCATCAATATCTCGTTTCCACACGCCAAGTCTCCGCGTACCGTCCACGGAATGCCGGACCACGCTGCGGCCTGAAACAGCAGACACGGACGCAGCCGGCCCATCACGAAGCCGCTTAGAACCGCCCATACGCTCCACGGCGCGAAGCAATGAACCGATCCAAGCCTGCATTCGGGGGATGCTGCCTTACCGCCGCGCTGTGGCTATGGGCCGGCGGCGCCTATGCGGGAGCCTGGACAGAGCCATCGGGCCAGACCCAGATCATCTCCAGCTTTCGTGCCAGCCGGGCCTGGAACGGGTTCGATGCCAGCGGCGGCAGCGTCTCGATTCCCACTTTCCGCAAGGAAGAACTCGATATCTATTCCGCGACCGGCCTCACGGACGGCACGACGCTGATCGTCCACCCCGATTTCACCGGCTATCATCCTGACCGGCCGTCTGCAGGCGCCACCGGCTTCGGCAATACCGAGGTCGGGATCGAACAGCGGCTGTGGCACGACGATGCCAGCGTGTTCTCGCTGCAGGCTACTGCACTTTTGCCCGGCCGCAGCATCATCACCTCGGGCGGAACCGATGGCGAAGTGCGCGCGCTCTACGGCCGCGCCTTTGCGCTCTTCGGTGTTGGCGCCTTCGCCGACGCGGAGCTGGCTTGGCGGCTGCGCAGCCGCGGCTATGCCGGCGAACTCAGGCCGGAATTCACCCTTGGCCTCCAGCCCGCTGCCGATTGGCAGGTGTTGCTGCAATCCTTCAACATCGTCACGACCGGCCGCGGTCGCACGCTGCTGTTCCAAGGCGAGCAAGCCAAGCTGCAACTTTCCGCGCTCTACCGCCTGAGCGAAGCACTATCGCTGCAGGCGGGCGCCTTCGCCACCGTTTCCGGCAGCAATACACCAGCCGAACGCGGACTGCTCACTGCGCTGTGGCTGCGGTTCTGACGCTGCGCCGCGGCTTCAGGGACTTTAACCAACCAAAAAACAGAAACCGCTTACCGGCCTATTTTGCTGCCGCCCGCCCCTTGCGCCCGCGCAGCGAGCGGCGATGCTGGGACGGCGCGCGCCCCCCGGCCAGCTTGGCCAGCGCCGCCATTTCGGGCCCCGCCGCCTTGGTGGCCTTGGCTTCGATGGCCCGATAGCGGGCAACCAGTTCGCGGCCGAGCGCGGTCAGCGTTGAGCCGCCGCCATGCGTGCCGCCGATGGCGGTTTCGACAATAGGCCCGCCGAAAATCTCCTCGGCCCCCTGCACCAGAAGCCAGGCCTGGCGATAACTCATATCCATCGCCACGGCAGCGCGCCGGATCGACTTCAATTCGTCGATCAGTTCGAGCAGCCGCGCCTTGCCCGGCCCGAACGCGCCGCCAGCCGGAAAATCCACGCGAATGGTGAGTCGCATCATCTGCGCAAGCTTGCATCCGCAGCCGCGCCCGGTCCAGTATCTCTTAAACGATGGGCGCAGGTTGATGAGCGGAAAACTCACCGGACGCAAAGCCTTGGTGACAGGCGCCGCTACCGGCATCGGACGCGCGGTGGCGGAACGTTTTGCGGCGGAAGACGCATCGCTGGTTCTGTTCGGGCTCGGTGGCGCGGTGCTCGACGAGGCGGCCGCAGCAACCGGCGGGCGGGCGGTGCACGGCGATGTTTCCAACGCGGCCAACGTGGGTGCGGCGATTGCGGCCTGCGACGGCAAGCTGGACATCATCGTCAACGCCGCCGGCATCCTGATCTACGATGACCCCGAAACCGTGACCCCCGAAAGCCGGGAAAAGACCTTCGCGATCAACCTGGCCGGCGCGATGACGATATGCGGCGCCGGCCTGCCGCTGCTCAAGAAGAGCAAAGGTGCAATCGTGAACATCGCATCCACTGCCGCCTTCACCAGCGGGCCCGGCATGACCAGCTACGCCGCGAGCAAGGCGGCGCTGGTTGCCTACACCCGCTCCATCGCCAACGCCCACGGGCGCGACGGGGTCCGCGCCAATGCCGTCGCGCCGGGCTGGGTGCGCACGCCGATGAGCGAGCGGGAGATGGACGACCTGGCGCGCGCCAACGGCACCACCAGAGAAGACGAATTCGCCGCGCTGTGCGGGCGCATCATGCTGCGCCGTGTGGCCGAGCCTTCGGAAATCGCCGCCTGCTGCCTGTTCCTGGCTTCGGACGAGGCCTCGTTCGTCACCGGCATCACGCTGATGGCCGACGGCGGCGGGCGCGGCGGCCGCCCGGTCTAAAACCCCAGCGGCACCAAGAAAAGCGGCGCCGGGAACGGAAGCCCCGGCGCCGCGCTATGTCCCTGCGGAGGAAGCGCTCAGAAATTGTACCGCAGGGTAACGCCGTACCAGCGCGGCGGCGCATAGACGCCCTGGTTGAAGGTCAACAGGCCCGAAAGATCGAGATTGTAGATCCGGTAGGCCTGGTCGGTGACGTTGTTGACGAAGAAGCTCAGTTCCAGGTTGTTGTTGAACGCCGGAACGTAGCTAACCTGCACATTGCCGAGAATGTAGGCCGGCTGCCGGTCAACCGGGGCATTCATCACGCTCATGAACTGCGTACCGTTGTACTTCCAGTCGCTCGACAGCGAAATGTCGCCGCCGCCCGACAAGGGAAGGGTGTACTGGGCCGAAAGGCCGCCGCTGAAATGCGGCGCCTGCGGCATCACGCGGTCCTTGACGGTACCCGCCGGCAGATGAAGGTTCTTCACCTGGGTGCTGAGGAAGGACGTGAACGCGTTGAACACCAGGCCTCTCACCGGCGCGGTGGTCAGTTCCAGTTCCAGGCCGTCGTCGGTAGCCGGATTGTTGGTGATCTGCTGGAACAGGCCGAAGAAGCCATAGGCCTGGTAGTTATGATAGTCGTAATGGAACACCGAACCGTTGAGGCGCGTCGTGTCGTTGAACAGCGTGAGCTTGACGCCCGCCTCGTAGCTCGTCAGATCTTCCTGACCGAAGACGAGCTGGGCCGGATCTGGCGGCGGGCTGCTCGGGGTGGCGAAGCCGCCGGCCTTGGTGCCGCGATTGATGCTGGCATAGACGAGCGCATTGTCCGTCGGCGTATAGTCGAGTTCAACCCGATAGGAATAATCCGGATGATAGGTGCGCGAAGCTAGATCGGGATAGAGGGACGGATTGAAGGTGAAGTCGTTGGCGGGAATAAGCGAATCCGCGGTAGTGTACCAATACTTCTTGTGGTCCCAGGAATAGCGGAACCCGCCGATCACCTTGAACTGATCGCTCAACGCATATTCGAGCTGGCCGAACCCTGCCGCGCTGTAGGTATCGGTTTTGGTTTGGTAGACGATATTTTCTCCCGCCACCAGAACGTTGGCGTCGTAATTGTTGCGGCTGTTGATATCGAGCAGGTAGAGGCCCGCGGTCCAGTGCAGCCGCCCGGCCTGGCCGTCCAGCCGTAGCTCCTGTGATTCCTGCAACAGGTACTGATGCGTGTCGTAGATGAAGACCGAGTTGGGCGACATGTCGCTGTCTTCACCATAGCGCTTGCGCAGCACCTGCATATTGGTGATCGAAGTTAAATTGAAATTGTCAAATGGCTGCTTGTACTCGACAGTCAGGCCGCCATAGGTGCGGTCGAACAGGCCCTTGCGGTTATAGGAACCTGTGAAGGGATAGCCGGGCGCCTTGTAGCCGAAGGCGTCGCAGCCCGGGCAGGTGCCGTAGATATCAACGTTCCACGGCACGAACACACCCAGACCGTCGGAATTGGTGTAGGACGCCCGATGGGAATAGCCGCCGCTGACTTCATGGTCGTTGCGGATACCCCAGAGTTTGATCAGCAGACTTCCGCCGTGGCCGACATCGCCTTCAAGCTGCAGCCGCCCCGCATAGGAGTTGGTGCTGTTGAGATCGGGGCCGATGAGATTCTTGATATAGCCGTCATTGTGTTGCGTCTGGAATGAAAAGCGGCCACGCCAGGAATTGCTGAGCGGGCCGCTGACGGCGCCTTCGGTATTGTATTCGCCGAAGCTGCCGCCCGTGGCCTGCAGATAGCCGGTGAAATCGTCCGTAGGCGCGGCGCTGGTCACCTGGACGACGCCGCCGGTGGCGTTGCGCCCGAACAGGGTGCCTTGCGGCCCGCGCAGCACGGCGACCTGGGACAGATCGTACATCTGGCCGGCGATGGCGCCCATCGAACTGATGTAAACATCATCCGCATAGAACGCGATCGGCGATTCCTGCGAGTCCGCAAAGTCGTTCTGCGAAACGCCGCGGATGTTGAAGACGGTCAGCGTCGGGCTGTACTGGTTGAACTGGACGCTGGGAACCAGATTCACGACCGCCGTGACATCGGAATTGGGCAGGGAGGCCAGCTGCTGCGCCCCTACAGCGGAGACGGCGATGCCCACCGTCTGCATGTTCTGCGCGCGCTTCTGCGCGGTGACGATGACTTCTTCGAGCTTCGGCGCGGACGCATCTGCAAGCGCCGGACCTGCAATAAGCGCTGCAAAGCCGGCAGAAAGCAGCAACGACGTACCAATTCCCAAGCGTACGGATCTCATTACTTTTTGTCCCCTTAATTCCTCCCGCCGGCATCGCACCGGCTAAGCCATCCTAAGCCGAAGATAAATTTAGTTGTCAATGAAATTATCTGTAGGGCACGACCTTTCCGCGTCATTGTTGCGCAGATGCCGCGCCCTCGGCGCCGGCAGCGACTGCCCGGCGCAGTCGGCGGCTTTTCGCCCTAATACTTAAAGTGCTGGTAAAGCTGCCGCGGAACCGGCAACACGCGAGCGGTTCGCAATTTCCAAAAGTCGGCCGACGGCCGATGGCGCTATTCTTCCGAGTCGGCGAGTTCGAGATTTTCCGTCCAGCTCTTGAGCTTGCGCAGGATATCCGCCAGGGAGGCGCGTTCCTCGGCGCTGAGCCCTTCCAGCAGCCAGGCTTCGCGCGAGCGCGCTTCCGGGCTCATCTTGCGGCAGACGGACTTTCCAAGCGGCGTCAACGTGAGAATCTTGCGGCGGCCGTCGTGCGGATCGCTCTCGCACCGCACGAGCCGCAAATCTGTCAGCCGCCTTTGGGCGCGGCTGACACGCGGATTGTCCATGCTGGTGTAGCCGGCGATTTCGTTGGGCGACAACGGCGCGTATTCGTCCAGCGTCACCAGAATGCGCCAGTCCGGCACCTGAAGATTGTACTGGTCCTCGATGACGTGCGCGATCATCTGCGATGCGCGATTCGCCACGACGGCGAGCTGAAAGGGCAGAAACTCCTCCAGACGCAGGTTCTCCTTCGCGGCCTGCTCTTTGCCGCCGGAACGCGACTTGGCGGACTGCGCTCGTGGCGCCTGGGCTCTTGGGGACTGGACGTTGGTTTTCTTTTCAGCCTTGGGCGCCATCAGATCGACCTTAAATACAGGGCAGATTCGAAATCAAGGAAGCACCGGGGCAGGATAATGCTGGCCTGCAAAACCGGCACCATAGTCTTGTCGAATATCAACCCTACAGGAGTAAGGCGATGGTACCAAGCCAAATGTTCCTTGTTCTTCAGCCTCTCAAGCCAAGCGCCGCCCGCACCGCGCCAAGCGAACGCGACACGTTGCAGACATCAAAATAGATGCCTTGAAGTCCGGCCCGGAGCGCGCCCTCGATATTTCGTTTCTGGTCGTCCACGAAAACGACGGTGTCCGGCGCCACGCCCAGCCGCTCGACCGCCAGCGCATAGGCGCGCGGATCGGGCTTGAGAATCTGCGTGTGCGTGGCATCTACCACGATGTCCATCGACTGAACGATCTTAAGCGAACGACTCGACTCGACGCCGCCGAACAATTCCAGCTCGTTGGTCAAAATGCCGGCCTTCAGGCCAGCGGCACGCGCCTCTGCAACCAGGTCCACAATCTCTGGGCGCACGTCTTCGTTGAGATCGTTGCCGCGGATGGCACGAAAAAAATCCAGCGGCGTCCAGTTCTGCCCCAGAAGGCGCCCCACCTCGTCGGCCCGGCGCTCCCAGTAATTGCGTTCGCTGATCTCGTCGGCCTGCATGGCGACCCACAGCGCATCGGTCGCCGGATCGAGCGGCCCGCGCCAGGTGAGCGTTCCCGGCGCCAGCGAGAGACGCCGTTCCGCCCTGTCCACGATCTCGAACGCCGAATAGGTGATGACCGAGCCGAAGTCGAGCAGGAGGGCCTCGGCGGAGAATGATGTCATGGCAAGTCCTGAATACCGGGGAGCCGACGAATTGCGGCTCCTGATTACGCCATATTAATTTCGTTGACAACAAAACACATGGGGGACGCCCCGGCGAGGGCGAAGGCGGTCCGTTACCCTTCGCCGGTACGGGACAGCGGCACGGCAGTGCGGCGCAGCACCTTGCGGATGGCGAAGTTGGAGACCACCCGCTCCACGCCCGGCAGGCGCACCAGGATGGTGTTGTGGAGCCGCTCATAGTCCTCGCCGTCGCGGCAGAGCACCCGCAGGAGATAATCGGAGAGCCCTGCCATCAGGAAGCACTCCATGATCTCCTCATGGCCGGAGACGGCGCGCTCGAATGCCTCCAGCACCTCCTGCTTCTGGCTGGCGAGCGAAATCTGCACGAAGACGCTGGTGCGCAACTGCGCCTGCTCTTCCGCCACGATGGCGACATAGCCGGCGATCAACCCGGCCTCCTCCATCGCCTTGACCCGCTTGTGGCAGGCCGAAGGCGAGAGGCCGACCCGTTCGCCGATCTCGTTGAAGGTCAGCCGTGAATCCGCCTGCAGCTGACCCAGGATGGACTTATCGAATCTATCTATCTTTGCGTATGGCATTTCCTGAAATCCGTATTTATAAGGACAAAATATCACAAATCGCGGAATTTTGTACAAAATATCAAAAACTGGGACCAGCGGAACGCCTAGAATAACGCCTTATCGCCCCAGGGAGGCTTCCATGCACATTGGCGTGCCCAAAGAGATCAAAACCCGCGAATACCGTGTCGGCCTGACGCCCGCGAGCGTGGCCGAACTGACCCGCCTCGGCCATGCCGTAACGGTCGAAACCCAGGCCGGGGCTGGCATCAGCCTCGACGACGACCAGTACCGGGCCGCCGGCGCCAAGATCGCCAAAACGGCCGACGAAATCTTCGCCGAAGCCGAGCTGATCGTGAAGGTGAAGGAGCCGCAGCTGCCCGAATGCGCCAAGCTCAAGCCGCATCATACGCTTTTCACCTATCTGCACCTGGCTGCCGACAAGCCGCAGGCCGAGGCGCTGTGCCGCTCCGGCTGCCGGGCCATCGCCTATGAAACCGTGACCTCGCCCAAGGGCCACCTGCCGCTACTGCAGCCGATGAGCGAAGTGGCCGGGCGCATGTCCATCCAGGTGGGCGCCCATGCGCTGGAAAAGACCGCCGGCGGACGCGGCCTGCTGCTCGGCGGCGTACCGGGCGTGGCCCCGGCCAAGGTGGTGATCCTCGGCGGCGGCGTGGCCGGCGAGAACGCGCTGCAGATGGCCATCGGCGTGCGCGCCGACGTGACACTGTTCGAGAAATCGATCGCGCGTATCACCGAACTCGACACCCTCTACGGCAAGGATGCCCGCATCCTCTATTCCACCGGCGCGGCCGTGCGCGAAGCGGTGCTGGATGCCGACCTTGTCATCGGCGCGGTGCTGATCCCCGGTGCGGCGGCGCCCAAGCTCGTCACCCGCGCCATGCTGAAAGAGATGAAGCCAGGCGCCGCATTGGTGGACATCGCCATCGACCAGGGCGGCTGCTTCGAGACTTCGCACCCCACCACGCATGACGACCCGACCTATGAAGTGGACGGCATCGTGCATTATTGCGTCGCCAACATGCCCGGCGGCGTGGCGCGCACCTCCACCTTCGCGCTCAACAACGCCACCCTGCCTTTCACCATCGCACTGGCCCAGAAGGGTACAGACCGCGCGCTGGCCGAGGATCCGCACCTGATGAACGGCCTCAATATCGCGAACGGCAAGGTCGTGTTGAAGGTGGTGGCCGACGCCATCGACATGCCTTACACCGCCTACACGCCGGCCGCCTGAGCGGCTTTCCCGCACGCCGTGACCCCGCTATCCTTGCCCGCCGACGGGCCCCCGACGAGGGGCCCGCGGCGGGGGCGGGAACATGAAGAAGCGGGCGGTTTTCCTTGCTGCACTGATCGGCATTACGGCCGCCGCCACGCTCGGGTATGCGCTGTGGCGCTGCACCGACCGGCCACTCACGGGCGTTCAGCCGGTCAACACTGGCTTCGCCGCTTATGACGTGATCGGCGCGGACGGAGAGCGCGGGAATTTTGTCGCCGTCCAGCCCTGGATGACGCCCGGCGACTACGCCAACACCGAAACCCTCTTCGCCAAGCTGGACGGCTACTTCGCCGCGGCGAAGGCGAAAGGCTGGCTCAACGCCAAAACCATCGTCGTCCTGCCCGAATATATCGGCAGCTGGCTGGCAGCGGCGGACGAACCGGCCAGCGTCTACAGTGCTGCCCACGCCGGCCCGGCGATGGCGACGCTGGCGCTGACCCACCCCCTCGCCTTTCTGCGCTGGTATCTGTCCGCTCCTGCCGAAGCGGACAAAACAGAGTGGACGCTCTTCACCCTCAAAGCCGAAGTCATGGCGCGGGACTACCAGAGCCTCTTTTCGGCGCTCGCGAAGAAATACGCCGTGACGCTGGTGGCCGGTTCCATCGTATTGCCGCAGCCGCATCTCGAGAAGGGGCGCATCGTGGTAACGCCCGGCGGCAGCCTTTACAACGTCTCGGCCCTGTTCGCGCCGGACGGAACGATCGCCGGGCCGCTGGTGTTCAAGGCCTATCCGATTGCGGAGGAACAGGCGTTTCTCGCCGCCGGCAAGGTCAGCGACATCCCCGTCTTCGATACGCCGGATGGCAAACTCGCGGTGCTGATCTGCGCCGACTCCTGGTATCCGCCGTCCTATCAGCGCATCGCGCAACTCGGCGCGCAACTGCTGGCCATTCCGTCCTATTCGACGGTCGACGATTCCTGGGCCGCGCCCTGGGCGGGCTATGACGGCCAGCCGGCACCGGCAGACGTCAACCGGCATGACATCGGCAGGATCACGCTGGGCGAGGCCTGGCTCAAATACAGCATGGGCGGACGTGCCGGTGCCGCCAAAATCCAGACAGGCATCAACGTCTTCCTGCGCGGCAAGCTGTGGGATCTCGGCACCGACGGCGACACGATCTCCTATCGCGATGGCAAGGCCTCGCATGTCGCCGGCCGGCACGGCGCCATCCTCATAAACCAGTGGCTGTGAACGGAGGCGATCATGAACTGGAGCGGCCTTTCGCGACGCGGATTTCTGGGCGCCGGCGCGGCAGGCGCCGCGGCGCTGGCGGCGGCCGGCGGCTGGTTCTGGTGGGAAGGCGACGAGGCCCGCTATCGGGCCATGATCGGCGCCGCCGTGCCGAGGGTGCTGAACGTGAAGGAATTGGCGATCCTCGGCGCGATCTGCGAAACGGTAATCGCGGTGGCGCCCGGCGCGCCCAGCGTGGCCGAAGCCGAAACCGCCCGGCGCATCGACCGCGAACTGATCTTCCATGAAGAGAGCCAACTCGTCTCCGACGTGAAACTGTCGCTGGCGCTGCTGGAGCACTTGCCGGCGCTGGACTTCCTGGGCCCGCGCTTCACCGAACTTGCCGCCGCCGAGCGGACGCGCTTCCTGCACAATTGCGAAACCTCCGCCTGGGCCGCGCGCCGTCAGGCTTTTACCGGCATCAAGTTCCTGATCCTTTTTTTCTATTACTGCGACGCGCGCACCTGGCCCTCCATCGGCTATGCCGGGCCGCAGGTGGCGGAGAAGCTCTACGAAGGCGGCAACACCATCGCCAACCTTCCGCCGCTCAAGCGCGCGAAGGGAGCCTGAGCCATGATCGTCGAATCCCGCCAGGTATCGCGCGATCTTTCCGATGAAACCGATGTCGTGGTCATCGGCTCGGGCTGCGGCGGCGCCACCGTGGCGAAGAAACTGGCCGAAGCCGGCAAGCGCGTGATCGTGCTCGAGCGTGGCGGCTATTTCACTGCTGGGCGCGGCGACCTCGACCAGCGCAGCGACAACATGCTGGCCCGCATCGACGGTGCCCGTGGCCTCGGCACCTCGCGCAATACCGAGATCGCCATGATGTATGGCAACTGCGTGGGCGGGGCGAGCGTGCATTACTGGGCCGATAGCTGGCGCCTGCCCAAGGACCGCAACGATCTCTATCTGCGCGCCGGACTCGAAGGTCACGCGCCCGAAGTGTTGGCGCCGATCTTCGATGAAATCGAAAAGGATTTGAACGTCCACCCCGCCCAGCCGGAATACTTCAACCGCATGAATCAGCTTTTCGACCTCGGCGCGAAGAAGCTGGGCTGGAACACCGAAACCGTGCGCCAGGCGCGCAAAGACTGCCGCAAGAGCGGGCATTGCTACCAGGGCTGCGCCTACGACGCCAAGCAAAGCCAGCTCGTCACTCATATCCCGGCCGCGCTCGCAGCGGGCGCGCGGCTCTATGCCGATTGTCAGGTCGATGGCATCTCGCGCGACGGACAAGGCAAAGCCAATGGCGTCGCCGCCAGCTTCATCGACCGCGCCACCGGCAAGCCGAGCGGGCACAAGCTCACCGTGAAGGCGCGCTATGTCGTGCTGGCGGCGGGCGGCTATTCCTCCGCGGTGGTGTGGCTGAAGTCGGGCCTGCCCAATGGTAGCGGGCAGGTGGGGCGCAACCTGTTCCTCAACCCCTGCCCTTATCTTTATGCGCTCTACGACGAACCAGTGGTGATGTGGGAGAACATCCCGACCGCTACCGGCGCGATGGACTTCCGCCTGGCGCGCTACGACAACGGCCGCTATGTCGAAGGCGGCTATCTGCTGCATCCCAACCAGCTTCAGGCCGAATTCGTGGCGGCAACACTGCCCGGCTTCGGCGAGGAACACCGCGCATTGATGAACCGCCTGCCCAATATCGGCAGCGCCGTCTCCTGGATCGACGATGAGAATCCAGGCCAGATCACGCTCAGCCGCGACGGCGATCCGCTTTACGACTACCGCCTGCGCGGCGTGGATATCCTCAAGGTGCGCGACGCGATGAAGAAGCAGGCCCTGCTGCTGTTCGCCTCGGGCGCGCGCGAGGTGATCGTGCCGGACATGGCGGGCACGCGGCTCCGCGATCCTAAAGACATCCCGGTGCTCGACAAGATCGACATCACGGGCGGCGCGATCCTGTTCGGCGGGCCGCATCCGGCAGGCGCGCTGCGCATGGGCAAAGACCCTGCACTCAGCGTGATCGCGCCCAGCCACGAAGCCCACGAGGTGCCGAACCTGTTCGTGGCCGATCCCAGCGTGTTCCCGCGCCCGCCGAGCGTCGATCCCTCGCTCACCATCATGGCGTTTTCCGTGGTGGCAGCGCGCAATCTGCTTCAACGCCTGACGTGAATAATACGCCCACCATCACGGGCGTTTCGGCGATCGCCGCGGACGAGTGGCAGCTGGCCTTTTCGTAAGGCTTTGAACGCAGCGCCTTATGCGCGACCAATTAACTCTCTATGCTTTATGTCGTCTACGGGATATACGGTTGGCGTGGAAAGTCTTCACTCCGGGAGGAGAGCAAAACCATGAAAAAATATGCGATGACAATCGGCGGGCGCAGCGTCAATGCGTCTGACCATTTTGAAGTTCTCAATCCTGCCAATGGCGAAGTCGTAGGTCTGGCGCCCAAGACGACAGCGGCCGATGTCGATCGCGCGGTGGCCGCAGCGCGGGCGGCCTTTCCGGCCTGGAGCGCCAAGCCGTCAGCCGAGCGCGCGGCAGCCTGCAACGCGATGGCCGATGCGCTCAAGGCCAATGCCGAAGAACTGGCGCAATTGCTGACCCGCGAGCAGGGCAAGCCGCTCAGCGGCCTCGGCTCGCGCTTCGAACTGGGCGGGGCCGAAGGCTGGACGCGCTACACCGCCTCGATCGACCTGCCGGTGGAGGTGATTCAGCATGACGACAACGCCTGGATCGAAGTGCACCACAAGCCGGTGGGCGTGGTGGGCTCCATCACGCCGTGGAACTGGCCGCTGATGATCGCGATCTGGCATGTGGTGCCCGCGATCCGCGCTGGCAACTGCGTGGTACTGAAACCTTCGCCCTATACGCCGCTCAGCACGCTGCGCATGGGCGAGATTCTGGCCGCGGTGCTGCCGCCGGGCGTGCTCAACATCGTCTCCGACGGCCCTGAGGCGGGACCGGCGATGACCAGCCATCCCGGCATCGGCAAGATTTCCTTCACCGGCTCCACTGCGACCGGACGCAAGGTCATGAGCAGCGCCGCCGAAACGCTCAAGCGCCTGACGCTGGAACTGGGCGGCAACGATGCTGGCATCGTGCTGCCCGGTTGCGATCCGGCAAAGATCGCCGAAGGCCTGTTCTGGGGCGCCTTCATCAACAACGGCCAGACCTGCGCGGCATTGAAGCGGCTTTATGTGCATGACAGCCTCTACGACGCCACCTGCGAAGCGCTGGTTGCGTTCGCCAAGACCGTGCCGGTCGGCGACGGGCTCGACGAGAAGAACCTGCTCGGCCCGATCCAGAACCGCATGCAGTTCGACAAGGTTTCCGGCATGGTCGATGCGGCACGGGCGGCCGGCGCGCGTATCCTCACTGGCGGCGTGGCGCCCAACGGGCCGGGCTTCTTCTATCCCATCACGCTGATCGCCGATGCCACCGAAGGCATGGACATCGTGGACCGCGAACAGTTCGGCCCGGCGCTGCCCATCATCCGCTACAGCAATGTGGAAGACGCGATCGCCCGCGCCAACGCTTCCGAGAACGGGTTGGGCGGGTCCATCTGGTCCAGCGATCCCAAGCAGGCGCGCGCGCTAGCCAGCCGCCTCGAATCCGGTACGGCCTGGATCAACAAGCACGGCGATATCCGGCCCGATGTGCCGTTCGGCGGCGTGAAGGCTTCCGGCATCGGCGTCGAATTCGCGCGCCAGGGCCTGGAGGAGAACACCGTCATCCAGGTGATCCATCAGTAGCGCGCAACAACCGCCCTGACCGGATCGTTCGCCGATCATCCCCGGGGGCCGTAGCGCGATCGCTGCGGCCCCATATTGGTATCAGGCGCCGAACGCCGCCCGCGCTGATGCTACACCAGCGCGCCCGCTTCGGGAGAAACGCGATTGGGATCGAGTTCCTTCTGGATCGCGTTCCACCAGACATGATAGTTCGAGAGGCTCTTGCCGATGTCTTCGGGGTGCCCTGGCATCAGCAA
>JAGWZW010000027.1 GCA_018971835.1 Alphaproteobacteria bacterium
CGGACACCTATCCCTTCGAGCACGCCTTCCTCGCGCGCACCGCCACGCGCATCGTCAACGAGGTCAAGGGCATCAACCGCGTGGTGTACGACTGCACGTCCAAGCCGCCCGGCACGATCGAGTGGGAGTGAGGGGCAAGAACGCGGACCGGCCTTGGCAAATTCCCTGGATACCTTTGCACAATCGAAGCTCGCCGAGCTGGAGGCCGGGCACCTGCGCCGGCGGCTGGCCGAGACGCTGCGCGAGGACGGCATCTGGGTTTCCCGCGGCGGCCGGCGGCTGCTCTCCTTCTCCTGCAACGACTACCTGAACCTGACGCATCATCCGAAGGTCAAGGCTGCCGCCGCGGAAGCCGTGGCGCGCTACGGCGCCGGCGCGGGGGCATCGCGGCTGATCACCGGCAATCATCCGCTGTTTGCGGAACTGGAGGCGCGGCTGGCGCAGTTGAAACAGGCCGAGGCCGCCTGTGTCTTCGGCTCGGGTTATCTGGCCAATGCCGGCATCATTCCCACGCTGGTGGGGCCGGACGATCTGCTGCTGGTGGACGAACTCGCCCATGCCTGCTTGTGGGCGGGTGCGCAGCTTTCGCGCGGGCGGGTGGAGAAATTCCGCCACAACGACGTCGCTCATGTCCGTGCCGTGCTCGCGGAGCAGCGCGCGGCGCATGACCATGCGCTGATCGTGACGGACGGCGTGTTCTCGATGGACGGCGATCTGGCGCCGCTGGACGAGCTGGCCGCGCTGGCGCAGGAGTACGAGGCCTGGCTGATGAGCGACGATGCGCATGGCCTGGGCGTGCTGGGCGGCGGCCGCGGTTCGAGCTTCCTGTCGGGCAAGAAGTCCGCCGTCGATCTGCAGATGGGCACGCTGTCCAAGGCGATCGGTAGTTACGGCGGCTATCTCTGCGCCAGTGCTCCGGTAATCGATCTCATCAAGACGCGGGCGCGCACGCTCGTCTATTCCACCGGCCTGCCGCCCGCCAGCGCCGCCGCCGCGCTGACCGCGCTCGACATCATCGAAGCTGAGCCGGAATTGGCGGCAAGCCCCGTGGCCAAGGCGCAGGCCTTCACCCGCGCCGCCAACCTGCCGCTGGCGCAGAGCACGATCGTGCCAATCGTGCTGGGCGAGGCGACGGCGGCACTCGAAGCCTCCGAGATGCTGGCGTGCGAGGGCTTTCTGGTGATGGCCATCCGCCCGCCCACCGTGCCCGCCGGCACCGCGCGGCTCCGCCTCGCTTTCACCGCCGGCCATCCCGACGAAGAGATCGCGCGTCTCGCGCAAATCGTGCGCGAACGCCTGCCGGGCAGACAGGCGCGATAGTCCCGCTTGGGCGCCGGCCGAAAGCTGCGTTCTGCGGCAAGGACGGCGCGCGACTGCGCGTTGCGTTCCCGTCCGCTCCGGTCAACCGGGGATACCGAAGGCGCAATTCCCGGCCATCTGCGCGCCATGTATACACACTATATTCATAAGTAATTGTAGGAAAAATATTCCTATATCTGTGAGCGCACATAAATTCGCGAATTTATCGGCGCAGGTTCCACCTCATTGAACAGTATAGATGGGAATTTTTTTCCTACATATTGGCTATACAACTTCTGCTTGCATTTCATTTATTCTTCTAGTACTTGTATTCGCGTGACGCGGTCGCGCCGTTCTCAAGAGAAGAACCAAACTTGTTCGAAGCACTTGGCACCCGGAAGTGGGACTTTGCGACGACCGGCGCCGACGCACAGATTCAGATTGCCAAGGGCATGGTGTTTCTGCGGGCGGAGACGCGGGCCGCCGAGCCGGAAGCGGTCGCGGGCGCGGTTTCCGACCGGCCGGACCTTTGTCCGGTGCCGCTCGCGCGCGCCGGAAACATGCTGTTTGATTTGAGCCAGGGGCTGCTGACGGGGATTGCGGCGCTGGTTTCGGCTGCCGGCTATCGCGACTTGCTCCTTCAATATATCGGAAGTCTGACCGGTTCGGCAGGCCCCGGATATCCCGCAGTCCTGTTCGCGCGGGCGACTGCTCCGCACCCTCTCGCAAAATATCTCGGGGCAAAACTCGTCACGCGGCAGGACGTGCTCATCATCTCCGCTCAGCGCGACACGGCGGGCCTCCGTGCGAAATTGGGGAATGATCTGATACAACCCAATGTCGTCGCCTTTGCGGCGTGCGGGCGCCGTGCCGACTGGCGGGAGATTCAGGATCGCATCGTGCGCCAAGTTTGCGCGCAGTCTCTGGCGTCGCCGGGCTGCGATATCTTTTTGATCGAAGAAGGCTTTGAACCGGAGCAGATCCGCGAACTCGTAAACGGGCTTCGGGTCTTGCCGGTCCAAATCTCATTCGTCCCGAACCGCGACAACAATGCGCGGGGCAGGCGCCCGGATTGCACGGATCTGCATGCCTCCGAACTCCAGCGCCCGCCAATGAACCGGCTTCAGTGCGGCATCAAGCGTGGGCTGGATATTGCCCTGTCGGGCATCGCCCTCATGGCGCTGGCGCCGTTGCTGCTGCTGATTGCCGCCGCCATCCGGCTCGAATCAAGCGGGCCGGTGCTATTCCGCCAAAGACGGCTTGGCCGTTATGGCAGGCCGTTCACCATCCTCAAATTCCGCACCATGCAGGTCGAGGAAGAAGGCCCCGACCTCAAGCAGGCCACGCGCGACGATCCGAGGGTCACGCGCGTGGGCCGGATACTGAGGCGCTCCAGCCTCGACGAACTCCCGCAATTGCTCAATGTCCTGCGCGGCGAAATGAGCCTCGTAGGGCCGCGCCCGCACGCCGTCGTCCATGACAGGCAGTTCGCGCAATTGGTCGAGCATTACGAAGTCCGCCAATATGCCAAGCCTGGCATCACCGGTTGGGCGCAGGCCAATGGCCTGAGAGGCGAAACCTCGTCTCATGACCGTGTGCGGCGCCGGATCGAATACGACCACTATTACGTCCGTAACGCGAGCCTTTGGCTCGATCTGAAAATCCTGCTTCTGACATTGCGCGAAATCTTCAACCAGGAGCACGCGTATTGAAGCGCTTGTTGCATATCCGCATGGGCCATGACGGTCTGCCGCGGGGGGATAAGAGAAGGGGCTAGTAGCGTTCTAGGTCATGCCGGCTGCTATTCGTTTGAAGACATGTGAGTCCGCTGAACGGCCAAAGTCGGCGCAGAGCGACGGCGCGGCGTGCAGCAATAATTGCGCCCCTCGGCCTTCCGGCGCGATATGGGAAGAGGCCGCCCGCTGGTATGTCGCGCGGACCAGGCCCGCTGCCGAAGGGCGCGCGCTCTTGAATCTGCAGCGGCAAGGTTATCGGGTTTTCCTTCCACAGATGCGAAAAGTCGTCCGCCACGCGCGCAAGGTGGAAGCGAGATTGGCTCCCCTGTTTCCCGGTTATCTCTTCATTTGTCTTGATCTCGGCTTCGAGCCCTGGGGCGCCATTAACAGCACCTATGGCGTAGCGCGGCTCGTCACGCAGAACGAGCGGCCGCAACCTATGCCGGCCGGGTTGGTTGAAGGTCTGCAAGCGCAGATCGGTGCGGACGGCGCCTTCTCATGGCGGCCCCAACTCAGGATCGGTCAACCGGTCAAGATTGCTGAAGGGCCGTTTGCGAATTTCGTTGGTGTTCTTGAGCATCTCGACAGCGCGGGGCGCGTGCGCGTCCTGCTGGACATGCTGGGACGCTCGGTTTCCGTTGCGTTGCGGAGCGAAGCATTGGTTCCCGTGGCGTAGCGCGTAAACGCTGCCGAGGAAATGACCGTCGCCAAGAGGTGAAACGCGATTTCACCCCGATGGCGGTAGCGTGGAATGGCGGCTGCTCTCGCCATGCGCGGCGAATACGAAGTGAGGTCAGCATGAAGATCAGCGTATTCGGGCTGGGCTACGTCGGTGCGGTTTCGGCCGGATGTCTGACCGCCGCCGGCCACGAGGTGGTAGGCGTGGATCCGGCCGCCATCAAGGTTGACCTTATCAACGACGGCCGATCGCCGGTCATCGAAGAAGGGCTGGATGAATTTATTGGCCGGGCCGTACAGGCAGGCCGCCTGAGAGCCACGCAAGACGTTTACGATGCAATTCGCTCGACGGATTTATCGCTGGTCTGTGTCGGAACCCCGAGCAAGCCCAATGGCGATCTCGATCTTCGCCACGTTGCTGCGGTAAGCCGGGAAGTGGGCGAGGCGCTTTCCATGAAAAACGGGCGGCATACGGTTGTGATCCGCTCTACCGTGATGCCCGGCACCACGCGCGGCCTGGTGATCCCCCTCCTGGAAAAGGCGAGTGGGCGGCAAGCCGGCACGGGTTTCGGCGTCGGCAACAACCCGGAATTTCTTCGCGAAGGCACGGCGGTAGCGGACTTTTTTCATCCCCCGAAAACGGTCATCGGCGCTGTTGACGGGCAGACTTCCGACGATATCGCCGCATTGTATGGCGATCTTCCTGCGCCGCTCATCCGCACCTCAATCGAGGTCGGCGAGATGGTCAAGTATTGCGACAACGCGTGGCACGCGCTGAAGGTCACCTTCGCAAATGAAATCGGAACGACGTGCAAGGCCGCTGGAATCGACAGCCACGCGGTGATGGACATCTTTTGCAAGGACAGCAAGTTGAACCTCTCCTCCACCTACCTCAAGCCTGGGTTCGCCTTTGGTGGATCGTGCCTGCCAAAGGATGTTCGGGCGCTCGCCTACAGGGCGCGCTCTCTCGACCTCGATTTGCCGGTACTGAACGCGATTTTGCAATCCAACGAACGGCAGATCAGCCGGGGCTTCGATCTCATAACTGCTCGCGGCAAGCGCGCTGTCTCGTTTCTCGGCGTCAGCTTCAAGGCCGGTACGGACGATCTGCGTGAGAGCCCGATACTGGAGCTTGTGGAACGCTTGATAGGAAAAGGCTATGACGTGCGGATTTTCGACAAGAACGTCAGTCTGTCGAAGTTGGTAGGTGCCAATCGCGAATTTCTTCTCAAGAGCATTCCTCATGTCTCCTCGCTGCTGGTCGGATCGCTTGACGAGGCGCTGTGCCACGGTGAGACGATCGTCGTCGGCACGCGCGATCCGGCGTTCATGAAGATCGGGGAACGCCTGCGTCCGGAGCATTTTCTCGTGGACTTGGTGCGCATTGAAGCCCGGCAGCAACTTGACGGGCGCTACGATGGAATCAACTGGTAGCACGCCCATGCGCGTCCTGATCATTGTCGAGAACCTGCCGGTTCCGTTTGACCGCCGCGTGTGGTCGGAGGCAACGACCCTTGCCCACGCAGGCTATGAAGTGTCGGTGATCTGCCCAAAGGGGAAAGGTGCGACAGCCTCCTTCGAGATCATCGACGGCGTCCATATATTTCGTCATCCTCTTCCCGTTGAAGCACGTGGAGCGCCAGGCTACCTCCTCGAATACGGGGCGGCGCTCTTTTGGGAGTTCGTGCTAAGCCTCAGGGTGCTGTTTGGCCGGGGCTTTGACGTGATCCAGGCGTGCAATCCGCCGGACCTGCTTTTCATTATCGGGGCATTCTACAAGTTTGTACTCGGGAAGAAGTTTGTATTCGACCATCATGACATAAATCCCGAGCTTTATGAGGCCAAGTTCGGCAAGCGCGGCCTGCTCTGGCGCGTCGTGGTGCAGCTCGAACGGTGGACTTTTGCGCTCGCGGATATTTCCATTGCCACCAACGAATCCTATCGTGCGATAGCGATCGAACGCGGGCGGATGAAACCGGGCCGGGTGTTTGTTGTGCGATCGGGGCCGACATTATCCCGGGTTTGCGCCCGGCCGCCCGACGATGGGTGGAAAAATGGGCGAAAATATCTGGTCGCATATGTCGGTGTTATTGGCTGCCAGGAGGGGCTGGACTTGCTCCTGCACTCCGTCGCCTACATCCGGAATTCGCACAGGCGTACCGACGTTCAATTCGTGATCGTCGGCATTGGGCCCGAACTGGAGCCGATCAAAAGATTAGCTGGCAAATTGCTATTGGAGGGTCTTGTAACCTTTACCGGCCGCGTCGACGACGACACGCTCTTCACGATTCTTTCCACTGCGGACGTTTGCGTTAACCCGGACCGCCCAAACGCCATGAATGACCGGTCAACCATGAACAAAATCATGGAGTACATGGCGATCGGAAAACCCATCGTCCAGTACGATCTTCGCGAGGGGCGCCATTCGGCCGGCGAAGCGTCGCTTTATGCCCGCAACACCGACCCAGACGACTTCGCCCGGAAGATACTCGAACTTCTTGCCGATGCGCCGCGCCGCAAAAGCATGGGCGAGTTCGGCAGGCGGAGGGTTTTAGGCGAACTTTCGTGGCAGCACGAGGCGCCCAAGTTGTTGGAAGCGTACGCGTCCCTGCGCGGTGCGCGTGAATGTGAACCGTTACCGAACTGATGGAAATGTGCCGCCTTGAAAGGCTCGCGGCGTGCGGGCCCCGTCTGCTCTGCGCAGGCTACCGTCAGTGCGGTAAGCGCGCATCGATCGCGTTTGTGCTGCCTGTGTGATCGTCGATCATGTCACTCACCACAAGACAATACATTTTGAAGGGTGCCCCCTGGGCGGCTACCGGGCGCATAGTCTATGCGGCGCTAGGGTTCTCGACATCTGTGCTGCTTGCGCGCCTGCTGACGCGAAGCGACGTGGGACTGTATTTCCTGTCGATCAGCCTCTCGTCTTTCATTGCGATATTCGCCAGGGCCGGGATGGACAACGTGCTGTTGCGGCGAATTTCCGGAAGTATCGGCAGCGGCCGGCCTCAGGAGGTTGTCGCAGCGACCAAGTGCGCAATGCGGGTCGTTACGATATCAACACTTCTCTGTGTAGCAGGCTATCTTGTCGTCGGCCCCGGGCTGACGCCCTGGCTGTTTCCGGTCTCCCGGTTGAATATGGTAACGGTGCCGACCGCCCTTTGGATTGGAGCCCTCGCGCTGCAGATGACGCTTACGGAAGTGCTGCGCGGCTTCAAGGACATACGCGGCGCGGCGCTGACTGGCGGCATCACAAATTCCGCGCTGTTCGTCGTTCTGTTGCTGGTCGTGGCGCTCGCCGGCGGGCGGTCGTATCTGAATGCGACGGTCGTACTGTGGCTCTCGTTGGCGGCGGCGGCTGTCAACATCGTTCTGGCCGCGGCGCTCGTTCTTACCGCAAGCCGGGCGCTGCCGCACGAAGCTGTATCCACGTTGTCGGCGCGGAAGCTCCTTAGTGAAGCGTGGCCACTGATGCTGGACAGCGTCGTGCTCTTCGGCCTTGCGAACATCGGGCTGTGGGTTGTGGGCGCGATGTTGTCCGCGGAGCAGGTCGCCATTTACGGGATGGCCCTCCGTCTTGTGACCTTGGTGTCTATGCCAACGCAGATCGCCAATTCCGTCCTGCCGCCGCTGATGTCCCAACTATACGTGCAGGGCAGATTGCGAGAGCTCGAGAATATCGTACGGAAGACCACCACGTTGATAGCGCTGCCGATGTTGCTCGTGCTGCTGCCGCTCGTGCTTTATGGCGGAACGATACTGGCCGCCCTTTTCGGACCGGCGTACCGTGAGGGCGGGGCAGTTATCGGTTATCTGGCGCTCGCACAGGCAGCAATGGTTGTCGCGGGTTCGTCCGGGTTTCTTCTTATCATGACGTCGCATCAACGGGCTGCGGCGGCAATTTCGACGTCGGCCGCTGTCGCGTACTTGCCATTGGCCATAATGGCGGCAAAACCCTATGGCGCGGCGGGGGCCGCATTCGCTTTCTTATGCGTAATGACCGTAACGAAAATTGCGCAGGTAATAGTTGCACGTGTGCGCGTCGGAATATGGACTCAGTTCGATGTAACGAGCCTAAATCGGTCGAGTTTGAAGAGGCTCGTACGAAAAGCAGTCGAAAGAAGGTCGCCTGTACATGACGATCGGGCCTCCGACGGGGCGCGCTATGGTTGATGGCGTAATAGCGAGCGTCGCCCGGCGGCCTGAACGAACAGGAGTAACGGGACGCATACTGTACCAAGGCCTGCGAAATTGCAGAGACGCGATCTCGGCCGCTTCCGCACTTGCATTTGCCTCCGACAGGCACCCGCTGGAGCCGAAAGAGTATTCTTTGCTCCCGGAGCACAGCATTGCCTATCTGGTGATATCGAAGGTGGCCTGCAGCTCCATCAAGGCGGTTATGCTCTCTGCCGTTTCCGAAGACCAGCTGGCAGATGATTTTTCCGTGCACAGAAGCACAGCGTTGCAAAGGCGCCTTGGAACGCTGAGTGGCGACGAGGCGTCGTACTACAAATTTACGTTTGTCCGAAATCCGTTTGCAAGGCTGGTTTCTGCGTACGTCAACAAATTTGAAACGCTGGACGTGGTCCGGCTCAATGGATACAGCCGATATTTGAACGGCATTATTTCACTGGATATTTCGTTCGCTGAATTTTGCCGGCTGGTGGCCGGCATTCCGGACCGCTTGGCCGAGCGGCATTTTAAGTCACAATATTCTACTGTCTACGATGGCGCCCGCTGCTGTGTAGACTTCGTGGGCAAGTTCGAGAACCTTCGTGCCGATTTTTCCAGGATTCCCTTGCTGGGCGAGCGCGCATGTCTGCCGCACTTCAATCGATCGCAGGGCTACGACTTTCGTTCCTATTACACGCGCGACCTGGTCCGCCTGGTCGCGGACCGTTACCGGAACGATATCGAGGCATTTGGATATCATGGCGCGGCAGCAGAACTCGATGAATATTGCAGGGGGCACGATATCGCCCAAGGCGGCGCCGGCGCATGAAAATATTCTACGCGACCGTTGACGAATATCCGCCGTTCCGGGTCGATGTCGTTCAGCTGTTCGGTGTGTTCGTTGCGAGGAGTGGGATAGAAATAGATTGGTGGATGCGGCCGGTCGCGCCAGGAAAGCGGACCGTTGTCACGGGCGAATATGGGCAACGCTACTGGATATCGTGGCGCCCGCGCGCGGTCGGCCTGGTTGGGAACGCGGCGCGCGCGATAGCGGCGTTGCTGCATCTCGTCGGTGGGCTGTTCAGGGCAATATCCGGAGATCATGAAATCGTTCAGGTACGAGACTTGCCGCTCTCAGCGATATTTTACCTTGCTGCTGCCAGGTTGGCGCGCCGGCGCTTTGTCTATTGGATGTCATTCCCTATGCTGGAGGGACGGCAGGCGAGGTTAGCCGATCCGGCTGTCCGGAGCCGGCGCCTCAAGGTTCTTGCTGTTCGTCTATATGTCATGATCGCCAAGCCGGTCCTTTATCGCGTTGTGCTGCGCTGCGCGGATCACGTATTTGTGCAGAGCGAAGAGATGAAAAAGGTCATTGCCGCCAAGGGCGTGCCAAGCAGGTTGATGACGGCCATACCGATGGGCGTCAACGTAGACCTCTATAACACGGAAACTGTGGCAATAGCGGCTTTGCACGAAGCAGGGGGTCGTAGGGTTCTATGTTATGTCGGCGCCATAGAATCGATCCGCCGCCCGGAACTGATAATAGAGTCTTTGGCGTTGGTCAGGCGGTCGGGGTTTGCCGTGGTTCTTCTCATGATCGGCGCGCCCGATGGCCCCGAGAAAGAGAAATTGCGCCGGACCGCAGAATTGCTCGGCTTGAGCGATGATGTGATCTGGGTGCCGTTCTTGCCACTTGCCAAGGCGCTGTCCTACGTGAAGCGCGCGGATATCTGCCTGGCGCTTTGCCCAGACACGCCACCTCTCTCTGTGGCGTCACCCACAAAGCTTGTGGAATACCTGGCGATGGCGCGCCCGGTGGTGGCAAACGAGCATCCCGATCAGAGGTGGGTCATCGCGGCAAGCGGCGCGGGTCTTTGTGTTCCGTGCACCGCGGACGGTTTCGCCAAAGGTATCATAAGCCTGCTGCGCGATCCGGCGCGCGCTTCGGTGGCGGCGAGCCGTGGCCCGGCATGGGTTCGAGAGCACCGATCTTATGCGCATTTGTCCGCCAACGTGGTGAGTACTTATCAGCAGATGTTGAAGCCGCAAACGCATGAAGGGCGTTCCCTGAAGCGGCGGGTGTGTGAATGATGCGTCTGCACGCTCGCCATACCGGTGTAATAGTTTTGTTTATACTGGTGGCAACCCTGTTCAACTATCAATTCTTCAATTGGGCGCTCATAAACAGCGCAGTATTTGCCGATTATCAGTCCGGGGTCACGGTATCCAGTCCGTTGTACATGGCCGTCAAGGTCGGCCTAACGGTTTCGGCGGTGGGCTTACTTCTGATCCATCACAAGCGCTCGGTGAAGTATCTCGGCCTTGGCGCTCCGGCAACCGCTTTGATGCTGTGGGCCATATTGACGGCAGTCTGGTCGGCGGATCGACTGGGAACCCTCCAGGCAGCGTTATCCTATGCCGCAACCCTTGCTCTTGCATTGGCAGCGGTGACGCTCACATCGCTCGAGAAAGCCAAAAAAATCCATCTGATTGCCGTGGCTCTGGTGATTGTCGGCAGCTATGCCTTGGTGTTGTTCGTGCCCAAAGTGGGCGTACACCAGGTAACGGATTCGGTGGCCCAAGTTCACGCCGGAGATTGGCGAGGCACTTTCGATCATCGCAGTTCGTTTGGCGAATTCATGGCCTTTGCCTTTGGCTTGTTCCTGTGCTTTCGCCGGACGTGCGGGCGGTGGTTAAGCCTCATAGGCATGCTTGCAGCACTAGCCGGCGTCATAATGAGCCGGTCCGGCGGCTCGCTGGCATCCGCAGTCCTGATTGCCGCCTGCTATTTGATATATGGAGCGTACGCGCACCGCCGCCTTAACGGGCGGTTGCTGATGATGCTGGGAGCATGTCTGTCGCTTGCGGTGGTTGCTGCGTTGTCTGGCGTGGTCGTTCCCGAACTTCTCTTGCTGTTCGGCAAAGACCCGACCCTCACCGGCAGAACACTTATCTGGACGCCGCTGATGTACCTGATCTGGAAAAATCCTGTTCTTGGTTATGGTTTCGAAACGGGATATGGGCATTACGCAGCGCCATTGGTGTGGGATTATACTCACACACTATACAATGCGCACAATGGCTACATTTTGGCGATGATCTATTGTGGCGCGATTGGAACAGCGTTGTTGATCGCGGTATTCGGGCATATCGGTTATATCGTGCTCTCCTCCAAAGCGAAGCCAGGGACGGCGGGCTATGAGGTCATGGCCTTCGGTTTTGTGTTTTCGGTTTACGCGTTGTGGATCAGCGTGATCGAGGGATTCATTATGTCAAGATCCAGTTACCTGGCAGGAGCAACTTGGCTTACCTATTTTCTCGTGCTGCGAGCCGATAACGATTTGCGCCGCGCCCGGGCGTGGTGTTCGCTTGTTGCAAGAAACGGGAGACTGTCAGGCGTTCTTCCCGGGAATTTGTCGCGCGCTGCAGCTCGGTAACGCTGACTTTACAGCGGCTCGATTTCGTGCCCGTCGTGTAGCGAAGAATCTGGCGCGCCGCGTTTGGAGGCGGGGCGCAACCGTTCACGCCACATCGGCGATAACAGGTTCTGTGCGTATCGGTTCGGGCGCCGTAGCTGCTGCAAATGCGGCTATCACCTGTGACGTGCGGCCATGTTGCCTGGTGGCCGGGGGCTCCGCCGCCATAAAGCGACCGGCAATCGATGCGCGGTTCTATCGCCGTGGCTGTAGGGCGGCTCTTTAGCCGACGTAGCTGTCGCAATACGCATGAAGTTAGGAACAGCTAATCGGGTCCAGGTTCGCTGTCGGCGCGAGTCCATTGCGTCTGGATCACAGATGCTGCCGAGGAAGAGTTTCGGACTCTTCTCGATCATGGTGCGGAATGATCCGCCGCGAGTTCTCAGTGTCCCCGTCCAATGTGCCGGTCCTTGCTCGTCCGCGGTGCGGCCTTGGCGTCGCGGTCTATTTGGAGGATAGCGGAGACCACCTATGGCCATACTTGTTACCGGAGGGGCCGGTTACATCGGCAGTCATATGACCTACGCGCTAATTGATCGCGGCGAGGAGGTAGTTGTGCTGGATAACCTCTCGACCGGAAGCCGTTCACTAGTCTGCAAGGATGCAACGTTCATAGAAGGTGACGTTGGCGATCATGCCCTGGTACGACGAATCGCCGAAGCGTATCGGATTGAGAGCGTTATACACTTTGCAGGTTCGGTTGTGGTGCCGGAGTCTGTTGCAATTCCGTTGGCCTACTATGCCAACAATGCGATGGCCTCGCGCTCGCTCATCGAAGCCTCTGTGGAATCCGGCGTAGAGCACTTCATCTTTTCGTCCACCGCTGCGGTATACGGCGCAACACAGACCGGGAAGGTGGCGGAAAATGCGATCCGGGATCCGATCAGCCCGTACGGGCGTTCAAAGCTGGTAATAGAATGGATGCTGCAGGACACTTCGCGCGCATATCCCGAATTTCGCCACATGGCTTTGCGATATTTCAATGTCGCCGGCGCGGATCCCGCGGGCCGCACCGGTCAATCGACACCGCGTGCGACCCACCTCATCAAGCGGGCCTGCCAGGTGGCGCTGGGGCGCGTTCCTCATCTTGATATTTTCGGCACCGATTATCCGACGCCGGACGGCACGGGCGTACGAGACTTTATTCACGTAGTCGATCTGGTTTCTGCTCACGTCCTGGCACTTCAGGCGCTGAGGGCGGGCGCCCGCTCCGCCTGCTACAATTGCGGGTACGGTATCGGGATCAGTGTGCGGCAGGTCGTATCCGAGTTGGAGAAGATCGTCGGCCGGGCATTGCCGGTTAAAGAATGCGGCCGCCGCCCCGGAGACGGCGCGACAGTCGTTGCCGATCCGGCGCAGATCGAAGCCGGGCTTCATTGGCGCGCTGAACACGGCGAATTGAGAGAAATCATCGCCTCTGCACTCGAGTGGGAACGAACCCTTGAGGCATAGCAGCGGCGTGAGAGCGCTTGGCGCTCAAACCAGCCAGAACTGGAGTTCGCATTGTGTGGAATAGTCGGATGGGCCGTTGCACGCGGCAAGAGCCAGAGTGCCGGGACGTTGCTCCACCTGGCCAATCTGCTGGCGCATCGCGGCCCGGATGGCGCCGGGCACTGGCTCGGCCACACGGCTGATGGGCGCTGTCAGATCGGCCTGGGCCACAGGCGCTTGTCGATCATCGATATCGGCGGCGGCGTTCAACCGATGTGGAGCGGCGACAGGGCGCACTGTCTGGTCTTCAATGGTGAAATTTACAACTATATCGAGTTGCGAGACGAATTGCGAAGGCTGGGTCATGGCTTTCGCACTGAGTCCGACACCGAGGTGCTGCTTGCGGCCTATCGCCAGTGGGGGGTGACGGCCTTGTCGCGCCTGCGCGGCATGTTTGCATTCGCACTTTGGGATGCCACCCGGCAGTGCCTTCTGCTGGCCCGCGATCCGTTCGGGAAGAAGCCGCTTTTTATCGCCGGCGGGGAGGGCTTTTTTGTCTTCGGGTCCGAGATCGATCCGGTGCTGGCATTTCCGGGCGTCGGCCGGAATTTCAATGTTGCGGCATTGGGTCACTATCTGCTGAACCGCTATGTTCCGGGCCCGGCTACGTTCTTCCGGGGCGTGCAGAAGCTGCAACCGGGCTGTTATGGAGTGTGGGGTGGCGGCGATCTGGCGATCTCCCGCTATTTCACTCCGCCATCCGGCACGACAGAACCGGACATCGTCGCCTTCGAGGACGCATTGGCGCTGTTCGAGACGACGTTCGACGACGCCGTGCGAATTCGGATGCGCAGCGATGCTCCCTATGGAGCCTATCTCTCCGGCGGCATTGATTCCTCGGCGGTGGTCGCCGCCATGTCGCGCCATAGCGGTGCGCGAATTCGAACGTTTTCGGTGGGCTTCGAAGACGCCCGCTATTCGGAGCTGGATCATGCGCGAACTGTAGCTTCGCATTTCGGCACCGATCATCACGAGCTGGTCGTCACGCCGCAGGCGTTCATGGAACATTGGCCGTCCGCCCTACGCAGCCGCGGCGCGCCGGTGAGCGAGGCATCGGATATTCCGATCATGATGCTGTCCCGCATGGCATCGCAGTCCGTGAAAATGGTTCTGACGGGCGAAGGTTCCGATGAGCTGCTGGCGGGCTATCCAAAGCATCGCGCGGAGCAATGGATAACGCGCTATCAACGGGCGATGCCCGGAATATTGCACGACGGGCTGGTCGCGCCGCTGGTCCGCGCGCTGCCCTATGGATTTCGCCGCCTCAAACTCGCAGCATGTGCCGCCGGCGAGCGCGATCTGTCCGCCCGTATGCGCCTGTGGTTCGGCGGTATCCCGGCGGCGGAGCGCGATAACATCCTGGGGCACGCCGCGCCATCGGAGCCAGACGATCCCTATCCCTATTCGGCGGCGATCGGATCGGACGTTCGCCGCACGCTGTTCTTTGATCAGACCTCGTGGCTGCCCGATAACCTGCTGGAGCGCGGGGACCGCATGATGATGGCCGGTTCGATCGAAGGCCGGATGCCGTTTATGGATACGGCCCTCGCGCAGCTCGTCGCGCGGTTCCCCGATCGGTTCCTGCTTGGCCGCAAGGGCGGCAAGGCCGTGCTGCGGGCGGCAATGGACAAGGTGCTTCCGGAAGCCATCGTGGCCCGAAAAAAGGTCGGCTTTCGGGTGCCGGTCGATGAGTGGTTCCGCGGGCCCTACCGCAATCTGGTCAGGGAGTTGCTGACAAGCTCCGAGACCAGGATCACGCGGTTTTGCAGCACGCAAACTTTGCGTCGGCTGGTCGATGATCACATCGAAGGCCGCCAGAATAACGAGAAGGCGCTTTGGGCGCTGGCCAACCTCGAGATGTTTACGCGCATCTTCAACCTCGTCGAAGGCGACGATATGCCGGCGGGAGATGGCGCGCTCATCGCAATGCCGGCTCCTCGGGGCGATATGGCGCAAGGCGCGACTTATGGCTGAAACCAGGCCGATGCGGCGTTTGAGGGTGGCGGTTGTCACGCCGCTCGGCGTTGGCGGCCGCGGCGGGATAGATCGCCTTATGGATGAGTTGCGCCCGCTACTTGCGAAAGAAGAGGCGTCGGGCATCCACGTTCGCTTCCTGGTAAGCCGCGGCAGTGGCAGCATAGTGTTCTCGCCGTTCCATCTTGCGCGCGCTGTGACAATCATCGTGCGCGACGGCCTGCTTCGCAGGGTCGATGTCGTTCACATCAACCTGTCCCAGGACGGCAGCGCCTATCGCAAGCTGATCATCGCGTGGGTGTGCCGGAGACTGAAACTGCCCTATGTCCTCCACTTGCATGGCTCGAACTTCCATACCTTTTGGGACAGTGCGGGCCGGCGGCTGAGCCGTGCGCTCACGACGATGTTTGCCTGCAGTGCGATGACCGTCGTACTCGGCACCGTTTGGCTCAACTTTGTAATGCGCAAGGCTCCTGCTCTTGCCTCGAGGATCGTCATTCTTCCCACTGCTGCGCGCGATCCCGGGCAGCGGAGGACGCAGCAGAGCGGCAAACCGCGCCGGATTTTCTTCTCCGGTCAGCACGGCCCGCGCAAGGGTACTCGCGAACTCATCGGCGCGCTGAACAGGCTCAAGTGCGATCCGTCGTGGAGCGCCACAATGACTGGAAACGGCGCGATCGATCAAACGCGCGAGGCGGCGAAATCGGCGGGAATCGCGGATCGGGTGACGATCCCCGGCTGGATTCCTAGCAGCCAATTCGAAGCGTTGCTGGATGAAGCGGACATTTTGGTGCTGCCTTCGCATGACGAGAACCTGCCTCTCTCGGTGGTTGAAGCATTTGCGCGGGGCATTGCGGTAATTGCCACGCCGGTCGGCGCACTGCCGGATATCATCAAGGATGAACAGACCGGGCTGCTGGTACCTGCAGGCGACGTCGCTGCGCTTGCCGCGGGAATCGAACGCCTCCTTCATGACGATGTGCTGCGGGCCCGCTTGGGCAGTGCAGGCCGGAGTGTCTACGAGGAGCGGCTGACGTTGCCGGCGTACGCGCGGCGCCTCGCCGAAACCTGGCGTCAGGCGCAGCACAATTTCGCGGACGAAGCCGCGCGCTAGCCGGCACAGGAAGATCGCCGCCTACAGCCATGTGCCGATCCACGCATTCGCCGTGGCGTCGAAAATCGTGCCGGCGTTCGCGCGCGGTCAAGGAAAGCCGGACGCCCGGCGGGTCGATCATCGTTTCCAGCAACGGGGTAGATTGATGTTGAGATATGTCAAGACGGCGGCGAAGGAAGCCCTGGCGCCGGTTCTTTACAAACATCCGCCGAGCGGCCTGGCGCCGGAGCGGCTGGCGATTTACCTCACGGCGTTGCTTGAGCGCCGCGAACTGCCGGGCGATGTTGCCGAGGTGGGATGCAATATCGGCGGCACGGCGGCAATTGCCGCCCGTATGCTGCGGCGCGTCGAAAACCGCTCGCGATATATCTGCTACGACACGTTTGGCGGCTTTGTTCCCGAGCAGTTCTCGGCGGACGCGCGGACAGGCACCACGGAAAACTCGCGCACCATGTTCTCAGCAAACTCCACGCGGCTGGTGCGGAAGATCCTTGATTTGCACGATTGCGAGCACGTCGAACTCGTCGCCGGCGACATCGCGACAGTTGCGGAAGGTCTGCTTTCACCGGTCTACAGCGTTGTGCTCGTCGACGTCGATCTTTCGGAGCCGACCTACGTTGCTCTCAAGCGCTTTTGGCCGCGGCTGGCACCGGGAGGCGCGATATTTGTAGACGATTGCCAGGAAGATGGGGAATGGAAGGCGCAGGTGGGATATCGGCGCTTCTGTTCGGAATATTCGCTGCCAGAGGAATACCACTTCGGACTGGGCGTTCTGCACCGGAGCCTGTAGGCGCAGATCGGCGGATCCTCTTAAGGCGGAAGGGCCTTCTGGCAATGCCCGAAAGGTTGTTCGCCCAATGACGCGCACCGAGTTGAAACGGATTGGCTGGTACTGGCGGCGCTTGCGCCCGATGACTCCGGGCGAAGTTGCCCTTCGGCTGTGGGACCGCGCATATGAATGGCAATGGCGCAATCTCTTCTTCGCGCGCGGTCTGGCGCCCGGGCCGGGGCAGGGCAAGCGACCACGGGTATTCCGCGGTGGGCTGACGCGAACGCAGGCTTCCGCCGCGCCCGCGGATGCAGGCGTAAGCCTGCTGAAGTGTGCGGAGCGCCTGCTGGAAGGAAACTGGCAGGTGTTTGCCGTCGGGCGCGACGACGCCACGCCGGCCGTCGACTGGCACTGGGATCCCAAAAGCGGCAGTAGGGTGCCTTCGCGCGCCTATTCCTACGACATCCGCATAACCGGAGAGAACCTTCCGTTCGATACGAAATACGTTTGGGAACTCTCGCGCCACCATCACACCACCGTTCTCGCCGCAGCCTACTGGCTGACCGGCGAGGTGCGGTATGCGGAAGCAGCGGCCGCGCATGTGCAAAGCTGGTGCCGCGAAAACCCTTTTCTGCACGGCATACACTGGGCCAGCGCCATCGAGCTGGGCATACGCCTCACATCCTTTGTCTGGACCAGGCGGTTGCTTGAGGATTGGGCGGGATGCCGCGCCGCGTTTGAAGATGACCGGCTCTTCTGCGAGCGCGTCTATCAGCATCAATGGCTTCTGGCCAGGCGCATGAGTTATGGCTCGTCGGCCAACAATCACCTGATCTCCGAGGCTACCGGCCTGTTTGCCGCTTCATCGTCTATGCCGTGGTTTTCTGAGTCAGATGCCTGGCGGCTGAAGGCGCAGCGTGTTCTGGAGCGCGAATATCTTCGCCAGATATTTCCGAGCGGAATGAGCCGCGAACTGGCTACGGCCTATCATGCCGCCAATGTGGAATCGTTCTTCGTTAATGTCGTCGAGAGTGAATTGAACGGGGCGCCGTTCAGTGACGCCTTCTGGGATGTGGGGCGGCGCATGGTGGATTGCATCGCCGATCTTGCTGACTGCCGCGGCCGTCCGCCACGCCAGGGCGACAGTGACGATGCCTGCTGCGTCATGCTCGACAATCCCGGTTACGATCGCTGGACGGATTTGCTGACCCTTGGGGCCGCGGTCTTTGGCGGCGCCGCTTGGTGGCCGCAGGAAGGCCGTCAAACGTTGAGGACCTGGTTCTTCGCGTCGATACTCAAGGCAGGAGGTCGGCACCGCGGGGCGCCGTCGCACAAGAAACGCAAACATTGCTATCGGGAAGGGGGGCTTGCTGTGCTTCGCGGACGAACCAGTTCTGAAGAGGAAATTTATTGTGCCTTCGATGTGGGCCCGCTCGGTTACTTGTCCATTGCGGCGCATGCGCATGCGGATGCCCTGGCCTTTGAGCTGCGTGTCGAAGGGCAGCAGATTCTCGTTGATCCGGGTACGTACAGCTACACTGCCCCCTCATCATGGCGCGATTACTTTCGCTCGACCCGGGCGCATAACACGCTCGAACTGGGCGAGATCAGCCAATCCAGGAGCGGCGGTCCCTTCCTTTGGACGAGCGCCGGAAACGGGCGCCTGCTCCATGCCGCCGGCATGGACGAGGGCGCGCCGGTTGCTACCGTGGAAGGCGAGCATGACGGATATGTCAAGAGCCTGCGGGCCAGGCACCGGCGGCGCCTGACGCTTAACCGGAACGCCGGCCAGCTTGTCATAGAAGACCATGTGACGTGCGCGTCGGATGTGTCGTGCAATCTCCTTTTTCATCTTCACCCGGATGTACAGTGCGAGCTGTTGGACAACGTCGTAACTTTGCGTTGGACGGCGGACATGACCAAGCGGTACCTGCAGATCGCGCTGCCGGCAGCGCTTTCGTGGAAGGCGGTGTCCGGCTCTACGGATCCCATCCTCGGCTGGTATTCAGGTGCCTACGATTCAAAAGTGCCGTCGATCACGCTCATCGGCAAGGGTGAGATACGCGAGACAGCTATTCTGTGCACGACCGTAACGTTTGCAGGCGAATCTCTGTACCATGCCGAAATTGACAAAGCGCCGATGTGCGCGCCGCCTGCAAGGCCGCAAAAAACCGGGGAGCGCACGCTATGACCGGCGTGCGCGGCGCGGCCCGTCTGCATCTGGTAACAGGAGCGGCCGGTTTTGTCGCCAATTGCCTGATCGGGCGGCTTCTTGCGGCCGGAGATGCGGTTGTCGGGTTCGATAACTTATCGCGCGGCACGCTCGCCAATATCGCGACCTTCGCGAACGCGCCCGCCTTCGCCTTCCAAAAACTCGACGTCTCGGACCGCGCCGCGCTTGCTGATGCCTTCGCCGCTGCGCTGGCCGGCCATCCGGATTATTCGGCCACGGTCTGGCACTTGGCCGCCAACTCCGACATCCAGGCCGGGGTTGAAAATCCCGATATCGATCTGCGCGATACGTTCATGACCACCTTCAGCACGCTTGACGCGATGCGGCGGAATGGCCTTCGCGTTCTGGCCTTCGCTTCTACGTCCGCGGTTTACGGTCCGCTGACGGCAAAACTGCGCGAAGATATCGGCCCGCTGTTCCCCATCTCTAATTATGGCGCGATGAAGCTGGCGTCCGAGGCGGCGATCTCCGCTGCCGTCGAGGCGCACTTGGAGCGCGCCTGGATATTTCGCTTTCCCAACGTGGTGGGCAGTGCCGCCACGCATGGCGCGCTCTACGATTTCGCTGGCAAGCTCCGCCGTACACCGGACAAACTGGAGGTTCTCGGCGATGGAAATCAACAGAAAGCCTATCTTCTTGTCGAAGAGCTGGTGGATGCCATGTTGTTCATCTGCGCGCACGCGGCTGACCGCCTCAATTGCTTCAATATCGGTCCGCTCGACGCGGGCGTAACCGTGCGCTTCCTTGCCGAGGAAATGGTACGGCATGCCGCGCCATCGGCACAAATCCGTTATACCGGCGGCGATCGCGGCTGGGTCGGCGATGTGCCGCGGTTTTCCTATTCGGTCAAGAAGCTGCGCCGGCTCGGATGGTCTCCGAAAACCGGCTCCGCAGGGGCCGTCCGTGCTGCCGTTCCCGTTGTCTGGCAGGAAAGCAAATAGGCGCCGATGCAGGCGGTCATCCTGGCCGGCGGGCGCGGAACGCGGCTGGCGGCGCTGACGGGCGGGCTCCCCAAGCCGCTGATCGACATCGGCGGCAGGCCGCTTTTGGTGCGGCAGATCGAGCTTCTGCAGGCGCACGGGGTCACGAGCGTCCTAGTTCTGGCGAGCTATCGCGCCGATCTCCTCAAGTCTGTGCTGATGGCGCAGGCGGGCCTGCAACCCGCGCTGGAATTTGCAGAGGAAGATGAAGCGGCGCCGCTCGGTACGGCGGGAGCGCTGCTGAATGCCTTCCACCTTCTCAAAGAGCGGATGATTGTACTCTATGGCGACTGCATGCTGAACGTCGACGTGGGGCGGATGCTCGCCTGGCATCGCGCGCGCGGCGCGCAGGTCAGCCTGCTCGTTCATCCCAACGATCATCCCGAAGATTCGGATCTGGTCGAAGCGGATCCGGATGGGCGCGTCACCGCCCTTCATTCCTGCCCGCATCCCGCGGGAACATGGCTCGCCAATCAGGTCAACGCCGCGCTGTATGTGATCGAGAAGCCGGCACTTGCCCTTGCGCACGCGCGCTGGCGAGATGCGCCTGAAACTAAGCGGGCAATTGACATCGCCAGGCATCTGTTCCCGCAGCTGCTGGCGTCCGGCACCGGGCTCTACGCATATCGCAGCCCGGAATACATCAAGGACGCGGGAACTCCGAAGCGCTATGCGCGGGTTCTGGGCGACTGGTGTTCCGGCCGGATCGCCCGCACCGGGCTCGATCATCCGCAGAAGGCGATCTTCCTCGACCGCGATGGAACGCTCAACGAGGAAGTCGATCACGTGACGCGCGCGGAGGAGTTGCGGCTGATTCCCGGCGTGGGCGGGGCATTGCGCCGGATCAATGAATCGGAATTCCGCGCGGTGGTGGTGACCAATCAACCGGTCCTCGCACGCGGCGATTGCGATGCAGCGGCGCTGGCGCGCATTCACGCCAAGCTGGATACGCTGCTGGGCCGGGAAGGCGCCTATCTCGATGCGCTGTATTACTGTCCCCATCATCCGCATCGCGGCTATGCGGGCGAAGTTCGCGAACTCAAGATCGATTGCACCTGCCGCAAACCCGGGCCTGGCCTGTTGCTCGCCGCCAAAACCGATCTCAACATCGATTTCGCGCAATCCTGGATGATCGGCGACAGCACGGTCGATCTGCAGACGGCCAAGGCGCTCGGCATCCGGTCGGTGCTGGTCGAAACGGGCAAGGCCGGAAAGGACGGTGCGTTCGATGCCGCGCCGCTGTACCGTTTCGCGACGCTGGAGGCGGCGGCGCGCTTCATCATCGACGAGCATCCTTCGCTTTTCGCGATTGCGCGGGAGGCGAGCGCAGATTGGCAGGCGGGGGAATGCGCCGTCCTTGGAGGCGAGGGCGATCTGCTGCAGTGGGCGGGGCTCTTTGCAGAGGCCTGCACAGCACGCGGGCTTCAGGTGTTGGTAAATCCCGGGACGGCACAACCGTTGTCCGCGAACACGCTGGTGATCATCACCGTAGAGCCATCTGCGCACGCGCAGTCGTCTTTGTCGGCCTTCCGGTATATCGGCGTGGAAAGGCTGGGCGGCAACGCAACCCGGTTCGGAACCTGCGGCAACGCCCGCGACGCGGCCGGTACGGCAATAGAGCGGGGGCACATTTGATTATCTCGCGGACGCCCTGCCGGATGAGCTTCGTGGGCGGCGGTACGGACCTGCCGAGCCATTACCTGCGCTATGGCGGCGCGGTCGTCAGCACCGCGATCGACAAATACATCAATGTCGTTGTCAACACGAAGTTCGACGACAGCATCCGCATCGGCTACTCGCGAACCGAGATTTGCAAAACAGTCGACGAGGTCCAGCACCCGATTGTGCGGGAGTGCTTGCGGTTACTCGGCATTTCGAAACGCATCGAAATTGTTTCGCTCGCCGATATTCCGGCCAGCGGCACCGGGCTTGGCTCGTCCAGCTCTTTTGCGGTCGGTCTGCTCCATGCGCTTCACGCACATCTCGGCAACGTTCCGACCAGATCCGAACTGGGGCGAGATGCCTGCCGCATCGAGATCGACATCTGCGGCGAACCGATCGGCAAGCAGGATCAGTACGCGGCGGCTTTCGGCGGGCTGAATTTCATCCGCTTCAACCGGGACAATACCGTCGAGGTCGAACCGCTGGGCTGCGCCGACGATGTTCAGGGCCGCATAGAGTCCTGCACGCTCGCCTTCTATACCGGCATCGAGCGGAGCGCCTCGGCCATTCTGGAAGAACAGAACCGCCAGATCGAAACCGGCAGAAAAACCGAAGCTTTACGGCACATGTGCGACCAGGCCTATCAACTCCGGGACGAACTCCGGCGCGGCAATGCCGATGCTGTCGGCGTATTGATGCACGATGGGTGGACGCTGAAAAAGTCGATCTCCGACAAGGTTTCCAGCGGCGATATCGACACGTGGTACGAGGCCGGGCGCGAGGCGGGCGCGCTTGGCGGCAAGCTTCTGGGCGCCGGCGGCGGGGGCTTTCTCGTCTTCTATGCCGAGCCGCAGAAGCATGACGCCATCCGTCGCGCGCTTGCCGGGCTGCGGCCAGTGACATTCCGGCTCGACCGCAACGGCAGCGGGATCGTATTCCACGACGGTGTGGGCAAAGCTTAGCGAGGCATCATGTTTCCCGACAAACCGTATGCAGACGCGAAGAACTATGCCGTGGACTATCTGGCGGCGCTGTCAGAAGCTGCCTGTGCCATCGATGTGAAGGCATTCGGGCGCGCTGCCGATCTGATCGTTGCCACGATTGCCGCGGACCGGACGATCTTTGCTTGCGGCAATGGCGGTTCAGCAGCGATTTCCAACCACTTGCTATGCGATTTCGCCAAGGGCATTCAGACGGATACCGGGATCCGGCCGAAGATCGTCAGTCTCAGCTCGCATGTCGAGCTGATAACAGCCATCGGCAACGACATTTCCTTCGAAGATATCTATCTTTATCAAATCCGTACGGCGGCGCGGGCCGGCGATGCGTTGCTGACCATCAGCTCGTCGGGGAATTCGGAGAACGTCGTGCGGGCGGTGGCATGGGCGCGCACCAATCGCATGCGGACGATTGCGCTCACTGGCTTTGATGGCGGCCGTAGCGCCGGACTGGCAGACGTCAATATCCATGTGCCGGCCAGGAACTATGGCGTGGTGGAAGATCTGCATCAGTCCGTGATGCACATCCTGGCGCAATATACGCGTCTCCGGAACATGATCGGCGCGGATGTTTTGAGCACGCAATTTTAGCTGGGCATTGGACACATTCACGAAATTGCGCATGTGGCAGAACGGATCGTCGGATTTCAGCTCATGGCCGGGAACACGAATTTTATAGAGCGAAGATCGTGCCCGGTGTGCGGGGCTGCGCGCGGGAACGTTCTGTTCGATGCGCGGTATGATTCCGAAAGGGTCGCTGCGTACCTGGCGGAATGGTATGGACAGGTCGATCTGGCGCCGCTCGCGGGCATTCGATACACGGTGAAAAAATGTAATGAGTGTGGCTTCGTGTTTCAGGTCGTTGTTCCGGCAGGGGCTTTTCTGGAAGTGCTGTACGACGGCTGGATCGGCGGCGAAGCCAGGGAGGAACTGCGCGACCGGTATGTTGCGGCCGATTACAGGTATCTGGCGTTTCAGGTAGACTGGATACTGCGCTATTTCCGGAAGCCGCCGCGGGAGATCGCCGTCTTCGATTTCGGCATGGGCTGGAGCGAATTTCTCGAAATGGCGCGCGCTTTTGGCTGCGACGTGGCCGGCATGGAGCTTTCGGAAAAAAGGGTCTGCTATGCGCAATCGATCGGCGTGCAGACGATTTCGATGGATGAACTTCCCGAGGGCGCATTTGATTTTATAAACACCGAGCAGGTATTCGAGCACCTCGCCGAACCCAGGCAGGTGCTGGAGCGTTTGGCGCGCGCCGTCAGGAAGGGCGGCTTGATCAAGATTAGCGTACCGGATGGAAGAGGTGTTGAGCGCTTGCTCAAGCGAGCCTGCGGCAGGCCCAGATGGACGCGCGGTGAATTGATGCCGGTAGCGCCTTTGGAACACATCAATTGCTTTACCCACAAGACGATCGCCAGGATGGCATCGGAGGCCGGCCTTCGGCTCGCGCGGCCGGACGTTCTTTCGCTGATGCAATCGACGACGGGATGGCTGACGCCCGGAGAACTGGCCAACAATATCCTGCGGCCGATATATCGCCACGTCTATCCGAAGAGCACATTTGTCTATCTTGAGCGGCTTGCAGCCTAGCCAAGGCGGAAGACTCCATAGTCGGGAGGAAATTGCATTCCGGGTTCTGCCCTCAGGATTGGTCTGGCGCTCCTTCCTGCTTCCGTCATACCGCTTTGCGCGCATCAGCCATCCCTTGTCCGCGCGGCGGCGGTATGGGTTCTCGACAAGGTGCAGGGGCAACCGCGAGCGATGGCGGGTGCGTTTCGGCGAGCCTCGATGCGGCCAGCACTTCGGCGGTGTTCATGGCGTTGGCGGCATGAACCGCAAAAATACCGGAGTGCCGGTCGCGGTGAGGATGTTCGGCAATACCGCGGCGCGCCGGCCGGCTTCAGGATGATCAGCCCGGGCCCGGCAGCGGGTTCGCGGCGTCGCTCGAGGCGGCTGACTCTTTCCGGGTGCGAGAACCTGAAGCCTGGGTTTTTCCAAAGATATCTGCAATCAGTAGTTGTAAATACACAATGATGCACTTATAAGGTTGGCGGCTGGCAGTGATGCCGGGCGCTTTCGATCAACCGGAAAACGCAGTTGGACGTGATCTACAGCCTTCTGTTTGTCTGTACCGGCAACCTTTGCCGTAGCCCGATGGCGGCAGCCATGTTCGCTGTCGGCGCGGGGCGCTGCAAAAGGCCGATCAGCGTGGCGTCCGCGGGTGTGGCGGCCCGCAGCGGTCAACGCTCGCCGGAGGCGGTCGTTTCGCTGATGGCCGAACGCGGCCATGATCTGGCCGGGCATCGTGCGCGACCGGTAACGCGCGAACTGGTCGGCCAGGCCGATCTGGTTCTCGTGATGGAGGTGGCACAAAAGCGCTTCATCGAAGCGCGGTGGCCGGCTCTCAAAGGCAGGGTTCGGCGCCTGGGAGATTGGCGCGGCGAAGACATCCCGGATCCTTACGGCGAGTCCGGCCGCCATTATGAAGATTGTCTCCTGCGGATAGAGGCGTGCCTTGCCGATTGGCAGGAGCGCTTGCCGTCATGAAGGCTGGGCCCTTTATCGCAGTTCTTTTGGCGGGCTTCACACTCTGCGGATGCTCGGCCCATTATGCCGGCCTCTTTCCGGGAATGGGGTTTAACGGCGCGCTGCCGCGCCGCGAAGCCTGGGTGGGCCGTGTGGGCCGATATGAAGTCATGGCCATCACGCCCAGCCTGTTGCTGGCGCAAGCGCTGGCGCGCAAGCAGGTGGACGTCGGCCGCGCCAATGCAGCGCTGAACGAAGAGGTTGCCGGCTACCGGTATCTGGTCCAGCCGCGCGACGTGCTGTCGATCGCGGTCTGGGGCGATCCGACCAAGACCATGATCTTCACGCCGATGGCGGCGCCCGGCAGCACGGTCACCAGCGCCCCGGCGGCGTCCGGCTTCAAGGTCAACCCGGACGGCACGATCTACTTTCCCTACGCCGGAACGGTGGCGGTGGCAGGAAAGACCACCGAGGAGATTCGCGCGGACCTTGCCCGGCGCATGACGCCCTACATCCAGAACCCTCAGATCACCGTCGATGTGGCTCAGTTCAACAGCCAGAATTATCAGGTGGCCGGCGTTGTGGCGAAGCCCGGCCTTTATCCCATCACCGATTCCCCGATGACCGTATCCAAGGCGATAGCCCTGGCGGGCGGGGTTCCGCCGCAGATTCAGAGCGGCACCTCGAACGGCAATGCGATCGCCCGGCCGCTGGGCGACCTGTCGCGTGTCCTGTTTGTCCATGATCGCGGCGCGACGCTGCTGGATCTCCATGCGCTGGAAGCCAACGGCGATCGCAGCCAGGACCGGCTGGTGGGGCCGGGCGATGTCATTCGCGTGCCGGACGATTCCTTCGAACAGGTTCATGTGATCGGCGAAGTCCATAGCCCGGGAAATTACACGCTGAACGGTCATACGCTGAATCTGTCCCAGGCGCTTGGCGATGCCGGCGAGGTGGACCTGGCCACGGCCGATACGGCGCGGATCTTTGTGTTCCGCGGCGCCTACGAGCATCCGCAGATTTTCTGGCTCGACGCGAGTTCGCCCGATGCCATGCTGCTCGCCAACGGCTTTCAGCTCGAGCCGCAGGATGTCGTCTATGTGGCGACGGCTGGCCTGGTGAGCTGGGATCGCGTCATCAATCAAATCCTGCCAACCGTGCAGACCGTCTATTTCACCAAAGTGATGACCCAGTGACGTCATGAACCAGAGGGAAGAGCTGCCTTTGGCTTATGCAATGCCGCCGGAGCCCGATGGCGACGATTTCGATCTGGGCCGGCTGATCGGCGCGGTCAGCGAGGCACGCTGGCTGGTTCTGGGCATTGCCACGGCGGTGCTGGCATTGGGGACGCTCTATGCGTTCCTCAGAACGCCGATCTACGAAACCTCGACCGACCTGCTGGTCCTGACCCAGCAAAGCGGCGGCCTGAGCGGCCTGGAAGAACTTTCCTCGATGCTGCAAGGCTCCGCGTTGCCGACGCAGACCGAGATCCAGCTGATGCAGACCCGGTCCGTCCTGGTTCCGGTGATCAGCCAGCTGCACCTCGATATCGCGGTGAGCTATGGCGGCTGGCCGATCCTGGGCCCGCTGCTCGGCTGGCAGGACCGGCCGGACGTCGAGGTCAGCCGGTTCGAGGTTCCCGCCGCGCTCGAAGGCGATGCCTTTGAGGTCGTGCCGCTCGAAGGCGGCCGCTATCGCCTGCTCGATCCGAACGGTCAGGTGGTTCTGGAAGGGGTGGCCGGCAAGACGGCGGCCGCCAAGGTCCAGACGGACGACGGCTTTGGCATCGTCATTCTGCGCATTGCGCATATCGGACCCGACGTGGGAGCGTTCGCGCTGACCAAATTGCCCATGAACCAGGTGGTCGCGCAGATACGCGACAGCCTCAACGTCAGCGAGCTGGGGCTGCAGACCGGCATCGTCCAGGCCAAGCTGCGCGGAACCTCGCCAACGCTGATCACCCGCGAGCTTAACGCCATCGCCCAAACCAATGTTGAAGGCAATGCCAGGCGCAGCGCCCTGCAGGCCGGCAAACAGCTTCAGTTCCTGAAGGCCCGCTTGCCGGACATCGAACGTCAGGTTCAAAAGGCGCAAAAGGCGCTTTCGGATTTCCTGAGCGATCATCGCACGCTGGTTTTCGCACAGGACACGACCTATCTCACCCAGCGCGGATCGCAGCTGGAGCAGCAGATCGGCCCGCTCGAGGCGCAACTGGCCGAGGCCAGAGTTGCTCTCGGCGCGCAAAATCCCGAGATCGGCGTGCTGCAGGCGCAGCTGGCGGAACTGACAAAGCGGCGCGACGAGCTTTACGCGGGCGTTTCCAAACTGCCCAAGGATCAGCAGACCCTGATCCGCCTCCAGAGCGACGCGACGACGGCGCAGAGCCTGTATCAGGCCGTACTCAATCAGACCCAGACGCTTCAGGTCGCGCAGGCGGGCGCCGTCGGCGATGTGGTGATCGTGGATACGGCAGAGCTGCCGACCAAGCCGGTATTTCCCAGACGTCTGTTGGTCATGGCCGGCTCGTTGGTACTGGGTCTTTTTCTGGGGCTCGGCACGGCGGTCGCGCGGCGCACGCTGTTCGAAGGCGTCGAAGACCCGGAGGTGCTGGATCGTGTTCTGGGCCTGCCGGTTCATGCGGTGATTCCCCATTCGGATCGGCAGGAACGGATCGAGCGTGGCCGGCTGCCCCTGGTGCCGGACGAGCCGCGCCTTCTGGCGGCGCAGAAATTTCCTGACGATGCGGCGAGCGAGGGGCTGCGGAGCCTGCGCACCTCCCTGCAATTGACGCTGCCGCAGGGCAGCCCGCATATCTTGTGCCTTACCAGCCTCGGCCCGGGCGAGGGCAAGAGTTTCGTCGCCAGCAATCTGAGCTATCTGTCCTGCCAGGGCGGCCAGCGCGTGTTGCTGGTCGATGCGGATTTGCGGCGCGGGCATTTGCACAAGGTGTTCGGGCTGGAGCGCGGCCCGGGGCTCGCCGAGGTGCTCGCCGGCAAGGCTGGTGTGGAAGATGTGATCCATCACGTCGGCGGCTCGCATTTGGGCGTGCTGACCACGGGCGCTCTGCCTGACGATCCGGCCGAACTGTTGCTGGCCTGCGATCTCGCGCCGATCATGGCGAAGCTGCGTGCCGCCTACGATCTGGTGATTATCGAGGTTCCACCGGTCCTGGCGGTGAGCGATGCCTTCGTGCTGGCGCGGCATGCTACGCTCTGCCTGCTGCTCCTGAAATACGGGGCGCACAACGAGCGGCAGATCGAACTCACGAAGAAGCGCTTTGAACGGCATAACATCACGCTTCTCGGCTCGGTGCTGAATGATGTCAGCGTTGCGGCGCGGCGCTACGCCTATCACCAGTACGGCTACCAATATCACTATCAGTATCACCGCGGCGACGGGACAGAGGATGTCTCCCGGACATTCTGGCAGAGGACGAAGTCGTTGCTCTGGAAACGGCACAGGAGCCGGATCAAAAGAAGCGGCGGGGCCTGAGGTGCGCTAAAGGCTGCGCGTTCCGCGAATGCGGGCGGCAGCTTTCTACACGCTTCGTAACCTTTTGGGTTGATGCGGGTACAGCACGACATCACGGACCAGATCGTGCAGGGCTGCCTGATGGGGCGGGCCCGCGTGCTGACGCGCGTGCTCACCGGCATCTACGATGAAGCCCTGCGGCCGTTCGGCATCAAGGCCAGCCAGCTCAATCTGCTGGCGGTGGTGGCGATGATGGCGCCGATCCGCCGGACAGACATCGGCAGGCTGATCCACCTGGATCCCTCGACGCTGACGCGGAACCTGCATGTCATGCTGAGCAATGGCTGGATCGAAGAGGTCATGGATAACGAGGATGGCCGTGGCCTGCCGCTGCAGGCGACGGAAAAAGGATGCGGGCTGCTCGATCAACTGGGGCCGGCCTGGAAGGGCGCGCAACGCAAGGCGTTGAAGCTCCTGGGTGAGGATGGCGCGGCGCTGCTACTCCATCTTTCCGGCGGGCTGATGGGTAACTTCGGTTGAGGCTTTATTTGGTCATGAAGTTGTATATGCAAGAAGACCCGGCAAGGGGCGCGTCACCCGCGGTGCAATAATGCCGGACGAACGGGCGTCCCGGTCAGCGCGGATACGCGGGCTTCAGAAGAAGCACTTGCCGTCGCCGCGATAGGTGGTGACGCGCTCCACCACGCGGCCGGCCTGGATCAGCAGCAGTTCGTTGAAGCGTTCGCACAACTCGCCCGCCTTGGCGTGGCGGAAGAACAACGGCTCGCCGATGCCGATCTTCACGTCTGCGGGCAGGCGTACCGGCGTCTGCACTTCGCCGGTGCCTTCGTTGGCGAACAGGCTGCTGCCTTCGGGCAGCCAGGGCTGCGGCAGCCGGCTGGGCCCGGCCGGACCCGAAGCGATGTAGCCGCCGCCCGAACAGGTGGCGATGCCCTCGCCCGGAAGGCGCACCACCGGCAGCGCGAAACCGGCGGCAGGCTCGGCGCGGAACACCTCGTAATGGTCGAACAGCGTGGGCAGGTAGAGGCCCGAACCGGCGGCCAGTTCGGTGACACTGGGTTCGTCGCGCGTTGTTTCGAAGCTGCCCGTGCCGCCGCCATTGACGAAGCGCAGGCTGAACCCGGCGTCCCTCAGTGCGGCCACCACGCGCGTGCGCCGCTGCCGCACTTCCGTGATCGAGCGGCGCTTGAGCGCGCGGATGATTGCATTCTTCAGGCGCTGGCCGGGCACGGCATCGGCCAGCCCCGCGATCTGGCCCTCATAGCCCATGAGCCCGTCAAGCGTGAGATATTTATGCCGTGCGATGGCATGCGCCAGCGCCAGCGCGCTTTCGGCATCCTTTACCGGCGAGCGATACACGCCAAAATGCAGCCCGGGAAAATCGCTCGACAGGTCGAGATCAATCGCCACCGGCATGACCACGCCCGCTGCTGCCCCCGCCGCATCGATCGGGTCGAGTTGGCCCGCGCCATCGACCATCAGCGTGATGCGGCGGCCCTCTCCGATCTGCCGCGCCACAGCTTCCAGATCGTCGCGCTCGACGGTGGGATAGGCCACGACCAGATCGTCGAAACCCTGCGTGGCCAGCCACGCCGCCTCGCCCGCCGAATAGCACAGCAGGCCATTGAGAAAGGGCGGCCTGGCCAGCGCGCGCTTCATCAGCGCCACCGAACGCACAGATTTGCTGGCCAGCCGGATGGGCAGCGGCCCGGCCCGCCGCGCCAGCCTTTCGAGGTTGGCATCGAAGACGTCCAGATCGACGAAGGCGGCCGGAAGGTGTTGCCCTTCGAGCGCGGCACGGTAATAGGCATAACGTGAGGATGGCGCGTTCACGGCAGCGGTCCTTTCCTTCGATGTGCTTCCGGCGTGGCAATGGACATGATCTTGAACTTGCCGATGCGCTGTCGGCGCGGGCGGCCGGTCAGCGGGCGCAGTCGGTGAGGGCTGCGTAAACCAGCGTGCGCAGTTCCTTGCGGACCGGGTAGGTGGAGGAGGGGATCAACTGCGTCATGAAGACGGTAATCAGTTCTTCCTTCGGGTCGATCCAGAACGCGGTCGACGCGGCGCCGCCCCAGAAATATTCTCCGACGCTGCCGGGCGTCAGCGTTTTGGCGCGGTCCAGCACCACCGCAAAGCCGAGGCCGAAGCCGAGGCCCTCATTGCCCGCCTCGCTGAACAGCGAGCGGGACAAGTCCATCAGTTCCCGGCCGCCGGGCAGGTGGTTCAGCGTCATCAGCGCGATGGTCTTGGGGCTGAGGAAGCGCTGGCCGTTCGCGGTGCCACCGTTCAGCAGCATCTGGCAGAACTTGAGGTAGTCGTCCGCCGTGCCGGTCAGCCCGCCGCCGCCAGAAACGAATGCCGGCGGGGCCAGGTATTTGCTCTTCGCCGGATCGTCCTGCAGCACCACCTTGCCCTTGGCGTCGAGGCCGTAGCAGGCGGCGAAACGGTCCGCCTTCTCCGGCGGCACCTGGAAATCGGTGTCTGCCATGCCCAGGGGATCGAGGATGCGCGTCTTGACGAAGCGCTCGAACGGCAGGCCCGAAATCTTGCCCACCAGATAGCCCAGGATGTCGGTCGAAACCGAGTAGTTCCAGGCCTCGCCCGGCGAGAACTCCAGCGGCACCTGCGCCAGCGCCGCGATGGTGTCGTCGAGGTTGAGCGGCGAGGCTTCGAGCGTGCCGATGTTCAGCTTCCGGTACGCCGCATCGACATTGCTGCGCTGCTGGAAGCCGTAGGTGAGGCCGGAGGTGTGGCGCATGAGATCGATCATGCGCATCGGCGCGCTCGTGCGCCGGGTCTGGAAGGCGCCCGGCACGCCGGCTACGAACACGCCCAGGTCGCGCCATGCCGGGATGAAACGGTGCACCGGATCGTCCAGCGCCACCAGCCCTTCCTCCACCAGCATCATGAAGGCGACGGAGGTGATGGGCTTGGTCATAGAATAGATGCGGAAGATCGTATCCTCCGTCATCGGCGTGCCGCGCTCGCGGTCCTTCAGGCCGAGCGCCGAGCGGTGAACCACCTCGCCCTTGCGTGCCACCAGGGTCAGCGTCCCGGCGAGCTTGCCGGTATCGACGTACCGGGTCTTCAGAAAATGGTCGAGACGGGCTAGACGGGCGGACGAAAGGCCGAGAGCTTCCGGTTTGGTCAAGGCGTTTCTCCCTCTGGCGACCGTGTCAGTCTAGTTCATACCGGAAATTAGAAAAGTGCCAGCTTCCTGTTGCAGGGCCGGGCCGGCAATGGCTAACCTGCCGCCGACCATAATACCCGCGAGGAAACGCCGATGACCGACACGCCCAAATCCGGGTGGCCCGCCATGTCGCTGGCTGAAGCCCACGCTCTGCTCACCCGGCCCGGCTCCAGGCTGGAGATGGAGGAGGTTCCGATCCGCGGGGTGAAGACGCGGGTCTGGAAATTTGCGCCGCCCACCGTGCGCGAGGTGATGTATGTGGGGCGCGTCTTCGGCGAGCGTACCTTCCTCGTCTACGAAAATGAGCGCTGCACCTTCGAGGGTTTTTTCCGCGCCGCAATGGCTTTCGCGCACGAGCTGCAGGCCCGCGGCATCGGCAAGGGCGACCGCGTCGCCATCATCATGCGCAATCTGCCCGAATGGGTGGCCGCGTTCTACGGCGCCGCGGTGATCGGCGCGGTGGTGACGCCGCTCAACGCCTGGTGGACCGGGCCGGAGCTGGAGTACGGCCTGGTCGATTCGGGCGCGCGCGTCGTGGTGGCCGACGCCGAGCGGTTGGAGCGCATCCTGGAGCATCTGGTAAATTGCCCGGACCTCGAACATGTCTATGTTAGCCGCTACGAGGATGAACTGCCCCACCCCATCGTCTCCCGTCTGGAGGAGGTGATCGGCGCGGTGAACGACTGGAGCAAGCTGCCGGACCGCGCCATGCCCGACGTCGCGCTCGAAGCCGATGACGACTGCACCATTCTTTACACCTCCGGCACCACGGGTAAGCCCAAGGGCGCGCTTGGCACCCATCGTGCCATGATTTCCAACGTCTTTGCCGCGGCCTGCGCCAACGCGCGCAACTTTCTGCGCCGGGGCGAGACGCCGCCGGAACTGGACCCGTTCACCGCTCCGCAGCGCGCGGCGCTGCTTTCGGTGCCGTTTTTCCACGCCACGGGCTGCTTTGCCGTGCTCAATCCCTCGCTGATCTCCGGCGGCAAGCTGGTGCTGATGCGCAAATGGGATGCCGAGCAGGCCATGCAGCTCATCGAGCGCGAGAAGATCAACCTGGCCGGCGGCGTGCCGACCATCGCCTGGCAGCTCATCGAGCATCCGGCACGCGGCAAATACGATCTGTCGTCGCTGGAGCAGGTGTCCTACGGCGGCGCGCCCTCCGCGCCGGAGCTGGTGAAGAAAATCCGCGAGGTCTTCCCCAAATCGCAGCCGGGCAACGGCTGGGGCATGACCGAGACCTCGGCCATCTGCACCAACCATTCGGCCGAGGACTACGAGCACCGTCCCGATTCGGCGGGACCGGCCGCGCCGGTGTGCGATCTGAAAGTGGTGGGGCCGAACGGCGAGACGCTGCCGCCGGGCGAAGTGGGCGAACTGTGGGCCCGGGGCCCCAACATCGTCAAAGCCTATTGGAACAAGCCCGAAGCTACGGCCGAAACCTTCGTGGACGGCTGGGTCAAGACCGGCGATCTGGCGCGCCTCGATGAGGAAGGTTTCTGCTACATCGTCGATCGCGCCAAGGACATGCTGATCCGCGGCGGCGAGAACATTTATTGCATCGAGGTGGAAAGCGCGCTTTACGAGCATCCCGCGGTGATGGACGCGGCCGTCGTGGCGGTGCCGCATCATACGCTGGGCGAGGAGCCGGGCGCAGTGGTACATCTCAAGCCCGGCATGCACACCACGGAAGCCGAACTGCGCAGCTTCGTCGCCGGCAAGCTCGCCGCCTTCAAGGTGCCGGTGAAGGTGGTGTTCTGGCCCGAAACCCTGCCGCGCAACGCCAATGGCAAGATCCTGAAGAACGAACTGAAGAAGGTTTTTGCCACCGAGCCGAACGTGTAACTTATTTCGAGAATATCCCCATCAGCAGCGGCTTGGCGTAGAGCGCCGCCGCCTCGGAGAGCGGCGCGCCTGGTGCGGCCATGCCGAGCGAGGCCGCCGCGTTCAGCGCTGCGTTCATGAGTTGGGCCGCGATCACCGGATCGACGGCACGGATCGCGCCCTGCATGATCGCATCGGAGATCATCGCCGCGAAGCGGTCCGATACGCGCGTCCAGCGCGATACCGTGTCCTGGCGGATGGTTTCGGGCAGCGCGCTCAGCGCCGAGGCGCGCAACAGCGGCCCCTGGTCGGACACCTGGTATTCGGCCAGTGTCGCCGCGGCCGAGCACAGTCGCTGCCATTCGCTGCCGGGCTGCTTCATGGCGGCGGACTGCACGCGGCGGATGACGTCGAAGGTGCGGTCGAAGCAGGCCACTACCAGGTCGTCCTTGGCGTCGTTGTGATGATAGAACGAGCCCTTGGTGACATTGAGGTGCGCCGAGATCTTCTCCACCGAGGCGCCGCGATAGCCGTGATCGTTGATCAGCTTGGTGGCGGCGATCAGGAAGGTTTCACGCCCGCCATCCTGCGCGCTCGCCGGCGTGCGGCAGGCGTCGGCCAGCGACAGCGGCTCCCATCGCGCGTTTTCGTGCGCCAGCCCGTTGTTCAGGATGTCGAACATGCGCGCCCCGATGCGCGGATAATCCTCCACCTCGTAGCGCGCCAGCCACACTGCGGACCAGTAAATCTGCTCCATCAGCATGTGCGTGCGGGCGTTGGCGGCGCTGCGCTCCAGCCCGATGCCCGGTGCCTGGAACATCGCGCGCACCTTGCGGAAGAGCGCGTTGTACGGCTCCAGCACGATGGATAGGTGCGGTTCCTTGAGCGCGCGGATGTCGTTGAATACGACGGTCGGCCGTTCCTCGCCTTCGCGGATGCGCCGGTTGGATTCCAGGTAGAGTTCGATGAAGCGCCGCAGCCGCGCGCGCGGATCGGCTTGCGCGAAGGCGTCGTCGGTCAGCCGGTCGAACCATTCGATGCCGCGCAGGAAGCAGGCGACGGCCAGATCCTCCTTCTTGCGGAAGTAATAGGTGACCGAGGTGGTGGAGAGGTCCACGCTCGCCGCCACGTCGGCCAGGGTCATGCCCTTCACGCCGCGCCGGTTGAGCAGCGAGGTGGCCGCCGAGACGATGGCGTCCTTCTTGCGGGCATAGCGGTCGGCCGGTGCCGCGGCAGACGGCAGCGGTGCCCCGGTTTCCGCCGCCAGGCGAATATCGGGCTGCTTCGGGCTCATCGGCACGTCACTCCCTCCCTTTATTGATCTATAGCATAAGGTAGTCCGGTCCATGCCGCCCCGCGCGCCGGGCCCGGGCCCTGAGCGTCGAAGACTGTAAAATTTTCATGATATCTGCGCGGGTCTGGTACCGGCGCGTATATTGACGGGGCGAATCGTCGGCGTGATCCGTCCGGCGAGGCAGGCTTGGGAGGCAGAACTGGACGAGGATCGGCGCACATGGTGGCTGGCGGCGGCCGGGCTCGCCGGCGGCGGCCTCGTGGCCGGGCTGGGCGGCCGCCCGGCCCTCTGGCTGGTGCTGGGCGCAGCGCTGGCGGTGTCGGTGACGGGCGCGCTGATGCGCCGGCGCGAGGCGCGCCGGGCCGCCGTGGTGGCGCCCACCGCGACGCCGCCGGGCCTGCCCGCGGGAACCGCCCAGGTCTTCGAGCAGTTGCCCGATCCCCTGCTGCTGCTGGATGCCGGCGCGCGGGTGCTGTTCGCCAACAAGGCGATGCGGGCGGTGGTGGGGCTCGATGCCCAGAAGAAGCCGGTGTCCGCGGTGCTGCGCACGCCCGAGGTGCTGCAGGCGATCGAGAAGACCGCCGGTACGGGGGCGCAAACCTCGGTTGAGTTCATGGTTCGCGTGCCGGTGGAGCGGCATTACCAGGCCTATGTCACGCGGGTGGACGAGCCGCGCATGACCGTGCTGTTGCTTCACGATCTCACCGCCATGAAGCGGGCCGAGCAGGCGCGGGCCGATTTCGTCGCCAACGCCAGCCACGAGCTGCGTACGCCGCTGGCCGCGGTATCGGGCTTCATCGACACGCTGCGCGGCCACGCCAGGGAAGATCCCGAGGCGCGCGAGAAATTTCTGGAGATCATGAGCGTCGAAGCCGGGCGGATGCGTCGGCTTATCGACGACCTGCTCTCGCTCACCCGCATCGAGCAGAACGAGCACGTACCGCCTTCGGGCGCGGTCGATCTGGGTGCAGTGGTGCGTGACGCGGCGGCGGCGCTGGCGCCCCTGGCCGAGGCGGACGGCGTCACCCTCGCCATTGGGGATTCGGCGGGCCTTCCCGCCGTCACCGGCCAGCGCGACGAGTTGATCCAGCTCTTCCAGAACCTGCTCCACAACGCCATCAAATATGGCCGCAAGGGTGGCCATGTCTGGGTTTCGCTGGCGCTGGCCAAGCCCGGGGCGCCGGCGCGGCGCGGTGCCGGGGCGATGGTTTCGGTTGCCGTCAAGGATGACGGCGAGGGCATCCCGCGCGAGGCCATTCCGCGCCTGACCGAGCGGTTCTACCGCGTGGACGTGAAGCGCAGCCGCGAGAAAGGCGGCACGGGGCTCGGCTTGGCCATCGTCAAGCATATCGTCAACCGCCATCAGGGCCGGCTGCAGGTGGAGAGCCAGCCCGGGCAGGGCAGCTGCTTCACGGTCAGCCTGCCGGCGGCGGAGGGCGCCAGCGTTACCCGGGCGGCGGAATAAATCCCGCCAGCGCGGGCGTCATAGAATTGTTATAAATGTGTCGCATACCCGTGGCGTTCCGCGGGTAGGGACTATGCGCGCAGGATAGTCGGGTACGAAACGATTCGGGTATTGGCATCGTGACGTCCGGAGGCCGGCATTGGGAAACGAGATGAGCGAACACATCGTTAAGGCTTTTACCGAGCAGCTCGAAACGCTGTCGAGCACGGTTGCCCAGATGGGCGGCCTGGCGGAAGCCCAGCTGGCCGATGCGGTGGATGCCATCGCCAAGCGCGATTCGGCGCTGGCCGAGCGCACGGTGGCCGGTGACGCCAAGGTCGATCAGGCGCAGCAAGCGGTGGAGAACCAGGCCCACAGGCTCCTGGCGCTGCGCCAGCCGATGGCGGTCGATCTGCGCGAGACGCTGGCGGCGATCAAGATCGCCGGCGAGCTGGAGCGCATCGGCGATCTCTCCAAGAACATCGCCAAGCGCGCACTGGTGCTGAACCGCGAACCGCCGATTCGCCTGACGCAATCGCTGGCGCGCATGGGCAAGGCGGCGATCGGCCAGCTCAAGACCGTGCTCGACGCCTATTCGGACCGCAATGCCGTCGGCGCCGAAACCGTCTGGCGCAACGACGACGAGGTGGACGAACTTTACAACAGCCTGTTCCGCGAGTTGCTCACCTATATGATGGAAGACCCGCGCACCATCGGGCTGTGCACGCATCTGCTGTTCGTCGCCAAGAACATCGAGCGCGCGGGCGACCACGCCACCAACATCGCCGAGACCGTCTATCACATGGTGACAGGCGGCTATCTGGCGACCGACCGGCCCAAAGCCGACATCACCGCCACCACCAACGTGCCTTTCAATCGCGGGTCGTCATGACGCTGAAACCCACCGTTCTGGTCGCCGAAGACGAAGCGGCGCTGACCACACTGTTGCGCTACAACCTCGAACGCGAGGGCTATCGCGTGCTCGAAGCCCATGACGGCGAGGAAGCCCTGCTGGTCGCCAGCGAGGAAAAGCCCGACGTCGTGCTGCTGGACTGGATGATGCCGCAGCTTTCCGGCATCGAGGTTTGCCGCCGGCTGCGCACGCGGCAGGAGACGCGCAACGTCCCCATCATCATGCTGACCGCGCGCGGCGAGGAAACCGATCGCATCCGCGGCCTCGATACCGGCGCCGACGATTACATCACCAAGCCCTTTTCGATGGACGAATTGCTGGCGCGGCTGCGCGCCGTGATGCGCCGCATCCGCCCGGGCCTGGCCGACGATGTGGTGCGCATCGGCGATATCGAGATGGACCGCGTGGCCCATCGCGTGCGCCGCTCCGGCAAGGACGTGCACCTCGGCCCTACCGAATTCAAGCTGCTCGATCACCTGATCCAGCATCCCGGCCGTGTCTTTTCCCGCGAGCAGTTGCTCGATGCGGTGTGGGGCTCGGACGTTTACGTCGAGGCCCGCACGGTGGACGTGCATGTCGGCCGCCTGCGCAAGGCGCTCAACCTCGAAGGGGTGCGCGATCCCATCCGCACCGTGCGCTCGGCCGGCTACGCGCTGGACGACACTTTTGTCGGCGAGATGGCCTGAAAACGGCAGCTAGCGAACAGGGCATCCCTGCTCGCTAACCGCTGTCGACTGTCCGCTCGTTTCAGCTTGCCATGCGGGTCTTGTCGCGGCGCGGCTGCTGCGGCTGGTAGGCCTTGCGGGCGTGGGCCTCGCAATAGGGCGAGCCATTCTTGGGCTTGCGGCCGCAGAAATGGAACTCGTTCTCCGACGGATCGCCGATCGGCCAGCGGCACATGCGGTCGTTGATGGTCAGCACCGTGGCGAAGCTGCCGTCGTCGAGGATCACGGGATCCTCTTCCACCACCGGCGCGGCCGGGGCATGGGCGCGCACCGGCGCCTTGGGCGTCATGGCCAAGCGCGGCCGCTCGCTGCGCGAGGGGCTGGCTCGACCGGCCAGACCGAGGCGATGAACCTTGCCGATTACGGCATTGCGGGTTACCCCGCCCAGTACGCGGGCGATCTGGCTGGCCGACAGCCCTTCGGTCCAGAGCGACCTGAGCTGCTCGACGCGTTCGTCCGTCCACCCCATCCCGAGCCTCCTTTGGCTATGGCACTAGATATCGTAGCCAAGGTTAAGGCTCGCACAAGGGTTGCAAGCCGCACGCAATCCCTTGTCCACAGGATGGCGGCCGGACGGACGCAGCAGGTTGTGGAGGAATTTTTTCAGCACCGCCCCCTTGAGGCGGGACGCTGCCATCTCCATTTGGGCTATATCCCGATCAATCCGCTCCCGAAGAGCCTGCCCCCCTGCCGGCGGCCGCGCGATCTTTCGCCCGGGGCCTGGCGGCTACCCGAATATTGCCCTTGCTGCCGGAAAATCGGATAAGAGCCAAAGCCGGGCCCGCGCGTGCCCGGCTTATCTGTTTCAACCGCTCGCGCGAAGGAGAAACGCCGTGTTCCCGCCAGTCCTGCCAACCTATAACCGGGCGGATGTCGCATTCGTCCGCGGCGAAGGTTCCTACCTTTTCGCCGAGGATGGCGAGCGATATCTCGATTTCGGCGCGGGCATCGCGGTCAATGCGCTGGGCCACGCCCATCCGCACCTGGTCGAGACGCTGCGCGAGCAGGCGGGCAAGCTCTGGCACACCTCCAACCTCTACCACATCCCGGGGCAGGAGAAGCTGGCCGCGCGGCTGGTGGCGGCGAGCTTCGCGGACACCGTGTTCTTCGGCAATTCCGGCGCCGAGGCCATCGAATGCGCGATCAAGATGGCGCGCCGCTTCCAGTATGGCGCGGGCCACCCGGAGCGCTTCCGCATTATCACCTTCGAGGGCGCCTTCCACGGCCGCACGCTGGCGGCGATCGCGGCGGGCGGGCAGGCGAAATACCTGGAGGGCTTCGGCCCCAAGGTGGAAGGCTTCGACCAGGTGCCGTTTGCCGACCTCGCGGCGCTCAAGGCCGCCATCGGGCCGCAAACCGCGGCGCTCTTGATCGAGCCGGTGCAGGGCGAGGGCGGCCTGCGCCCCGTGCCGACCGAGTTCCTGCGCACCATGCGCAAACTGTGCGACGAGCACGGCCTGCTGCTGATCTTCGACGAGGTGCAGACCGGCGTGGGCCGCACCGGCAAGCTGTTCGCCCATGAATGGAGCGGCGTGACGCCGGACATCATGGCCATCGCCAAGGGCATCGGCGGCGGCTTTCCGATGGGAGCGTGCCTGGCCACCGAGCGGGCGGCGCGGGCGATGGCGCCGGGCAGCCATGCCTCCACCTTTGGCGGCAATCCGCTGGCGATGGCGGTGGGCAATGCGGTGCTGGACGTGGTGCTGGCGCCAGAGTTCCTGCCGCAGGTGCGCCGGATTTCCGGCTATGCGCGCCAGCAGCTCGAAGGGCTGGTGGCGGCGCATCCGGGCGTGTTCGCCGAGGTGCGCGGCGAAGGCCTGATGCTGGGCCTCAAGATGAAGGTGCCCAACGCCGAGTTCGTGAACGTGTTGCGAAGCCATCATATGCTGGCGGTGCCGGCGGGCGACAACGTGGTGCGCCTGTTGCCGCCGCTCAACATCGAGGAAAGCCATGTGCGCGAGGCGGTGGCGCTGCTCGGTGCCGCCGCGCGCGATCTGGAAGCTGCAGGAAAGACCGCGGCATGAACGCGCTGACCAGAACGGCTGAAGGGCCGAAGCATTTCATCGACCTGTCGGATTTCGACACCGCCACGCTCAAGGCGCTGATCGCCGAGGCGCGCGCGCGCAAGGCGGCGCGGGCGGGCC
>JAGWZW010000116.1 GCA_018971835.1 Alphaproteobacteria bacterium
CCGCGGAAGTTCAGCCCCATGCCCGCCGGCCAGTTCATCGGCACGCATTCGAGCTGGAGCTGGTCGGCGATCTCGTCGAGCAGCTCGATGGGATCGCGCGCCTCGCGGTCCATCTTGTTGACGAAGGTGACGATGGGAATGTCGCGCAACCGGCAGACCTCGAACAGCTTGCGGGTCTGCGCCTCGATGCCCTTGGCCGCGTCGATCACCATCACCGCGCTGTCCGCGGCGGTGAGCGTGCGATAGGTGTCTTCGGAAAAGTCTTCGTGGCCCGGCGTATCGAGCAGGTTGAAGACTGCGCCGCCATATTCGAACGTCATCACCGCGCTGGTGACGGAGATGCCGCGCTCCTGCTCGATTTTCATCCAGTCGGAGCGGGCGCGGCGGGCCTCGCCGCGGGCCTTGACCTGACCGGCCGCGCGGATGGCGCCGCCCAAGAGCAGCAAATGCTCGGTCAGCGTGGTCTTGCCGGCGTCCGGGTGCGAAATGATGGCGAAGGTGCGGCGCCGGACGGCTTCCGCAGCGGGCGTTCCGGGGACAAGCGTGGTGGTGTCGTTCATGGTGGGCGCTGCCTACACGATGCGGCGCGGCTTGTCATCTGGCCGGTTCGCCAGGCGCACCAAAACCCCCACGCATACGGGCTTCCCCTTAAGGACAATTGCGAATTGTTCCACCTCAAGGCACATGCGAGCGTGTCTCTGCCAACGGACCGGAGGCGTACATGTATAGTCATCTGCCTCGTTCAATTGCGGCCCCTCCCGCATGGCAGGGCGCCCCCGGTCCTTGGCGCGATCTCAAGCGCGACTGGCTCCGCTGGAGCAAAAGCGAACGGATCGCCATCGAGTGTTTTCTTGGTCTGGTCTTGGCGGGCGGCCTGGTCTTCCTGTCGGTGTTTCCTTTCCACTGAGCGCCGCCCGCACCCTTTCCGCATTTTAGGCAAGTATCGGCCGAATTTGATTCAGCCGCAAAGCCCGCCGCTCACGCTTCCGCAAAGACCTGCTCTTATCCTCGCGCTTCTGGGGACCGGGACGAACCCGCGCAATGAAAGCGAGGATCTGGATGCCATGCGCGACAACAGCGAACGTGAAACCTCTCCGGCGCTGGGCGGCCTGGTGGTGGCAATCGCCATCCTGCTGGCCTTCATCTATGCCTTAGGCGACGGCAATGCCTTCGCCAGCCTGATCGCCAACCTGATCGGGCGCGCCGGCGACATGCTGTGAGTCAGACCACCGGCTCGTCCACGAAGGTGCGGCCCTGGCGGTCCTCGATCTCCACGATCCAGAGATCGGGGTCGTATTTGCGCTGGCGTTCGAAATAGGCAGACGCGGCGGCTTCGTCGGCATTGTCGCCCAAGGGTTTGAGCCAGATGAGTTCGCCCTCGCCGCGCCGCGCCTGGGAAAGCACCGTGCAGGTGCCGTCCAGCCGCGCGATCTTGATCAGCACCGCGCCGGCCTCTTCCGCGCCCTTCTTCGCGACATAGGCCGCGGCGCCGGCCACCTCGGCGCGGCGGATCAGGGCGCGAACGAATATTCCGGCTTTGAGGCGCGGGGTCATGGCGCCGGTTCTAGCACGGCCTTCAATCGAGCGGCACGAGGTGAAACTCGTCCACCAGCGTCAGCACATAAGTGGCGTCCACGCCCAGCCATTCCTGGCCTTCCGGCCGCCAGTCCGTATGCACCAGCACCAGGTGCAGATCGGCGGGGCCAACGTCCGCCAGCGGCAAGATCACGCTTTCGATCGGGGCCATGCCGCCATCGGGGCGCAGAACCTTGCGCCGGCCGACGCCGATGGCGCCGGTGGCGACGGCGCTGTAGCGCGTCAGCCGCTGGGCGCGCTGCGGTGCCGGGGTCAACGCCAGAAAATCCTTTCCCGCAACGTCGTCTCCCAGCACCAGCCGCAGCGCCATTCCGGCGATGCGGATGCGCAGGCTCTTGCCCGGCGTCACCTCGATGAGGCTGCAGTACCGCAGCACATCGCTCAACTCGCAGAGATCCAGTGAAGAATAGAGCGGCGGGACGCCGGCGCGGCACAGTGACAGCCAATAATCCGCCATCCACTGATTGGCGGGGCTGACGCCCAATGCCTTGAGCCGCCTGGAAACCGCGCCTGTATCCATGCCGGCATAGAAACACACGCCTGCCTGCCTTACAAACAAACCTGCAAACTGCGTAAATATCGCTTCAGGCAGCAGCGCCGCGCAGCGGCAGCACGCAGACCGGCGCCAGCCGCGAACCCTTCTCATCCAGCGCCGCGTACGGCAACCGCACGACAACCGCCGTGCCTTCGCCCAGCACCGATTCGATGCGCGCCTCGCCGCCGTGCATGGCCGACAACGCCTTGACCAGCGCCAAGCCAAGGCCGGTGCCTTCCTGCGTGCGCACATGGGCGCCTTCGGCCTGCTCGAAGGGCTGGCCCAGGCGCTTGAGATCGGCGTCGGAGATACCCACGCCGGTATCGCGCACCGTGATCTCCACCCCCGTCTCGTCCCGGCGTGCCGTCAGGCTCACCTGCCCGCCGCGCGGGGTGAACTTGACGCCGTTGGTCAGCAGGTTGACCAGAATCTGCTTGAGCGCGCGCTGGTCGGCATAGATGCGCCGGCATTCGCGCGGCACCGCCATCTGGAGCGCTACGCCCTTGCGGTCCGCCTGCACGGTGACGAAATGCACCGCCTGGCTGGCGACCTCTTCGAGGTCGAAATCCTCTTCGTCCAGTTCGAACTTGCCAGCCTCGATCTTCGACATGTCGAGGATGCCGTTGATGAGATCGAGCAGGTGGCCGCCGGATTCGTGGATCAGCGAGGCATATTCCAGATAGCGCGCCGAGCCCACCGGGCCGAACATCTCGTGCGTCATCACCTCGGAAAAGCCGATGATGGCATTGAGGGGCGTACGCAATTCGTGACTCATGTTGGCCAGGAAGCGGGACTTGGCCTTGTTCGCCTCCTCCGCCAGATCGCGGGCTTCGATCAGTTCGCGCTCATGCGCCTTGCGGTCGGAGATGTCGCGCGTCACCGCCACGATGTCGGCGGCCTGCCCGGCCGAAGCCTGCGCCGGGCGGCAGCGCATCTCGGTCCAGACATAGGAGCCGTCGTCGCGCTTGAGCCGGACCTCGGCAGCAGAGGCGCGGCCGAAATAGCTCGCCTCCACGAAGGCCGCCTGCATGGTCTTCAGATCGTCGGGATGGACCAGCGCCGAGGGCGCGCGGCCCAGCAGCTTCTCCGGCGGCCGGCCCAGCAGCACCCGCGAGGCCGGGCTGGCGAAGCGGATGCGCCCGTCCGAGGAATGCCGGGTAATGAGATCCATCGCATTGTCGGCCAGGAACCGGTACATCGCCGCGCCTTCGGCCGCGGCCTGGTCGGCCAGGCGCTGGCGCTCCTGCGCGGCGGTGGCGACGAAGGCCGACTGGATCACCGCCGCCAGCGCGGAACCCGCGTAAATCTGCCAGCCCGGAAATTCCAGCCGCGACACCGGCAGCGCGTGCAGCGCCTCGACTGCGATCACAGCCAGCAGCGCCAGGGCTGCGGCCAAGGCCGCCCGCGTCACCGCCGGGCGCCCGCCGGCCAGCGCCGCCTCGGCCGGAATCAGGGCAAACCACACCACCAGCGGCGACTGCAGCCCCCCGGTGATCGCCACCAGATAGCCGATGAGGGCGGCAAAACTGGCCAGCGAGGCGGTTTCGAGCGTGGCCAGCGGCAGGTTCGTCAGCCCCATCAGCGCCAGCAGCCCGGGCAGCAAAAGCCCCGCCAGCGCTATGATTTCGGCCACATCCGGCCGGCCCATCACGGCCAGGAAGAGCCCGCCCAGCAGCGCGCCGGCCAGGGCCTTGGCCGCCTGCACTGCCACGAAACGGCGCCGGGCACTGGCAGAGCCTGCGACCATCACGGCAGCGCTGGAGGTGGAAGAAGCCATCTCGGTCCCGATTGATTCGCGTGGGGCCATCCTCGGCCCGCAAACTTAACGAAGTTTGAATCGCTTGGCGCTTCGTTCGTTCATTCACAACATTTAAGGCAGCGGTTGTTCACCATCTCTTAACGATGATGACTTGATTCTGCCCTCGCTCAAAAACAATGAAAGGTTTCAGCAAGCGAAGCTGCGCATACTGCCCGGCAAGGTGCCACAAGAGGCGCCCGGTGGGGTGTGAAACATGGCGGTGACCCTTGCGCAGCAGCTCTATGCCGGGCCGGGCGACAGTCGCGCTCCGGCTGATCCGGCGACGGTGCTGGAAGCGCTGGATTGCCTGCGGGTAGCGGTCGCGGTGTTCGATGCCGGCACGCACCTGCGCTATCTCAATCGCCACTACGGCTATTTGTTCCGCGCAATGCCGCCGGCGGCAACGCTCATCGGCAAACGCTACGAAGAGCTGGTGCGCGTGGAACTGGCCGGTGGCGAGATCGCGCCGGCGTGCTGGGCGAAGGACGAAGACGGCTACGTCGCGCAGCGCCTCGCCCAGCTGCGCATCAACGACCACCAGCCGCGCGATATCCGGCTGGCCGACGGCCGCATCATCGAGATCAAGGCGCGTGAAATTCCCAGCGGCGGCTGGATCGTGCTGTGGAGCGACGCGACGTCCGCACGCAATGCCTATAACCGGCTCGTCACTGCGGTCGAACTCTCCGCCGATGCCTTCGCCCTCTGGGACAAGAACGACCGCCTCGCCCTCTGCAATCAGGCCTTCGCCCATCTGCACGGCAGTGCGTCGGCCGAGAAACTGGCCGGCATCGGCTTCGCCGACATGATCGATTCGGTGCTGCAAAGAGGCCTTGTGGTGCTGGACTGCACGGCGGATGCCTGGCGCGAGAAACGGCTCGTCACCCATCGCGCCGATGCGGGCGCGCTGACCGTGACGATGGCCAACGGCAAAGCCTATCTGGTGCGCGAGCGCACGACCGGCGACGGCGGCCGCGCCACCGTCTATACCGACGTCACTGACCAGCAGCGCGCCGAAACGGCGCTGGCCGAGGTCCGCGATGCGCTCGACAAGAGCGCGGCGCGCGCTCACTGGCAGGCCAATTACCTGGCCGATCTCACCAAGCGGCTCGACGCTGCCGAGCAGGGCGCCGCCCAGGCCAAGACCACGTTCCTGCGCACCATGAGCCATGAGCTGAAGACGCCGCTCAACGCCATCATCGGCTTTTCCGATCTGCTGCGCACGGCACCGGGCCATTTCTCGCCTGAGCAGATCGGTGAATATGCCGGGCTGATCCATCTTGCCGGCACCAATTTGCTGCGGATGCAGAACCAGATTCTCGATCTGACCAAGATCGCTGCCGGCCGCTATCCGCTCAAGCGCGCGCCGGTGCCCGTGGCCTCCATGCTCTACGGCGCCAGCGATACCGTGTGCGAACGCGCGGAACAAAAAACCATCAGCCTCCGCGTGGAGGCCCCGCCGGCCGATCTCTGCGCCGACGCCGACGAGAACGCGCTGTCCGCGATGGTGTGCCAGCTCGCCGAGAACGCGGTTGCCTTCACCCAGAACGGCGGCACCGTCATGCTGTCGGCGACGCGCGCGGGCGAGCGTGTGCGCATCGTGGTGGCCGACAACGGCCCCGGCGTCGCCGCCGAAGATCTCCAGCGCATCCTCGAGCCCTTCGAGCAGGTGGGCCAGGGCATCGCCGGCAGCGCGCGCGGCAGCGGGCTCGGCCTGCCGCTGGTGGCGGCGCTGGCGGAACTGCACGGCGGCACGCTGACGATCGACAGCGCGCACGGCGAAGGCTTCACCGCCACACTCGACCTGCCGGCGGCGCGATAGCGGCTTATCGATTGTTACTGTCATCCCCCGCGAATGCGGGGGATCCAGTTTTCGCACTCTCTGCCGGTGCTCGTTGCAACTGGATGGCCTGCAGTCGCAGGCCATGACAGGCAGGATCCCGTCCCAGACCGGCACAGCGCGGCATTTGATGAAAATTTTAGTTTCACACGATTCAAATTCGATTCTGTATTGAATTGAAACAGCGCAAATTCCGAGAGCTTCGGTTTTCCCTAAAATGGCGGATTTCCCGAATTAACCGAAGCGTATCGAATTTTACGAAATGGTTTCAGGCGCTGGCAAAGCGCGGGCCCCAAACTTGCTCCTGTCCGGGCAATGGAGGCTCGAATGATCTTGCGTGCATTATTCTGGATCGCGGTGGTGGCGGTCTTCATGCCGCGCGAGCCCGATCTCGGGCTCGGCCGGCCGAGCCCGGTGCCGGGCGCCGTCGTCAGCGTGCTGCCGCCCGCCGTCGCCGGCAGCGTCGAAAGCCTGCTGGGCGCGCCGCATCAGGCCTGCCGGAACCATGCGCAAGGCTGCGCCGCCGCGCTGGGCGTGATCGACGATCTGCAGAGCATTGCCATCCGCAGCCTCTCCCAGGTCAAGGCCGAGATCGAGCAGAGCGAGCGCGACCGCGCCCGCCGCGCCGCCGAAGGTTGAGGCCGTTGACTTGAGGGCTGGCGCGCACGTCAATTGGGCCCGCAACCGGAGCGCGCCCGCATGGCAGACGATTTCGATCCCCTCCAGCACCGCGTGGTGCCGCTGCGGCGCTTCGAAGACCTCCGCACCGGCGAAATCTTCCGCAGTCCCTCGCGCACGCTGACGGACGCCAACTTCGCCGCCTTCCAGGCCGTCAGCCTCGACAATCATCCGATCCATTACGACGAGGAATACTGCCGCCGCCTCGGCCATCCCGCGCCGCTGGCGCACGGGCTGCAGGTGCTGGCCTTCACCGCGGCGGGCGCCGGGCTGTTCCCCCATGTCATCGGCGAGACGCTGATCGGCTTCGTCGAGGTGAGCGCGAAATTCCTCAAGCCCGTCCATCCCGGCGACACGCTCTATCCCGCGCTCGAGATCGTGGCGCTGATTCCGCAGCACACCACCGGCGTGGTGGCGATGCGCGCCACCGTGCACAACCAGCATGGCGATCTGGTACTCGATGGCGTGCACAAATACCTGCTGCGATTGAAGCCGGCGCGGTGATCCTCCCTCCGTCGCGCTACGCGCGCCACCTCCCCCGTAAACGGGGGAGGAAAGTTCTTCTGCGCTCATCGGCCCGACTCCACGGGTGGTTCCGCCTGCCAGCCGCGCATGCGGGCGCGGGCCGGCGCGCGCATCCGAAGCCCGTAATGCAGCGCCAGCCGGTCGAGCGCGATGTCGAGCACCACCTTGGCGGAACGGCGCGGCCAGTCATGCGCGCGCTCCACCTCTGCCAGTCCGCTCAGATGGCAGCAGACGTCGAACAGCATGTCGGCCAGCCCCGGCCCCACCGCCGCCAGCGCCGCGCGCACGCGCGCCTTGGCGGCCAGCACGGCGTCGCTGAGCGGCGCCTCGCCCTTCAGCCCGCGGCGGCCCAGCACGATCGGCGCGGTGAGATCGACGCCCAGGCGCGGCGTGAGCTGGGCGATGGTGAAATCGCGCCGGAGCCGCTCGCCCGCCTCGAACTGCGCGGCGTCGATGTGCCGGCGCTGGCGCAGCCAGCCCAGCGGCGATTCCCCCTCGTTGACGATGACGGACCGCTCGCCTTCCGCCGTTTCGATCAGCACCTGCCGGCGCAGCTGATGCTGGGCGGCGAAGGGCTCGGCTTCGGCCACCGCGCGCAGATACCAGCCTTCACCCGCATCGCTGAGACAGTAGGTTTCGGGCATCGAGCCCGGCGTGAAGCTTCTGGGCCGCAGCCAATCGCGGCGCAGGAACTCCATCACCAGATAGGCCTCCACCCAAAGCACGCTGCGTTTGGCGCGCGCATTGACCATCAGCACGAAGCGCCCGCCATCCGGCGCCAGATAGGCACCCGACGTCCGCAATCTGCGGAAGACGCGGCGCGCCTCGCGCACCACCACATGTTCCAGCGGCGGACGGGGGTTCATTGCCGCACCTCGGCCGCGCCGCCCGTCGTCTCGCCCGGGCCGTCGCCCGGCGTGCCGGCGCTGCGCAACAGCACCTCCATCCAGGCGATCATGCGATCGTATTCGGGGTTTTCGCGCCGGTCCTCCACCCGCCGGCAGGCGTAGCTGGCGGTGGAGCGGTCGCGGTGGAAGGCGCGGCCGACCTCGGCCAGCGTGACGCCGAACACCACATGGCCCAGATACATCGCGGCCTGGCGGGCCTCTGCCGCCCGCCGCGCCCGGCGGGTGGTGGCCATCAGCTCGTCCTGGGTCACGCCATAGACATGGGCGGCTACAGCCCCGGCGAACCGCAGTCCGCCGCTGCGCCCCCGCCGCCCGCCTGCACCACCCCTGTTCCTCAGTCCTGTATTGGATTGCTCGCTCATTTTCTTTGTCCCCTTTTCCGGCAAGGCCGGCTCCGGTCAGACCAGCTATAGGATCATGATCCTACA
>JAGWZW010000117.1 GCA_018971835.1 Alphaproteobacteria bacterium
CAAGCAATGGGTGTCGAAACATCTCTCGCCCATCGCCCGGCCCGACGTGATCCAGTTCGCCCCCGGCCTGCCCAAGACCCGCTCGGGCAAGATCATGCGCCGCATCCTCAGGAAGATCGCCGAAGGCGACACCGCCAATCTCGGCGACACCTCAACCCTCGCCGATCCCGCAGTCGTCAACGACCTGCTCAATAACGCTAAGAAAAAATAGCGCGCACCTGTGCTGCCGTTCGCCGCTCCGTGCCCCGCACGGAGTGCGCGGCGACACGCGCGAAGCCCAGGTGCCGGCGCTGCGTGCATCAATCGCACGCGTGCAAACTGGTTTCTTCACTGTTGTGCGATATCGGCAACACTGATCGAAGGTACAGCTACAACAACATCGTTCACCGATTCACACTGTCTGCGTCGAATGCGTTTCGTGCGCGAACACGCATTCCGAACCAAGATCGAAGATCGGGAGGAACGACCATGAAAATCAAAGCTGCCCTTTTTTCCGCAGCTTTCGGCGCCGTTGCACTGGCAGCGGGTGCGACGCCGACAATTGCCGGCCCAGTCAACGAAGCCGGAGAAACCATCGGCCTGGCGTTGGGCGCGCCGCTGCCGCAGGGCTTCTATTTCATCAATACCGGCAGCTACATCTCACGCGCCAATACACCGACGCTCAACGCCGTCGTAAACATTCCGGTGCTGGCGTGGTCGACGCCGTGGAAGCTTCTGGGCGGCCGCGTTGAAGCCTATGGCGCGCTGCCGGAAGACGGCGTCGGCGTCGATCACACCACCTGGCTTTCCGGCATCTACAATCCGGCAGCTCTGTTCGGCATCGCCTGGGATCTCGGGAACGGCTGGAACTTCAGCAATTTCGTCGGCGGCTATGCCCCGGTGAAGGCCGACGGCCTTGCCCAAAACGTCTGGACCTTCAACGAACGCGCGGCCCTCAGCTACACTGCCAATGGCTGGGATGTCACCGCGCACGCCTTGCTCGGCATCAGCAGCAACGATGTGCGGACTCATCAGGCCGTCCAACCCGACACGATCACCGTCGATCTGACCGCCACGAAGACCTTCGGCAAATGGGAAGTGGGACCAGTATCGTATATCATGTCCGACCTCAGCAAGCCGTCTCCCGCCTATCAGGAAACCAGCCAGTTCGCGCTGGGCGGCCTGGTCGGCTACTCCTTCGGGCCGCTCACCGTTCAGGCCTACGTGACACAGGACGTCGCCAACAGCAATGTCAATCACGACACCCGCGGCTTCCTGCGGTTTGTCGTACCGCTGTAAAGGTGCGCACCAGATCTCAAGCCGGCAATTGCATCAACTCTGTCGAGCGGGTCTGGCTTCACAGGTTGTACGTGCCGAGTTGAATCCGTACACTGCAAGGCGGGGTTGTGATGCACCGGGCAAGGCCTATGGTGCGGCCATGACCCCGCTTTCGGTTTTCGACCCGTTACCGAGGGTGGAAGACGTTGCCGCCGCTCAATCGCAGGCGGAGGGTTGAACCCTGCTTGCTGCACCGGCTGGCTGCGCCGGTCGGATGTGCCGGCGCATCGGCATCTTTCGCGGGGCTATTGCCGGAGCGGCTGAGAAGCAATATTGTGCATCTATCTTAAAAGCAGGTGCGAGAAGACGTGCGGCTGACAACTTACACCGATTATGGTCTCAGGCTGCTGATCTATGTGGCGCTGAAGGAGGGCGAACTCGCCACCATTCAGGAAGTGGCCGACGCCTACGCCATCTCGAAGAACCATCTGATGAAGGTGGCCTATCACCTCGGCCAGTACGGCCATCTGGAGACTGTCCGCGGGCGCGGTGGCGGGCTGCGCCTGGCGCGGTCGCCAGAGCGCATCCGGCTCGGCGAGGTAATCCGGCACATGGAAGACGACTTCACGCTGGTCGAATGTTTTGAGCCTTCGAATACCTGCCGGATCACCCGCGCTTGCCGTTTGAAGGGCATCCTCGGGGAAGCGCTCAAGGCTTACCTCGCCGTTCTCGACCGCTACACTCTGGCCGATCTCATCGATCGGCAGAGCGCTCTCGACACCATCCTGCTTAACCGCGCCGCGCGGTAAGACGGAGCGCTGCTATCAGCCAAAGGGAATGTGGAATGGAGCATGGTGCGGGCGGCCGGACTTGAACCGGCACAGGGCTCTCGCCCCTACGGATTTTAAGTCCGTTGCGTCTACCAATTTCGCCACGCCCGCTTGCGTGCACCGCTCCCTCTAACCGCCCGGTCGTGGATATTTAAAGTCCGTTGCGGCAGGCATTCCCACCGCAAATCAGGGGCGCCGGACCCTGCGGCGCGACTGGCAGTGACGTCAAGGGTTTCAGGGAAAAGACACCCGCTTGGCCGGGCCTAAGCCAGGGCACTCAACCAAAAGTTGATGTCGAATAGCAAATAACAATAATATCAACATGTTAAACGCCATTGACAGCAGGAAGTGCGCCGCTATATTGCGCGCCTTCCGTGGGTAGCCGTTGCCGCCCGTCTAACCGATCGAGCCTGGAACCAGCATGTCGAAACGTACGTCCGCCAAATACAAAATCGATCGCCGCATGGGCGAGAACCTCTGGGGCCGCGGCAAGAGCCCGGTCAACAAGCGTTCCTACGGCCCCGGCCAGCACGGCCAGCGCCGCGCCAAGAAGCTTTCGGACTACGGCACCCAGCTTCAGGCCAAGCAGAAGCTCAAGGGCTATTACGGCAACATCACCGAGAAGCAGTTCCGCCGCTATTACGAAGAGGCTGTGCGCAAGCCTGGCGACACCGGCGAGAACATGATCGGCCTTCTGGAGCGCCGGCTGGATGCGGTGGTGTTCCGCGCCAAGTTCGTGCCCACGCCTTTCGCCGCGCGCCAGCTCGTCTCCCACGGTCATGTGAAGGTGAACGGCCGCCGCGTCACCATCCCCTCCTACCTCGTGAAGGAAGGAGACGCGCTGGAGCTTTCGGGCAAAGCCAAGGAAATGGGGCTGGTGCTCGAAGCCCTCAAGAGCCCCGAGCGCGACACGCCCGATTACATCGAGGTGGACGACAACAAGGCGACCGCGAAGTTCCTGCGCACTCCGAAGCTGTCCGATGTGCCTTATGCGGTGCAGATGCAGCCGAGCCTGGTGGTGGAATACTACTCGCGCTGAATGGAGCGCACGCATACCGGTACTGCAAAGGCCGCGGGGTTCACACCTCGCGGCCTTTTGCTATGCTTGGCGCATGAGCTATGTCGTCTATGGCGATCTGAGATCGGGCGCCTTCAGCAGCGAGGCGGCGCTGGCCGAAGCCGGCGTGAGTTACGAATTCCACACCGTCCCGCTCGAACAAAATGCGCAGAAAGCTCCCGAATTTCTTGCCATCAATCCTACAGGCAAGATGCCGGCGCTGAAGCTGCCCGGCGGCGAGATCATGACGGAATCGGCGGCGATCCTGCTGACCATAGCGGAGCGCCATCCCGATGCCGGCCTGCTGCCGCCGCCGGCGAGTTTCGGGCGCGCGCGATGCTATCGCTGGATCGCCTATCTGGCGTCCGAGGTCTACCCGATGGTGGAGATTTCCGATTACCCGGAGCGCTTCGCCCCTTTGGGTGAGGCGGCCGTGGCCCTGCGCCGAAAAGCGAAAGCCCGCATCCGCGAGCGGCTATTGGTTCTGGAAAAAACGATCGCCGGGCCCTGGCTGCTGGAAACGGGCTTTTCCGCTGCCGATATTTATCTGGCCAATTTCAGCCGCTGGCGGAACAGCATTGGCCGGGAATGGCTGGCCGAAGGCCACATCCCGAAGATCACGGCGCTGGCCGAGGCCGTCTCGCAACGGCCGCTCATCGCGCCGGTGTGGGCGCGGCATTTCGGGCGCGATTAGGCGTTTTCGAGCGAGACGCCCTTTTCGGCGAGGAAGGGCCGGAACTCGTCGTTCTCGTACATCTCGCGCATGATGTCGGAGCCGCCGACGAACTCGCCCTTCACATAAAGCTGGGGAATGGTCGGCCAGTTGGAAAATTCCTTGATGCCTTGGCGGACTTCCGGATCCTTCAGCACGTCCACCGCCTTGAACTTCACGCCCAGGTTGGAAAGGATCTGCACCGCCATCGAGGAGAAGCCGCATTGCGGGAACACCGGCGTGCCTTTCATGTAGAGAACCACGTCGTTCTCGGCGATATCCTTGGCGATCTGGTCTTGAACGGTCATGGCAGCGGTTCCGGTTTGGTCGTCAATCCCATGATTTAGGCACGCTTCCGGCAACGTCAAGGCGCCCGGAGCTAATCTTTCGCCGCAGTCTGCAACGACAGGGCGTGGAGCACCCCGCCCATGCGGCCCTTCAGCGCCTCGTACACCATCTGGTGCTGCTGCACCCGGCTTTTGCCCTTGAACGCCGAGGAAGTGACCATAGCAGCATAATGGTCATTATCACCGGCGAGGTCGGTAATCGTGACGTCGGCGTCGGGGAACGCTTCCTTGATCAGTTTCTCGATTTCACTGGCGTTCATCGCCATGACAGCACCCGTTTTAATTGCTCGGCGGCAGTTCGCTGCCACCCAAATAGGCGGGGAACCAGGCTTCGTACGCCTTTCTCAGCGCACCAATCGCAACGGCTCCCACGTCTTTCACCGCGATCTTATCGCCGCCGGTTACCCCGAGGGAAGCCGCCGGCACGCCCGCAGTCTTCGCTTCGGCCAGGATTCCCGCGGCATTGGCAGACGGCACAGCGACGAGATAACGCGCCTGATCCTCGCCAAAGAGGAAGGGGATCGCCGCTGCGCCTTCCGGCAGCGCGATCTGCGCGCCGATGCCGCCAGCCATCGCCATTTCGGCCAGCGCCGCCAACAGCCCGCCATCGGACAGATCATGGCACGTATCCACGCGCCCCTGTTCGATCAGCCCACGGACGAGATCGCCGTTCCTCTTCTCGGCGGAGAGGTCCACCGGCGGCGCGGCGCCTTCTTCCTTGCCTTCGATCTCGCGCAGGTAAATCGACTGGCCCAAATGGCCGTTCGTGGCGCCGATCAGAATCAGCGCATCGCCCGCGCGTTTCAGCGCCACCGTGGCCATGCGCTGCACATCCTTCAGCAGCCCGACGCCGCCGATGGCAGGCGTGGGCAGGATGCCTTCGCCATTCGTCTCGTTGTAGAGCGAGCAATTGCCGGAGATGACCGGATAATCGAGCGCGCGGCAGGCCTCGCCAATGCCGGCGACCCCGGCCACGATCTGCCACATGTTGCGCGGCTTTTCGGGATTGCCGAAATTGAGGTTGTCCGTCACGGCCATCGGCCGGCCGCCGACGGCGCAGATGTTGCGCCAGCTTTCCGCTACCGCCTGCTTGGCGCCTTCATAAGGATCGGCGAAGCAATAACGCGGCGTCACGTCCGTGGTAATGGCAAGGCCCTTGCTCGAACCATGCACGCGCACCACGGCAGCGTCGCCACCGGGGCGCTGCACTGTGTCGTTCATCACGGTGTTGTCGTACTGCTCCCACACCCAGCGGCGCGAGCACATGTCGGGCGAACCGACGAGCTTCACCAGCGATTGCATCACATCGCGCGAGGGATCGAACACCGGCGCGCCCTCCTGCGGCGCAGCTTCGACGAACGGCCGCTCATAGACCGGCGCGGCGTCGGACAGCGCGGTGATCGGCATGTCCGCGACCACCTCGCCCTTGTGCCTGACCACCAGCCGGTGCGTATCGGTGGTGATGCCGATGACGGCGAAATCCAGTTCCCACTTGCGGAAGATCGCCTCGGCTTCTTTCTCGCGACCGGGCTTCAGCACCGCCAGCATGCGCTCCTGCGATTCGGAGAGCATCATGTCATAAGCGGTCATGTTGGGTTCGCGCTGGGGCACCTTGTCCAGATCGAGTTCGATGCCGGAGCCGCCCTTGTCGCCCATCTCGGCAGACGACGAGGTGAGCCCCGCCGCGCCCATGTCCTGAATGGCGATGATCGCGTCCGTCGCCATCAATTCGAGACAGGCTTCGAGCAGCAGCTTCTCGGTGAAGGGATCGCCGACCTGCACGGTGGGCCGCTTCTCCTCGCTGTCCTCGCTGAATTCGGCGCTGGCCATGGTGGCACCGTGGATGCCGTCGCGCCCCGTCTTGGAGCCGATATAGACGACAGGATTGCCCGCGCCCTTGGCGGCGGAAAGGAAAATCCTGTCGGTGCGGGCCAGCCCCACGCACATCGCGTTGACGAGGATGTTGCCGTTGTAGGAGCGGTGGAAATTCACCTCGCCGCCCACGGTGGGCACGCCCATGCAATTGCCGTAGCCGCCGATGCCCGCAACCACGCCCGACACCAGATGCCGGGTCTTGGGGTGATCCGGCGCGCCGAAGCGCAGCGCATTCATCATCGCCACCGGCCGCGCGCCCATCGTGAAGACGTCGCGCATGATGCCGCCCACGCCCGTGGCCGCGCCCTGATAGGGCTCGATGAAGCTGGGATGGTTGTGGCTTTCCATCTTGAAGATGCAGGCATCGCCGTCGCCGATGTCGATCACGCCGGCGTTTTCGCCCGGCCCCTGCAGCACCCAGGGCGCCTTGGTCGGCAGTTTCTTCAGATGCACGCGCGTGGACTTGTAGGAGCAATGCTCCGACCACATCACCGAGAACACGCCGAGCTCGACCAGATTGGGATCGCGGCCCAGAAGCTCCTTGATGCGGGCATATTCGGCCTCGGACAGGCCGTGGTCCTTGACGATTTGCGGCGTGATGGCGGTCATCAGGAAAGCGCCTCGATCAGGCTCTTGAACATTGGAATGCCATCGGTGCCGCCGAGCAGCGGATCGACCACCCGCTCGGGATGCGGCATCAGGCCCAGCACGTTGCGGGTCGCGTTCAGGATGCCGGCGATATTGCGGACCGATCCGTTGGGGTTGTCGCCCTCGGCATAGCGGAAAGCGATGCGGCCCTCGCCTTCCAAGCGGTCCAGCGTCTCGGGATCGGCGAAGTAATTGCCGTCACCATGCGCCACCGGGAACACGACCTTCTGCCCATTCTCATAGAAACGCGTGAAAGCAGACTGGGTTTCGGAAACCTCCAGCGTCACCGGACGGCAGACGAATTTGAGCCCGGCATTCTTCATCAGCGCACCGGGCAGCAGATGCGACTCCGTCAGCACCTGAAAGCCGTTGCAGATGCCCAGCACCGCCCCGCCCTTCTCGGCGTGGGCCTTGACCGCGCGCATGATGGCCGACTGGCCCGCCATCGCGCCGCTGCGCAGGTAATCGCCGTAGGAGAAGCCGCCCGGCAGCACCACCAGATCGACATTCGGCAGGTCCGTATCCTGATGCCAGACCATTTCGGTCTTGTGGCCGGTGAGGCTCTCCAGCGCCGTGGCCGCATCGCGATCGCAGTTGGACGCCGGAAAAACGATGACGGCGGATTTCATGGCCGCAGCTCGATCTCGTATTTCTCGATCACGGTGTTGGCGAGGAGCTTCTCGCACATTTCCTTCACGCTGGCGCGCGCCCTGGCCTCATCGGTTTCGGAAAGCTCGACCTCGATCAGCTTGCCCTGCCGCACCTCGCCCACGCCCCTAAAGCCCAGGCCTTCCAGCGCATGGCCGATGGCCTTGCCCTGCGGATCGAGGACACCGGTTTTCAAAGTCACAAAGACGCGCGCTCTCATATCCGTTCTCCTTCGGGGCTCGCTTCGCTCGCACCTCAGGATGACGGACATGCGATCTCGTCATACTGAGGTGTCCGCGCGCCAGCGCGGCCCCGAAGCGCGAAAAGCCTATTTCACCAACACCGGCCCCTTGGCTTCGCCTTGCATCGATTCGGGCATGATGCCAAGCCGCCGCGCCACTTCGGAATAGGCTTCAACCACCCCGCCCAGATCGCGGCGGAAACGGTCCTTGTCCAGCTTCTCGTTGGAGGTCACGTCCCACAGCCGGCACGAATCGGGGCTGATCTCGTCGGCCAGCACGATGCGCATGTAGTCGTTTTCCCACAGCCGCCCGAACTCGATCTTGAAGTCCACCAGCTTGATGCCGACGCCGAGGAACAGGCCAGAGAGGAAATCGTTGATGCGGATGGTCAGATTGACAATGTCGTCGAGGTCTTGCGGGCTGGCCCAGCCAAACGCGGTGATGTGCTCCTCGCTCACCATCGGATCGTGCAGCTTGTCGTTCTTGTAGCAGTATTC
>JAGWZW010000118.1 GCA_018971835.1 Alphaproteobacteria bacterium
GGCGCTTTCGGGATGCGGGAAGGCCCAGCCGCCGCCTCCCCATCCCGCCATCACCGCCACATACTGCACGCCATCGACGCTGTAGGTCATCGGCGCGGCGATAATCGAGGTGCCGACATTGACATCCTTGAGCAGCTTGCCGTCGCGCGCGTCATAGACGCGGAAGCGCCCCGTGCCGGTACCCTGGAACACCAGGCTGCCGCCGGTGGCCAGCACACCGGCGCGGTCCCACCAGCCTGCACTCTCCACGCGCCAGACGATTTTCTGCTGTACCGGATCATAGGCCTCCAGATAGCCGTGCGTCGAAAGATCGGGGTTGCCCTTGAGCAGATGATCGGGCGTGAGCAGCGCGCGGATGCCCGGCGGCAGGCTTTGCGGCGCATCCAGCTGGCTCGAAAAGATCGCCACCACGCCGGTGCCCCACAAGCCCTTGCGATATTCGGGATGGTCCGAAGCGTCGGCCAGCACATTGCCCATGTCGGCCAGCGAGAGATAGACCAGCCCGGTCCCGGGGTCATAGGCCATCGGGTTCCAGTTGTGCGCCCCGACGGTGGACGGAAAGACGAGTTTTGGCTCGCTCGAATAATCCGCCGCCGGATCCTCGATCACCTGCCCGGCTTTCGGGTTCACGCCCTTGAACCAGTTGGCGCGGGCATATTTGGCGGCGGAGATCAGCTTGCCGGTCCGGCGGTCAAACACGTAGAACACGCCGTTCTTCGGCGCGTGCAGCAGCACCTTGCGCGCCACGCCCTTGATCTTGAGCGTGGTCAGGATTATCGGCTGATCGGCGTCGTAGTCCCACTGGTCGCCCGGTGTTTCCTGGTAATACCAGATGAGCTTGCCGTTCTGCGGATCGATGGCGAGCACCGAGCAGGTGAAGAGATTGTCGCCGCCTTTCGGGCTGCGCAGCTTGCGCGGATAAACCTCGCCGTTTCCGGTGCCGACATAGAGCAGCTTGAGTTCGGGATCGTAGACCATCCCGTCCCACACCGTGCCGCCGCCGCCAAATTTCCACAGGCTATGCGGATCCCAACTCTTGGCCGCCAGACGCAGCGCCGGATTGCGGTCTGCTTTCGAGGAGGCATCCGGCACCGTAAAGAAGCGCCAGCGCAGCTTGCCGCTGGCAAGATCGTAGGCGCTGATATAGCCGCGCGCATCGTATTCGCCGCCGGCATTGCCGATGACCACGACGTTGCCGGCCACTTCGGGCGCGCCGGTGCTCGAATAGCCGCGGCCATGATCGACGATGGTATCGGCCTTCCACAACACCTTGCCGCTTCCGGCGTCGAGCGCATAGAGAATACCGTCGAGCGCGGCGACATAGACCCGTCCCTGCCACACCGCCACGCCGCGATTGACCTCGTCGCAGCAGGTGCCGCGCGTAACCTGGTAATCGACATCGGGGACGAACTGCCAAAGGAGCGCGCCCGTGGCGGCGTTCAGCGCGTAGACGCGACCCGTCACACCGGAGGTGTACATGATCCCGTCCACCACGATCGGCGTGGCTTCGAGCCCGCGCTGGGTATCGGTATGGAAATCCCAGGCAAAACCAAGCCGCGAGACGGTTTCGCGATTGATCGCATCAAGCGGGGAATAATGCGTCTTGCCGGAGTCGCGCCCGGCGGTCAGCCAGTTCTGCGGCGCCTTGTCTGCGGCAAGCAGGCGTGCCCGATCGATGGCGCCGAAGCCCTGCGCGGCCACAGGTGAAGCGATCAGGCCCGCGCAGACCATTGCCAGCGTAATGAGTTTCGATATCCGCAACATGCCTTCCGATCCGCATCGCTCCCAGAACCCGCGGAGAATCTCGCCATTCCCGCTGGACGTAACGGGCGAAGTATTGTTAACATATGTGATGATTGCAAGTCCCGCCATGCGGGGCCGAAAACAACAACAGGTGGGGAAACATGAGAGCGGGAAGCTGGCCGTCCATCGTGGTGATCTATGCCTTCGGGATTATGGCCGGCGGCTGTTTCAGTTCTTTTCTGCCGTTGGCCGGCGATTTCGGCCGCGCGCTCGGCATCGGCCACGAATCCTTCGCGCTGCTTTTCTCTCTGCTGGCGCTGCCGGCCGCGCTGCTTGGCGCAGTCGGCGGAGCGGCTGTCGATGCCGTCGGCCCGCGGCGGGCGCTGATCTTCAGCGCGCTGATCGCCATCGCCGCCGATGCCGCGGACTGGTTCGCCACCTCGCTGACCGTGCTCGACATCATCCGCTTCTTCGAAGGCCTGACGATGCTCGGCGTTTTCACCGCCGCGCCGGCCCTGCTGATGGCAACGACGACGGGCCGGCGCCAGATCGCTGCCATGACGTTGTGGTCCACCTACGCGCCGACGGGCTTTTCCTCGGGGCTGGCGATCGCCGCCATCTTCGCGGGCACGCCGGCCTGGCGCTGGACCTTCGTGCTGCATGGCGCACTGTTCGCGCTGCTCGCCGTGCTGGGCCTGTGGCTTCCCGATCCGCCGGCGAGCCGCGCGCGGCCCGCTCAACCGGGCAGCCGTATCAGGCTGAAAGAAATGTTCTCCGCCTTCACCGAAATGCCGCCCGTACGCCTGGCGCTGACCTTCGGCGTGGCGACTGCGCTCGGCATCGGCGTCGCCACGGTGATGCCGTCTTGGCTGGTGCATTCCTACGGGCTTTCGATCGGCAAGGCGTCGAACCTGCTGGCGCTGGCGAATATCGTCATGATCGCGGGCGCCTATTTCGCGGATGTCTGGATCGGGCGGGGACAATCCGCAAATTTGTTGTTCGTCGGCCTGGGCCTTGCCGGTTCGATCGCCGGAACCGTCCTGTTCCTGCCGGGCCTCACCTTCAGCGCCAATCTCGCCACGCTCTGCAGCTGGCTGCTGATCACCGGCGCGGTCAATGCCTGCGTGCTGGCGCTGCTGCCGGCGGTGCTGTCCTCGCCCGAACGCGGCGGCGCGGCGGCGGGACTGTTTGCGCAAGTCTCCTCGCTCGCTGCCCTGCTGGCGCCGCCCTTGTGGCTGGGCCTGTATGACCGCGGCGGCTGGACGGCCTTCGCCGCGCTGATCGTTTGCGGCTGGATCGTCAGCTACCTACTGATCCCCGGTGTGGCGCGACGCTTTCGCGTGCGCGCCACGGTTCCGGCGGATTAAGCCGGGATAGAGCACCCACGCTCAGCTGCCGTATTTCCGCGCCGCCTGGATCATCGCGCGCACGTTCTCGACCGGCGTTTCCTCCGGCAACGTGGTGGAGCCGGAAAGGATCAGCTTGCCGCCCTTGTGAAACACGTTTTCGGCCAGATGGCGCACTTCGGCATCGACGGCGTCCGGCGTGCCGGTGGCCAGCGTGCTGGCGCTCACATTGCCGTAGAGCGCGATATGATCGCCCAGCACTTCGAAGGCGCGCACCATGTCGGTGTTCTCGAACCAGTAGATACACTTACCCGCCGGCATGTCGGCGATGGTTTCCAGGCGCCGGGTGCAATCCGCTTCCCATAGCGGCATCGGCACGAGGCCGTGGTCGATCATGCCCATCATCAGCTTGCGGAAGGAGGGCCAGAAGAATTTCTCGAACTGCTTCTGCGACATGAAATTGTCGGGCGCCCAGTGGATCGGGATGATGACGATGGGCGAGCCGCCGGGCTGCACGCGCGCCAGGGTGCGCTTGAGGATCATGGTGCCGATCTTGTCGAGCGCCGCCAGTACCTTGTCTGGCCGGCGATAGAGATCCATCATCATGTTCTTGGCGCCGCGCATGTAGTCGGCCAGCACGTCATAGGGCGCTTCGGCACCGCCGCCGGCGACCGGCGGATAACCCAGCTGCGCGATGCGTTGGCTGAAGCCGCCGATGGCCGCGAAGCTTTGCATCGCTTCCTCACCCGCCTGCTTCAGCCGCTCGAACGCGGACACCACGCCGGCCAGCTGGAAGATGTGCGAAGCGCCGACGATGCCGAAATAGCAATCGCCCGCCAGCGAGGCCAGCGGCTGCAATCCGTCGAAGGCGCCGGCCACGCGCGGCAGGTATTTCTCGAAATAGAAGCCGGTGGGATCGAACAGGAACTCGTCGTACTCATCGGCCTTCATGTATTCGTGGTCGATGTACTGATAGGGCACGTCTTCGCCGGTGCCGTGACCGGGCCACTGGAGCTGCTTGAAGTCGAGGGCGTCGAAAGTGCGGCCCCAGGAAATGAACGGCGCCGAGCCGCCGCCGAGGTCCGGATCGAAGTCGAGCACGACCCGCTCGCTGATCGCATTGGCGGTTTCGTAATCGTACATCAGCTGGCGGCAGGTGACGCCGCCGTAACGCGCCACCCAGAACCCGGCCACCAGCGCCACCGGCATGCGGTCAGGCGTCCGCAAATTGATGCAATCGTCCACGCGCTTCCAGCGCTTGTTGAAGGCTTCGCGGATATCCGGCGGAAGTGCCTGGGCGATGGCAAGTTCGGACGTCATGCGGCATGGCTCCTGGCCGGGGCAGCCCCGGCGAGTTTCTGAACGAGTTGATTGAAGATGGTCACGCCCTTGTCCGCCGTGGTCGGCATGATGCGCGGATCGGGCGTGGTGTCGATCACGCGCTGCTGGGCCTCGATCATGACCTTGTCCTCGGCAAAGGCCTGATGGATTGTCTGCATCATGCTGTCCCGCGCCGCGTCGTCGCCGTGCGCACGATGCGGCCCCGCGGAGAAGAAATAGCGCGCGGTCCGCTCCGTCATCGGGGTGACAGCCTGGCTGGTGACCGTCACGCCGCTCACCGCTTCGGCGTAGTCGGGCTGCTCCGAGCCGCAAGCCTCGGCGGTGCCCAATGGGAAACTGCCCATCCACATCACCAGCACGCCGGGAATGAGGAATTCATAGCTCGACAAGCCGTCGAACAACCCGCCGTTCCGGGCCCAGCCGGGGCCGGGCCTGTTGCGCACCCATTGATCGACGCGCACGCCGCGCGGCAGCGTCGTGATCTTCGGCCGCTCATAGGCAAAGTTCTGCGGTGCCTTGAAGCTCTTCTCATGCACATAGGCCAGATGGCTGAAATCGAGCAGGTTGTTGTTGACGAGGCAGGCTTCCGCCGCATAGTCGAGCTGCCCCTTGGCGAGCAGGTAATCCGGATTGTCAAAACCATAGGCCTGCGGAATGAGGTCGGGATCGGCCTTTTCTGCATCGCCCATCCATACCCAGATCCAGCTGTGCCGTTCGCTGACGGCATAGCGGCGCACACAGGCGCGCTCGGGGATCATATCCTGCCCCGGGATTTCGACCACCTTGCCGTCGGGATCGAACAGCAGGCCATGATACATGCAGCGCAGCCTTTCGCCCTCGCAACGGCCGAGCGACAAGGGCGCCAGCCGGTGCACGCAGCGGTCTTCGAGCGCGTTCAGCGCGCCCGATTCGGAACGCCAGATCACGATCGGCTCGTTCAGGATGGTGATGGCGGAAGGCGTGCCGGGTTCCAGATCCTGGGACCAGCTTGCGACGTACCAGGCATTGCGGACATAGGTCATCGGCCACCCTCCCTGCGCATCGCCGGCGCTTCTGCGTCTGGCGCTCATTAGTAACATATGTTATTGAACAGCGTTCAATTGTCAAGAGGGCGGCGATCCGCCAGAAAAACGGCATGAAACTGGAACAAGAGCGGATCGTGGCGGCGGCGCTGGCCCTGGTGAACCGGGAGGGGCTTTCCGGCTTCAACCTGCGCGCTCTGGCCCTGATGTTGAACGTGCGCGCCTCAGCGCTCTACTGGCATGTCGGCAGCAAGGACGAGATCGTCGCCCGCATGGCCAAGATGCTTTACGAGCGCGCCTTTGATGCCGCGCCCAAGGGCGTCGGCTGGCAGGGCTGGCTGCTCGGATTCGGCCGCGCCTTCCGCGCCAGCCTGCTCGGCCAGCGCGATTCGGCGCAGATCTGCACCATGGCGCGGTTGCTGGATACCAACATCCCCACGCTGATGGAGCGCATCGCCGCGCCGATGGTCGAGGGCGGGATCGACAAGGCCAGCGCGGTGTCGATGCAGGGCGCGGTCATCGCCTACACGCTGGGCTGGGTGGTCTATGAACAGAGCAGCACCCTGCACGATACACTCGAGCAGATGTACGATTTCACCGAAAGCTACGAGCGCGGCCTGACCGCGATGGTCAGGGGCTTTGCCGCCGACCGCAGCAAACCGCCGTAGCCGGCCGTCACGCCTCCATCCTGCCGCCGAATTCCTGATAGATGCGCGGCAGGAAGGATTTGAAGCGAGTGAACTCGCAGACATTGTGGCGCGCCAGGCCCTGCACCGCCTCCACTGGCACCGCGACGCCCGGCGGCAGCGACAATTCCGGCTTGCCGCCGGACAGCCGGTAACCCATCCAGAAGCGCGTGCGGTGCTCCAACCCCTGCGGGCTGTCGCGGAAGATGTGGCACATCAGGGCGGGCGCGGTGATGGACTCGTCGGTCTTGTTCACCGTCACCGCCCAGCCGAAGCCGCCCGCGAAGGTGGAGACGTAGGGCTTCTTCCAGCGGCTCATGTCGAAGCCAAAATCCTTCGGCGAGAGGAAATGGATATCGATGTTCTCCATGCCGCAATTGCAGTTCTCGGTGACGTGGTGCACCACGCCCCAGTTGCGCTCGGCCAGCGGGATGGAGGAATCGAGGATGCGCTTGCGTCCCTCCGGGCTCAGCATCAGGCCGCCGTGCTGCGGCGGATACCAGATGCGATAGCGCAGGTCTTCCAGCGGATGCCAGGCGAACCACCAGTCGATCATCTCCGCACTGACGCCGGGATAGAACATGCGGTTGGCGATGAAGCCGGCGCCATTGGGCAGGTTGCACCAGCCGATCTCGACCTCCAGGTCGCCCGGATCGAGCAAATCGTTCATCCGCTCGGGCCCGATGGCCTTGGCCGGATCGCAAGGCTTGTCCATCAGCGCCAGATGCGCCGGATCGGGCGCCGGAATCTCGTCGTAGTAATATTTGGCGAAGGGCCGGGCCTCCTCCTCCGGGGTCAGCGCCGGGCGATCGGCCTTGGGTTTGGTGGAGGCGTACCAGTCGCGGAAAGTCTTCTGCGCGGCCCGTTCGGGTGTGTTCTGCAACATCGTCTGTCCTCTCTTCAGCTGTGCGGCGTGTCGCGAATGATCACGATCTGCTTGGTGTAGAGGTAGAAGGATTTCGACCAGTTGGCGAAGCGCCGGCTGGAAGCCTGCAGCGCCTCGACATATTGCCGGAAGGCACCGGCCTGCTCGATGGTGTCGTACCAGTGGCTGACGATCATGTCGTAAACCGGCGGATCGACCATCTTGAAATGCTTGCGCGCGGCGCCGTCATTGTCGTTGATGCGGCAGCGCTTGTTGGCCACGCAGCGGCGCAGCTGTTCGCGCGCATAGGGCGCCTTTTCCAGCGCTTCCTCATGGGCCTCGCGCCAGTATTGGTAGTAGTCCTCGCGATAGACCTCGTCGTCGCGCATGATGTAATGCATCACCTTGAGCGCCCCCACGCCCGAAACGATGCCGAGGCCGGGATTGAACCTGGGGATCGGATTGGCGACCGGAATCTCCTCTTCCTCCGCCATGACGATGATATTGGTGCATTCGTCGGCGAAGAACTTGCCGTCCTGCGAGGCGGCAGAAGGCGTGTCCGGTTCCAAGGCCCTCATCATGTCGCGGAAATTGTCGAAGCTGAGTTCGACCACGGCATCCCGCTCCGCCACCTGTTGGTGCGTGGCATCGGCAAGCGTCCCGAACGCACCATCGATCACATGGTACTGGATATAGGACTTGATCTTGATAGGTTCCTGGCGCGCGATGGTGCCGTGATAGAACTCGAGATAACGCTGGTATTCGGCGCGGGTAAGCCCCGGCCGGCGCCGCGAAGCGGCCATCAGCTTGATCGGCATGTCGTATCCTTTTCCGATGTAAAAGACGCGCCGGGCTCCGGCGGCGGCGGCAGAAAGACGTTGTGCGGTTTCCGGGGATCGTAGGGCGTGTAGAGCGGGCCCGCGGGCGGAAAGCCCTCCTCGTGCAAACCTTCGACGATCGGCTGCTCGACCCAGCCTTTGTCGTAGGGCGTGCGGAAGATCACGTACCAGCGGAACTCCAGAAACTTCCAGACCCCGTTCTCGCGGCAGAAGACGTTGTCGTATTTGCCGAGCTGCCACATCGCCTTCAGCTCGCCGTCCCCGGTG
>JAGWZW010000119.1 GCA_018971835.1 Alphaproteobacteria bacterium
GCGCCCTATCGCGCCATTCTCACCCACGGCTTCGTGCTGGACGAGAAGGGCCACAAGATGTCCAAGTCGCTGGGCAACACGCTGGCGCCCAAGGTGATCTGCGACAAGAATGGCGCGGACATCCTGCGCCTGTGGGCCGCTTCGTCCGATTTCACCGAAGACCTGCGTATCGGCCAGGACATCATCAAGGCCAATGTCGATTCCTACCGGCGCCTGCGCAACACCATCCGCTTCATGCTGGCCAATCTCTCCGGCTTCAGCGAAGCCGAGCGCCTCGGCCATGAGGCGATGCCGGAACTGGAGCGCTACCTGCTGGCGCGGCTCAAGGAGCTGGACGGCATCGTGCGCGCGGCCTATGCGGCGTTCGATTTCAACCGCGTCTATCAGGTGCTGTTCAACTTCTGCACCAACGAGCTGTCCGCCTTCTATTTCGACATCCGCAAGGACGCGCTCTATTGCGACAGCGTGGCGAGCCCGCGCCGCCGCGCCGCCCGCACCGCCACCGACGAGGTCTTCCGCCGCGTGGTGACGTGGTTCGCGCCCATCCTCTGTTTCACGATGGAGGAAGCCTGGACGCATCGTTTCCCCGGCGCGGACGACAGCGTGCATCTGCACGATTTCCTCGCCACGCCGGAAGGCTGGGCCGACAAGGCGCTGGTGGAGAAATGGGCGCGCATCCGCGAGCTGCGCCGCGTCGTCACCGGCGCGCTGGAGATCGCCCGGCGCGACAAGGTGATCGGCGCCAGCCTGGAGGCGGCGCCCGTGCTCTATGTCGAAAGCGAAGCGGATGCCGCGCTGTTCAGGGGCATGGACCTGGCGGAGATCGCCATCACCTCGGCGGCCCGGGTTTCCACCGAGGCGCCGCCGGCCGACGCCTTCCACCTGCCGGAGGTGCCCGGCGCGGCGGCCGCCTTCCATGCCGCCGAGGGCGAAAAATGCGCGCGCTGCTGGATGATCCTGCCCGAGGTCGGCAGCGTGGCCGGGGCGCCGGACCTCTGCGCGCGCTGCGCCGAGGCCGTGGCCGGAGCGGGCGCATGAAGGGTTACTCGGCGCGCGATCTGGGCCTGCTGGCGGCGGCGCTGGCGCTGTTCCTCGACCAGGCGAGCAAGCTCCTGCTGCTGTACGGACTTCATTTCATCGACATGGGGCCGGGCGAGCGCGTGGCCGTGCTGCCCTTCTTCGACCTGGTGATGGAGTGGAATTCGGGCGTCAGCTTCGGCATGTTCGCCGCCCATACACCGTTCGGCCGGACCCTGCTCGTACTGGTGGCGCTGGCGGCGGTGGTCGCGCTGTCGTGGTGGCTGTGGCAGGCCCGGCGCACGGCGTTCGCGGTGGGGCTGGGTCTTGTCATCGGCGGGGCTATCGGCAACAACCTGATCGACCGCCTTATTTATGGCAAGGTTGCAGACTTTTTTCACTTTTTCGCCTTCGGGTATGATTGGTATGTCTTCAACATCGCCGACTGTGCGATAACGCTGGGCGTGGGCGCGCTGCTTTACGATGCCTTGCTGCGGCCGGAAGCCGGCACGCCGGCAGAAAGCAGCCCTGCCAATGCCAAGAAACCGGGAGCCGGACATCATGGTTAAGATTGAGACGCGACGGGTTATGTATCTGGCCGTTCTGGCGAGCCTCACGGTCGCACTCTCCGGCTGCCAGAGCTTCCGCCAGGCCGCCGGCCTGACCAAGGAAGCGCCCGACGAATTCGCCGTCGTCAGCAAGGCGCCGCTGATCATTCCGCCGGATTACAATCTGCGTCCGCCCAGGCCGGGCGAGGCGCCGACCAACCAGGTTTCGCCCACCGACGCGGCCGAAGGCACCCTGTACGGTGCGCAGCCGCCGGCCACCAGCAGCCACGGCCAGCTCAGCGTGGGCGAGCAGGCGCTCTTGGCCAAGGCCGGCGCCACGGACGCCAACAATATGGTCCGCCAGCGCATCGCCGCGGATAACCGCGCCATGCTCGCCGCCGACAACAGCTTTACCGAGCGCCTGCTGTTCCAGTCGGGAACCAGCGACGCCAGTGCCGGCACGCCGTTGGACACCTCCGGCGTGAAGCGCGGCGCCCAGACCGCCGGGGCCGCCGCGCCCGCGGCCGGCGACACGTCCGCCGCCCAGCCGAGCCCCGACCACGCCAGCAACGGCACCAGCAGCATCCAGGACGCTATCGGCAGCTGGCTCGGCAGCATTTTCTAATGCGGCAGTCATTAAGGCTGGCTGCCCTGGCTTGGGCCGCGGCGGTGTTTTTGGCGTTTCCGGCCTTCGCCGCCGGAACGCCTGCGGCCGCGCCCGCGGCGCCCGACCAATCGCCGGTCACGTTCCAGTTCGCCCTGCAAAACGGCCTGCAGGTGCTGGTGCTGCCCGACCATCGCGCGCCGGTGGTGACGCAGATGCTGTGGTACCGCGTCGGCGCGGTGGACGATCCGCCCGGCGTTTCGGGGCTGGCCCATTTCTTCGAGCACATGATGTTCCGCGGCACCCAGGCCGCGCCCGGCGACCAGTTCTCGCAGACCGTGGCGCGCAACGGCGGCGTGGACAACGCCTTCACCACCCACGACTACACCGCCTTCTACGAGCAGATCGCCAAGGGCCGGCTCAAGCTGGTGATGGGGCTGGAAGCCGACCGCATGGCCAATCTCGATCTGTCCGACAAGAGCGTGCGCACCGAGCGCCAGGTGGTGCAGGAAGAACGGCGCCTGCGCACCGACAACAATCCCGACTCGCTGCTGGGCGAGCAGATGGAAGCGGCGCTGCACCTTTCCCACCCTTATGGCCGGCCGGTGATCGGCTGGCCGGGGGAGATCGCCCATATCGGGCGCGTCGAGGCGCAGGGCTTCTACACCCACCATTACGCGCCCAACAACGCCATCCTGGTGGTGGCCGGCGATGTCACGCCCGCCGAGGTGCGCGACGATGCCGAAGCGACCTACGGCAAGCTGCCCGCCCGCGAGCTGGTGCCGCGCGCCGATTATACGCAGCCGCCGCGGCTGGGGCCCACGCGCCTTTCCATCCGCCGCAGTGACGTCAAGCTGCCGGTGTTCGAGCGTATCTACCGTGTCGTCAGCTACACCGAGGCCAGGCCCGGCCAGGCCGAGGCGCTCGACGTGCTGGCCCAGGCGATGGGCGGCGATGCCTCGGCCGCGCTTTACCGCCGGCTGGTGGTGGACGAGAAGCTCGCCGTCGATGCCGGCGCGGCCTATGACGGCTATGCCCGCGATTCCGGCGAATTCGCGGTCTACGCTACGCCGCGCCCCGGCGTCAGCCTGGAGCGGCTGGAAAAGGCCACCGATGCGGTGATCGCCCGCTTCCAGAAGATATCGCTGAAGCCCGCCGATCTGGCGCGCGCCAAGACGCAGCTTGTGGCCGCCGCCATCTACCGCCGCGACAGCCAGTTGGCCGAGGCGAGTGCCTATGGCCAGGCGCTGGTGATCGGCCTGACCGTGGACGATGTCGGCGAATGGCCGGACCGCATCGCCGCCGTCACCGCCGCCGACGTGAAGACCGCCGCCGTCACGGGGCTGCTGCCGAAGGAGTCGGTGACAGGCTATCTGGAGCCCGCGCCGGGCGCGGAAACCGCCAGGCAGGCGCCCAGCACGGGAGCCGGCAAATGAGCCTGCAGCGCCCGGAACGTTTTCCCGAAAAGTGGCTTCCGGTTTTCGGCAGAAAACGCGACCAGCAAAAGAATCCAGAGCATGTTACCGGCTCGAAGAGGTGGAAGCATGCTCTGGTTTCGGCGGCGCTGACCGCCATCGCCTTTGTGGTGCTGGTTCCCGTGCCGGCCCTTGCGCTCGACGTGCAGACGCTGGCCGCTGCCAAGGGCGAAGAGGTCTGGTACGTCGAAGACCATTCGCTGCCGATGATCGCCATGTCGGCGACGTTGCCGGCGGGCTCCGACTACGACCCGGCGGACAAGGCCGGGCTGGCGGCCTTCGCCGCGGCGCTGTTCGACGAAGGCGCCGGCAGGATGAACGCCGAAGCCTTCAAGAAGGCCGAGAACGATCGCGGCATCCAGCTCTCCTTCTCGGCCGGCCGCGACGGGGCGACGGTTTCGCTGGTGACGCTGAGCGCCCATGCGCCGGAAGCCTTTCGCCTGCTCGGTCTGGCGCTGGCCCATCCGCGCTTCGACGACAGCGCGATCGCGCGGGTGCGCGCGCAGATCCTGGCCTCGCTCAAGCAGGACAACCAGGATCCCGCCAGCGTGGCCTCGCGAGGCTTTTTCCGCGAGTTCTTCCACGGCCATCCCTACGGCCATGCCGTGGACGGCGACGCCGCCAGCATCGCCGCCATCGCGCGCGCCGACCTCGTGAACTTCGCGCGCACACACTGGACGCGCGGCGATCTCAAGATCGCCGTCTCCGGCGACGTGGATGCCAAAAGCCTGAAGGCGCTGCTCGCCAGTGCCTTCGGCGCGCTGCCGGACAAGGTGCCGCCGCCGGTGCCGATGACGCGCGGTATGGGCGCGCCCGGCGTGCATGTGATCGCGATGGATGTGCCCCAGCCCAACGTCGTCTTCGGCTTGCCGGGGTTGCTGCGCAGCGACAAGGATTTCATCCCCGCCTATGTCGCCAATTACATCCTGGGCGGCGGAGGCTTCTCTTCGCGCCTGATGAACGAGGTGCGCGAGAAGCGCGGCCTGACCTATGGCATCTCGACCGGGCTGGTGCCGATGGCCAAAGCCGGGCTGTGGATCGGGCAGGTGGCGAGCAAGAAGGCCAGCGTGCGCGAAACCATCAAGGTGACGCGCCAGACCATCAGAACCTTCGTCGACAACGGCCCCACGGCCAAGGAACTGGCCGACGCCAAGACCTATCTCACCGGCTCGCTGCCGCTGGCCTTCGCCTCCAATACCGGCATTGTCGCGCAGCTCAACGTCTTCCAGACCGAGCACATGCCGGTGGATTATGTGGCAAAGCGCAACGCCCTCATCAACGCGGTGACGCTGGACGATGTGCGGCGCGTGTCGAAACGGCTGTTCGATCCGTCCCGCCTTACCATTGAGGTGGCGGGCAGCCTGCCGAAATAGCGGCCGGCGCGCCGCGCGCTCTGCTAGAGTAGGCGCATGGCCGACTCGACTCTCATCCGCCGCCTCGCCGAAGGCACGATCAACCGCATCGCCGCGGGCGAGGTGGTGGAGCGCCCGGCCAGCGCCGTGAAGGAGCTGGTGGAGAACGCGCTCGACGCCGGCGCCACGCGCATCGACATCGCGGTGTCCAACGGCGGCGCCGATCTCATTTTGGTGGAGGACGACGGCAGCGGCATGGCGCCGGACGATCTGGCGCTGGCCATCGAGCGGCACGCCACCTCCAAGCTGCCGGTGCTGCGCGGGCAGGACGATCTCTCCCACATCGTCACCATGGGCTTTCGCGGCGAGGCGCTGCCCTCCATCGGCGCGGTGGCGCGGCTGGTCATCGCCAGCCGCACCGCCACGAGCGCGGCGCACGAAATCCGCGTCGATGGCGGATCGGTGTCCGGCCCCCGGCCTGCGGGCTTTCGCGCCGCCGGGCAGCAGGGCACGCGGGTGGAAGTGCGCGAGCTGTTCTTCGCCACGCCGGCGCGGCTGAAGTTCCTCAAATCCGCGCGCAGCGAGGACATGGCGACCACCGACATCGTCAAGCGTCTCGCGATGGCGCGGCCGGATGTCTCCTTCACGCTGACGGTGGACGGCAAGCGCACGCTCGACCTGCCCGCCGAGGCGGAGTTGATGGACGGGCGCTTGAAGCGCCTCTCGCGCCTGATGGGCCGCGAGTTCGGAGAGAACGCCGTGGCCATCGAGGCGGCGCGTGAGGGTGTGGCGCTGTCCGGCTTCGCCGGGCTTCCCACCTACAACCGCGCCAATGCGCAGATGCAGTTCCTGTTCGTCAACGGCCGGCCGGTGCGCGACAAGCTGCTGATCGGTGCGGTGCGCGGCGCTTACGCCGATTTCCTGGCGCGCGACCGCCACCCCGCGCTGGCGCTGTTCCTCGATTGCGATCCGGCCTTCGTGGACGTGAACGTGCATCCGGCCAAGACGGAGGTGCGCTTCCGCGATGCCGGACTGGTGCGCGGCCTGATCGTCTCCGCGCTCAAGCACGCGCTGGCGGGCGCGGGCCATCGCGCCTCGACCACCGTGGCCGAGCAGGCGCTGTCCTCGTTCCGCCCGCAAAGCTATTCCCGCCCAGCCTATGTTCCGCGCGCGGCGGCCGAAGCGGCGCGCGACTATCATGCCCCGCTGTTCGCCGAGGCTGCGCCCGCCTATTCCGCCAGGGTGGAAGCGGCGCCGGAAGCGCCGCCGCCGGAGCTGCCGCTGGGCGTGGCGCGGGCGCAACTGCACGAAACCTATGTCGTGGCGCAGACCGCAGACGGCATCGTCATCGTCGATCAGCACGCCGCGCATGAGCGCCTCGTCTATGAGCGCATGAAGACGGCGCTCGAATCCGGTGCGGTGGCGCGCCAGCCGCTGCTCATTCCCGAAGTGGTGGAACTGGATCCGGCGGAGGTGGCGCGCGTGGCCGCGCTCGCCGGGGAGCTGGCCGAACTCGGGCTGGTGGTCGAAGCCTTCGGGCCCGATGCGGTGATGGTGCGCGAGACGCCCGCCATGCTCGGCAAGCTCGACATCAAGTCGCTGGTGCGCGATCTGGCCGACGATCTTGCCGAAACCGGCAAGGCGTTGTCGTTGAAAGAGCGGCTGGAGGCGGTGTCCGGCACGCTGGCCTGCCACATGTCGGTGCGCGCGGGGCGCCGGCTCTCCGCCGAGGAGATGAACGCGCTGCTGCGCGAGATGGAAGCCACGCCCCATTCGGGCCAGTGCAACCACGGCCGGCCCACTTACGTCGAACTCAAGCTCGCCGACATCGAGAAGCTGTTCGGGCGAAGGTGAGGCGCTTGCCCCGCCGCGGCAAATCCCTGATACTAACGAAAGTTATAATCAGGGAGACGCGGCGTGGCCTATAGCGCAGCGGAAGAGGCGAACCTTGCGCTGGTGCGCGAGGTCTATGAGCTTGTGCTGAAGCCGCTCGATTCGGCGCGCGTGGACGAGTTCTTCGCGCCCGGCTATCTCCAGCACAATCCGATGGCGGCCACGGGCGCGCAGGGCCTGAAGGATTTTCTCGACTGGGCCAAGAGCACCGCGCCGGATGCCGAGCATCGGGTCAAGCGCATGTTCGTGGACGGCGATCACGTCGTCGCCCATGTGCATGTGATCATCCATCCGGGCGAGCGCGGCAACGCGGTGATCGACATCTTCCGCATCGAGAACGGCCGCGTGGCCGAGCATTGGGACGCCGCCCAGCCCGTGCCCGCGGACTCCGCGAATGCGAACGGGATGTTCTAGCCCGCGCGGAGCGTGATCTGCGCGGAGGGGTGGCGTTGATCGTCACTCACCGTTTATTCTTGTGCGCCTCGATCAGCAGTAGAATATTTGCCGCCGTCAGATGGATCGCGTGCGCGGCGAGATAACTAGGCACCTTGGGGGCTTTTGATGACTCGCCATGTCCGCCAGCATTATTTCGAAGCCCCGGTAGTCCCGTTTTCATCATCGCAACGTACGTGTTGAGCCCTTCGTCCAGATAGTCTGGGAATAAGCCCGATTTTCGTACGAGGGTCACGAGATCAGAGGCCCTTGCGCCTTTTTCGTATTTCCAGCCGCGGGTATCGCAAATGGCCTTGAGCGTGGCCTCGTAGGCGCGGTTCGCGGCGACGATCGCGTCTTTGAATTCACCCGCGCGATAGTGCCGGTGCGCAGTCATGAATTCTTCGTTGGCTTTTTCAAAACCTTTCCCAGAAAGGAACTGGAGTGCTGGACGCACGATTTCAGCGTGCACATATTGGTCGTCAATGCGGATGATTTCGCCATTCTCAAACTGATAGCCGAACCCGTTTTCGCGGAACCTGTCATTGATTTCCTGCAAGGCATCTTCTGCGGTTTGCTCAGCAGCGTAGTTATGTTGAGCGTAGTCGTGTCCCTGATCGCGCATCTGCGCTAGTAAATGGCAACAAAGTTCAACAAGGCTAAGCCATTCGTCGGTATCAATTTCTTTCTCTATCACCCTCAGGCATCGTTCTGCGGCATTTACACGATCCCGCCCTGGGAAACCTAGTGATTCCCTTTCAAGAATAGACGCAA
>JAGWZW010000120.1 GCA_018971835.1 Alphaproteobacteria bacterium
CCAGTGGTTCTTCAAGATCACCGCCTATTCCGACGATCTCTTGAAGGCGCTGGATGGCCTGGAGCGCTGGCCGGAAAAAGTCCGGCTGATGCAGAAGAACTGGATCGGCCGCTCGGAAGGCTTGCGCTTTTCCTTCGACCTAGTTCCGCCCGCTAATTATGGAAAAGGCGGTCATGTGCCCAGCAGCATCGAGGCTGCATCAGAGTACATGAAACCATTTCCGAAGAGCGTCGAGGTATTCTCAACACGCCCTGATACATTGTTTGGCGCAAGCTTCGTGGCCCTTTCTCCTGAACATCCCTTGACGGCGCATCTGGCCGCACGCGATCCGCAACTGGCGGAGTTTGTCGCTGAATGCCGGCGGGTTGGTACGTCGGAAGAAGCGATTGAGAAAGCTGAGAAGCGCGGCTACGACACGGGCGCGAGGGCCATTCATCCTCTCGATCCTAACTGGGAATTACCTGTCTACGTCGCGAACTTCGTGCTGATGGGCTACGGCACCGGCGCCATCTTCGGCTGCCCGGCGCATGACCAGCGCGACCTCGATTTCGCGCGCAAATATGACCTGCCGGTATTGCCGGTGGTGATCCCCGAGGGCGAGGATGCGAAAACCTTCGCCGTCGGCAACGAGGCCTATACCGGCCCCGGCCGCATCGCCAATTCGCGCTTCCTCGACGGCATGGACGTGGAGACGGCGAAGAACGAAGTCGCCACCCGCCTAGAACACGCGGGCCGCGGCCGGCGCGAGGTCAATTACCGCCTGCGCGACTGGCTGGTGTCGCGCCAGCGGCCCTGGGGCTGCCCGATCCCGATGGTGCGCTGCGCCTCCTGCGGGCTGGTGCCGGTGAAACTGGCAGACCTGCCGGTCAGGCTGCCGGACGAGCTGACCTTCAAGGGCGCGGGCAATCCGCTCGATTCGCATCCGACCTGGAAGCACACCGCCTGCCCGACCTGCGGCAAGCCCGCTACGCGCGAGACCGACACCTGCGACACCTTCGTGGATTCGTCCTGGTATTTCGCGCGCTTCACCGATCCCACGGCGAGCGATCCAGTGAGCAAAGGCGCTGCCGATTACTGGCTGCCGGTCGATCAGTACATCGGCGGCATCGAGCACGCGATCCTGCATCTGCTCTATTCGCGCTTCTTCACGCGCGGGCTGCACAAGCTCGGCTATGCCGGGCTGGACGAGCCGTTCGCCGGCCTGTTCACGCAGGGCATGGTCTGCCACGAGACCTATAAGGATTCTTCAGGCGCGTGGATCGAGCCGGGCGAGATCGAAAAGCGCGACGGAAAGGCCTTTCTCAAGTCCGGCGGCATCGAAGTGAAGATCGGCCCGTCGGAGAAGATGTCGAAGTCCAAGAAGAACGTGATCGCGCCAGAAGTGATCATCGAGGATTTCGGCGCCGACACCATCCGCTGGTTCATGCTCTCCGACACGCCGCCCGAACGCGACATCGAATGGACCGAGGAAGGTGCCGAAGGCTGCTGGCGCTTCGTGCAACGCATCCATCGCCTCGTCACCGAGGCGGCAGACCTGCCGCCACCGGGAACCGTACCGGCCAGCGTCGATACGGATGCGCTGGAATTGCGCCGCGCCACGCACCGCGCGATTGCGGCGGTGACGGAAGACCTTGAGGCCCTGCGCTTCAACCGTGCCGTGGCGCAGATCTATTCGCTCGCCAATGCCATCGGCGCTGCAAAGGCGAGCGGCGCGGCCAGGCGCGAGGCGCTCGAGACGCTGGTACTGCTGGCGGGGCCGATGATGCCGCATCTGGCTGAAACCTGCTGGCAGGCGCTCGGGCATGAAACGCTGGTGGTCGAAACCCGATGGCCGAAGGCCGACGAAGCACTCGTGGTGTCGGACGTCGTTACGTATGCGGTTCAGGTCAACGGCAAACTGCGTGCGACCCAACAAATCCGAAAGGGAACCGACAAAGCGGAAGTTGAGCGCGTCGCGCTCAAGCTCGAACCGATCGTTCGTGCGCTAGAAGGCAAAACGCCGAAGAAGGTTATCGTCGTGCCCGACCGTATCGTGAATATCGTCGCATGAGTGCGCGCGGCCTTCGCCTGTTGATCGCGGCCGGCATAGCGCTAGCGCTTTCGGGCTGCGGGTTCCGGCCGCTCTACGGCAGCTATGGCGCCAACCCCGGCGCCCAGCGTATCTTCACCTCGATCTATGTACGGCCGATCGAAACCGAGCGCGTCGGCTACCAGCTGCGCAATTCGCTGATGGACCTCCTGCAGGCCAGCGCCTCTCCGGCCAACGCGGTCTATCAGCTCAATATCGATCTGCAGGAACGCCGCGAAGGTGTGGCGGTGGACCCCAACGCCAGCATCACGCGCTACAATTACACGCTGATGGCGAAGTACGTGCTGATCGACCTGCGCACGGCCAAGGTCATCACCAAGGGCACGCAGTCAACCCTGTCGGCCTATGACGTGATGCCGTCGTCCGCGACCTCCGCCTACTCGACAATGATGGCGCGCCAGGATGCGCAGAAACGCGCTGCCGAGGACATCGCCGCGCGCATCCGCCTCGATCTTGGCGTCTTTTTCGCGCAGCACAGCGCGGGGCCTCAGCAGCGATGATCGTCAAATCCACCGAAGCCGAGCGTTACATCGCCCATCCACCGGCGGCGCTCCGGGTGGCACTGGTTTACGGTCCAGATCAGGGCCTGGTGCGAGAACGCGCGGAGCGCATGGCCAGGACCGTGGTGCCCGATCTCGCCGACGCCTTCCAGGTCTGCGAACTGGACGAAGCCGCGCTCAGTGCCGACAACGCGCGGCTGGCGGACGAAGCGGCCGCCATCTCCATGCTGGGCGGACGGCGGGTGGTGCGGGTGCGCGGTGCCGGCAACGGTTTGGCCAAGCTGTTCGAAGGCTTCCTCGACGATCCCAAGGGCGATGCGCTGGTGGTGGTCGAGGCGGGCGATCTCGCCAAGGGCTCGGCACTGCGCAAGGTCTTCGAGGATGCGGCCAACGCCGCGGCGATCCCCTGCTATGCCGATAGCCCGCGCGATCTCGCCGACGTGGTGAAGAGCGGACTCAAGGAGCGCAATCTTGCCATCGCGCCGGATGCGCTGGAGGACGCGGTTTCGCGCCTGGGTTCCGACCGCGGCGTGACGCGGCAGGAACTGGAGAAGCTCGCGCTCTACGCGCATGGCCAGAGCCGCGTGAGTCTGGAAGACGTACGCGCGGTAATGGGCGATGAGAGCGATGCCCGCATCGAGGAAGCCTGTGATGCCGCGGGTGAAGGCAATCTGCAGAAACTCGACCTCGCGCTCTCGCGCCTGTGGGCGGACGACATGTCGCCGATCGCGGTCTTGCGCCTCGCGATGGCGCATTTCCAGAAGCTGGCGCTGGCCAAGGACGCCGTCGAGAAGGGCGAGCCGCTGGACGGCGCCTTGCGCAGGATGCGCCCGCCGATCCACTTCCTGCGCGCGGCCTCGTTCAAGGCGCAAGTCTCGCGCTGGAACGGGGGCCGGCTGCTGGATGCGCTCGACCTGCTGCTCGATACCGAAGTGCTGTGCAAGACTACGGGCGTGCCGGCCGCGGCGGTGTGCGGGCGTGCACTCTTCAACGTCGCCGCCATGTCGCGCATGCGGAACTGAGCCATGCTGAAAGTCCGCATCATTCCCTGCCTCGACGTGAAGGACGGCCGTGTCGTCAAGGGCGTGAACTTCGTCAATCTGCGCGACGCGGGCGATCCGGTGGAGCAGGCGATCCTCTACGATCGGGCCGGGGCGGACGAACTGTGCTTCCTCGATATCACCGCCTCCCACGAAAAGCGCGGCATCCTGCTCGACGTCGTCCGGCGCACGGCCGAGGCCTGCTTCATGCCGCTGACGGTGGGCGGCGGCGTGCGCACGCTCGAAGACATCCGCGCCCTGCTGCTGGCGGGCGCCGACAAGGTTTCGATCAACACCGAAGCGGTGAAGCGGCCCGAGTTCGTGCGCGAAGCGGCGGAGAAATTCGGCAGCCAGTGCATCGTCGCCGCCATCGATGCCAAGGAAGTGGCGCCGGGCAAGTTCGAGGTCTTCACGCATGGCGGCCGCAATGCCACCGGCATCGACGCCGTGGAACATGCAAAAAAGCTCACCGCTTACGGCGCAGGCGAAATCCTGCTCACTTCGATGGACCGCGACGGCACCAAAGCGGGCTACAATCTGGCGCTCACCCGCGCCGTGGCCGATGCCGTCAGCGTGCCGGTGATCGCCAGCGGAGGCGTGGGCAATCTCGATCATCTGGTGGAGGGCGTGCGCGAGGGCCACGCCAGCGCCGTGCTCGCCGCCTCCATCTTCCATTTCGGCGAGGCAACGATTGCCGCGGCCAAGGCCCGGCTGGCCGCGGCAGGCCTGCCAATCCGTACAATTTAGTCCGCACAATTTAAGCCGCACAGATTTGACCGGCCGGTATTGACCGGCATCAATTGACCCTCAATCCGTTTCATGGATGATGGCGCACAGGTGGGCCCAATAGGGAACGCCGCCCGCGCCAGCGATCGGGCGGCAGGACGATGGATCAGCAATACGAACTTCGTCTGGCAGGAAAGCCGGTGCGGCGGGCGGGCGCCATGCGCCGCAGAGCGGAATCGGCGGCGCGGCCGGAACCCATCGTCAGCGGGGCGGCGCCTGCGCTTTCGCTGAAAGGCGCGTCGCGCGCAGTCAAGGCGCGAGCAGTCTATCTGGCGCCGTCCATCAACGCCGACGACGCTTTCCGCCTCACGCTCCAGCAATGCAAATGGCATGTGGTCGCCAATGTACCGGCGGTGCTGGAATCCCGAACGCCCGAAGGCGTACATCAACTGCGCGTGGCGCTACGCCGCTTGCGCGTGGCGCTGGCTTCGTTCGGCGAAGAGTTCCGCGCACCGCCGATAGAGACGCTACGCATGCGCGCGAAGATTCTGGCGCAGGGGCTGGCGCCCGCGCGCGATCTGGACGTGTTCGTGGATCAATTGTTCGAACCGGCGGCGCGCGCCAACGGTTCGGTAGAAGCGTTCGCCGTGCTGCGCGAGCGAGCGCAGGCGGCGCGGCGCGACGCCTGGGCCGATGCGGTGCGCGAAGTTTCGGGCCTGGCCTTCCGCACCTTCCTGCACGATCTGGGTGCGACGATTGACGAACGGCTCTGGAGCGAGGCCCCCCGCGAACTGGTTGCCTTCCAGCAACCGGCTACCGCGCTGGCCGGCGCCACGCTGGAACGCCGCCTCAAAGCAGCGAAAAAGCGCGCCAAAAGCCTCGAAACCCTGGGCGAGGCAGAGCGCCACCGCTTGCGCATCGCCCTGAAGAAACTGCGCTATACGGCGGAGTTTTTTGCGCCGCTCTATCCGGCAGATAAGGTGGGGCCGTTCGTAAAACGCCTCGGCCAGATGCAGGATGTGCTCGGCTTCCTGCAGGACGTGGCCGTGGCGCGCAAAACACTGGCACAGTTGATCGCAGAGCCGCCGGAAGAGCGCAGTGGGCCGCGGGCCGACCTCTCCTTTGCGGCGGGCATCGTCTATGGCTGGCATCTTGACCGCTCGGCCAATGCCTGGAAGGAAGCCATAGGGCGCTGGAAGAAATTCGCCAAGGCAGAGCCGTTCTGGGCATAATGTGACGGCAGCTCCTGATGCCGTAGCCATGCGCCAGATCGTTGTTCCCGCCAGCGCCGCCGATTATCCGGCCAATATCCAGGCGATCCTGAAACGGCCCGCGCCCTGCGCCGCGTGGCTGGGGCAGCAATTGCTCGAAATCGACAGCGAAACCGGCTGGGCGAAAATCGCCTACGAACTCGGCGAGGCCCAGTTCAACCGCTTCGGCGCGCTGCACGGCGGCGCCATCGCCTGTGTGATGGACGACGTGCTGTCGGTCGCGGCGGGCCTCGTGCTGCAATGGGGCGAGATCGCGCCCACGCTCGAAATGAAGGTGAGCTATCTCTCGCAGGGCGCAGCCGGGCGGCATATGGCCGAGGCGCGCGTCTTGAAGCGCGGCCGGCAGATCAACTTTCTCGAGGCCACGCTTTCGACGGCGGCCGGCAAGCCGATCGCCGCGGCCACGGCCACCATCATGATTACACCCATGAAGCAGAAGGCCTGAGTTCATGGATGGCGGCACAAAGTTGCGCGTGGCGCGGCCGACTGACAATCTCGAAGCGGTGGTCGCATTCTATCGCGACGGGCTCGGCCTCGACGAGTTGTACCGCTTTCACGATCACGAGGGATTCGATGGCGTGATGCTCGGCCGCGCGGGCGCTGCTTATCATCTCGAGTTCACGCGGGCCCACGGCCATCGCACCGGCCGCGCACCGACCGAGGACAACCTGCTTGTTTTCTACCTTCCCGACCGCGCCGCGTGGAATGAGGCGGTGGACCGGATGAGGCGCCAGGGCTATCAGCCCGTTGCCGCTTTCAATCCGTATTGGGACCGACAGGGCGCGACCTTCGAAGATCCAGACGGCTATCGCGTCGTGTTGCAGAATGCGGCCTGGTCAATCTGAGTTTCGTCAGGTTTCGAACTCCACCACCACCGGCACATGGTCCGAGGGTTGCTCCCAGCCGCGCACTTTTTTCAAGATAGCATGTTTCTTTGCGGCGCCTTTGAGGCCTTGGCTAAACCACACGTGATCGAGCCTCCGGCCGCGGTCTGACGCCTCCCACTCGGCGGCGCGGTAGCTCCACCATGAATAGATTTTCTCGCTCTCCGGCACGAAGCTGCGGGTGACGTCGATCCAGTCGAACGCCGCTTTGGCCTCGCCGAACAGTTCGGTTTCGATGGGCGTGTGACTGACCACGTCAAGAAGCTGCTTGTGGCTCCAGACGTCGTTTTCCAGTGGTGCGACATTGAGATCGCCCACCAGCACCACGCGCGCCTCCTTCTTGCCCTTGCGCCTGGCAAACACGCTCCCCATCTCCCGCAGGAAGTCGAGCTTGTGGGCGAATTTTTCGTTGGCCTTGGGATCTGGGATGTCTCCACCGGCTGGCACATAGAAATTGTGCAGCTCCAGCCCGTCCTCGAAGGTTACCGAGATATGGCGGGTATCGTCCTTGCCGCAGAACTGGCGGGTTGTGGTTTTGGTGAAGGGCAGACGGGAGAGGATCGCCACCCCGTGATAGCCCTTCTGGCCGTTGATGGCCTGGTGGACATAGCCCGCCTCGGCGAAGGCCTCGGCCGGAAACAGCGGGTTCATAACCTTGGTTTCTTGCAGGCAGAGCACATCCGGCTTCTGCTCCTTCAGCAGGCGCAGAACCAGCACCTGCCGTAGGCGGACCGAGTTGATGTTCCAGGTGGCGAGCTTCATCGGGGTTGCATTCCTCCTATGCGCAATCTGCGGGGCAATTTCCAAAATCCTGATTTCAATTGTCAAAACAATGCACTATTGCACTGCGTCACGATATATTGCGGTGCATGAGAAATTGTGAACAATGAATAATACCTACGATATTCATTGCACTTTGATCACCGCACGCCTAAATATCGCCTGTGAACACGCCGGACACGCCGGCACGGATTTGACAGCGGCCAAAGGGCAAGGGCCTCGCGGCCGGAAGACGGAGAAAAGTCATGACCAACACCACCATCCATATCCCGGTCGAGAAATCTGCGGTGACCGGCGCAATCGTGAGCCTTCTGACCAGCGCGACCATCATCGTGGCCGGCCTGCTGAGCTTCGCCCAGTTCGTGGCCATCGGTTAACGGCCACTTCAAGGCTTCATCGACCCGCCGGACGCTCGGCTCCCACCGACCGGCAGATCCTGAAGCGGCCAGCGCGCGCGCGGCGGAGTCCGTAGGCTGCCGCGTTCTCCGAGCTGGCTTCGTTCAACCCCTGCCCAGGCGATCATCGCCGCATTGTCGGTGCAGAGCCCGGGCGGGGGGATTTTTTGAGCAAAGCCCTCGCCCGCGCACAGATCGGCCAGTGCCTGCCGAATAGCGCCGTTCGCCGCCACCCCGCCGGCCACCACCAACCCGGGCCGGGCATGGGGAAAATCGGCTCGAAACAGCATCATGGCGCT
>JAGWZW010000028.1 GCA_018971835.1 Alphaproteobacteria bacterium
GGACGAGGCGCTGATCCTGCCATCCGATCTCGAGTACCGGGCAGTACAGGGGCTGTCCACCGAGGCGGTGCAGAAGCTGGACACGATCCGGCCGGCCACGCTCGGGCAGGCGGCGCGCATCGACGGCGTTACCCCGGCGGCGTTGACCTTGGTACTGGCCCATGTGCGCAACCGGGCGGCCCGTCGTGCGGGCTGAGCCATTCACGCCAAACGAATTCGCCGCCGCCACCGGTGTTTCACGTGAAACGCTGGCGCGGCTGAAGGCGTATGTTTCGTTGCTCGAGGATTGGAACGCGCGCCACAACCTGGTCTCGGCGGCGTCGCTGGCGGATGTCTGGCGGCGGCATGTCTGGGACTCGGCGCAACTCTTTCCTCTGATCCCGGTCGAGGCCCGCAGCCTAGTCGATCTGGGCAGTGGCGCCGGATTCCCCGGCCTAGTGCTGGCAGCGATGGCGCGGGAACGGACTGGCTTCCGCACCGTTCTTTACGAATCCATTGGGAAAAAGTGCCGCTTTCTCGAAGCGGCGGCCGAGCGGATGGATCTTCCGGTAGAGGTCCGTAACGTCCGCATGGAGGAGGTGGTGCCCGAGGCCTTCGACGTGGTGACGGCCCGCGCCTGTGCCCCGCTTGCCAAACTTCTGGCCTATGCACAGCCTTTTCAGGGTCCGGCGACCGTAAACCTGTTCCTCAAGGGACAATCGGTTGAGGTTGAATTGACCGAAGCCCATAAATCTTGGAGGATGAAGCTCGCGCGGTCCGAGAGCCGCACGGACCCATCCGGTGTCATCCTCGAAATCCGGGAGCTACGCCATGTCGGTTTCGCCCGATCGCGTTGAAGCACCGGCCGTTCCGGTGCGGCGGCCGCGGGTGCTGGTGGTCGCCAACCAGAAAGGCGGCGTGGGCAAGACCACGACGGCTATCAATCTGGGAACGGCGCTGGCGGCCGTCGGCCAGCCGACGCTGGTGCTGGATATCGATCCGCAGGGCAATGCCTCCACCGGCCTCGGCATCCACCGGCCTGACCGCAAAGTCACGGTCTACGACGTGCTGATGGGCGAGGCCTCCGTGGCCGAGGCCGTGATGCCCACACGCATCCCGGGTCTGTCGTTGTTGCCCTCGACGGTCGACCTTTCGGGTGCCGAGCTGGAGTTGATCGACAAGCCGCGGCGCAATTACGTGCTCAAGGAGGCCCTGGAGGCCTTCGCGGATGAAGAGGCCGGCCGCTTTTCCTACGTGCTGATCGATTGCCCGCCTTCGCTGACGCTGCTGACCGTCAATGCCATGGTGGCCGCCGATGCTGTGGTGGTGCCGCTGCAATGCGAGTTCTTTGCGCTGGAAGGGCTCAGCCAGCTGCTCAAGACCATTGACCTGGTCCGGGCCAACCTCAACGCCGACCTCGAAATCCAGGGCATCATCCTGACCATGTTCGACAAGCGCAACAAACTCTCCGACCAGGTGGCGGCCGACGTCCGCTCGTATCTGGGCGAGAAGGTCTATGACACGGTGATTCCCCGCAATGTGCGGATTTCCGAGGCGCCGAGCCACGGGCTGCCGGCGTTGGTCTATGACCTGCGCTGCCCCGGCAGCCAGGCCTATATCAAGCTGGCCGGCGAGATGATCAAACGCGAACGGGCAAGGATCGCAGCATGAGGTTTCGGGCATGATGGCTGAAGAACGCCGCGGGCTGGGCCGCGGGCTGTCCGCCCTGATCGGGGACGAGCCGGTGGCGCCGGCTAAGGGGCCCGAGGCCGGGGCCAAGGGCGTGCGCACCGTGCCGGTGGCGTTCCTGCGGCCCAACCGCTTTCAGCCGCGCAAGAGCTTCGCCGCCGAGGAGCTTCAAGACCTCGCCAACTCGATCCGCGAAAAGGGCGTGCTGTTGCCCATCCTGGTGCGGCCGGTGGTGGGCGAGGCCAACGCCTACGAGATCGTGGCGGGCGAGCGGCGCTGGCGGGCCTCGCAGATAGCCAAGCTGCACGATGTGCCGGTGGTCGTCCGCGAGATGAGCGACTCCGAGTCGCTCGAACTGGCGATCATCGAGAACGTCCAGCGCCAGGATCTCAACGCGGTGGAAGAGGCCGCGGCCTATCAGGAGCTGATGAACCGCTTCGCCTATACCCAGGAGAAGCTGGCGCAGGAGGTTGGCAAGAGTCGCAGCCATATCGCCAACACCATTCGCCTGCTCAAGCTGCCGGACGCTGTGCGTGCCATGATCCGCGATGGGCGGCTGACCGCCGGCCACGCCCGCACCCTGATCGGCCTGCCGGATGCGGCGGCGGTGGCCCGGGCAAAAGCGATCATTGACGCCGGCCTTAATGTTCGAGAGGCCGAACAACGTTCACCGGCCAAGATTCAAAAAGCGCACAAAATCCATGAAAAAGATGCGGATACCCGGGCCCTGGAATCCAGTCTTGGTAATATGTTGGGCCTGAAAGTTGAGATTCTGGACAAAGGTGAGAAGGGTGGCGAGCTGCGCATCGCCTATTCGAACTTGGAGCAGCTCGACGATCTTATCCGCCGTCTCAACAAGGCGCCGTAAGAACCTGTGGATAAATCATATTAACTCTGATTTATCAGAAGGTTAACGCACTTTGACTCTTGCTAGTGCCGCGGCAGGATCGATCCGTCCGTCATAGAGCGCCCGGCCGATGACGACGCCCGCGATGTTGGGCTCGTTTGCCGCCAGCAGCGCCTCGATGTCTCCGATCCCGGCCACGCCGCCCGAGGCGATCACCGGAATCCGAACGCTGTTCGCCAGCGCTGCCGTCGCCCCCACATTCACGCCCTGAAGCATGCCGTCGCGCGCGATGTCGGTGAAGATGATGGCGGCGACGCCTGCGTCTTCGAACCGGCGGGCCAGCTCCACCGCCTCCAGCTCGGAAGTTTCGGCCCAGCCCTCCACCGCCACCTTGCCCGCCTTGGCGTCGATGCCTACCGCGATGCGACCCGGATGGGCGCGCGCCGCCTCTTTCACCAGCGCCGGATTGCGCAGCGCCGCCGTGCCCAGAATCACGCGGGTGATGCCGGCTTCCAGCCAGCCCTCGATCCCGGCCCTGTCCCGAATGCCGCCGCCGAGCTGGATCGGCAGCTCGATGGCGGCGCGGATGGCGCGGATAGCCGGCGCGTTGGCCGAACGGCCCGCGAAGGCGCCGTTGAGGTCCACGCAGTGCAGCCATTCAAACCCCGCCTCGACAAAGGCGCGGGCCTGCGCGGCCGGATCAGTGTTGAAGATGGTGGCCTCGTCCATCTCGCCGCGCTTCAGCCGCACGCAGGCGCCGTCTTTCAAATCGATCGCGGGAAAAAGAATCATGGCCGCCAATTCAAAAAGTTCTGCAGAAAGCGCAAGCCGACGGCCTGGCTCTTCTCGGGATGGAATTGCGTGCCGGCGATATTGCCGCGGCCGACCGCCGCTGTTACCGGCCCGCCGTAATCGGTGACGGCCAGCACGGCCTCCCGGTCCTCGGTACGGAACTCATAGGAGTGCACGAAATAGGCCTGCGCGCCGCTGGCGATATCGGCGAACAGCGGGTGTGGGCGAAGGATGGTCAGCTCATTCCAGCCCATATGCGGTATCTTGAGCGCGGGATCGTCAGGCGAGAGCTTCACCACCTCGCCGTCGATCCAGCCCAGACCCGCCGTCTCGCCGAACTCGCGGCCGACGGTGGCCAGCAACTGCATACCCACACAGATGCCAAGGAACGGCGCGCCGCGCGACAGCACCGCCTCGTCCAGCGCCGCGCGCATGCCGGGGATGGCGCAAAGGCCCCTCATGCAATCGGCAAAGGCACCCACGCCCGGCAGCACGATGCGCTCGGCCTCGGCGACCACGGCCGGATCGGCGGTGACCGCGATCTCGTGCCCCGTGGCGCCCTCGCGCGCGGCGCGCGCCAAGGCCTTCTCGGCGGAGCGCAAATTCCCCGAGCCGTAATCGATGAGGGCGACGCGCGGCATGTCCCTATCCGTGAAGACGCGCGCCTTCCTTAAAGCAAAGCGCCCGCCGCTCCAATGCGGCGCTTACGGGCAGGATTGCCGCGCCTGAACCGGATCGACGGAAAAGCGGCTGTTGCCGGCTTCGAGGGCGCGCCACTTCAGCGGATCGGGCGCCACCACGGCGTATTGCCCGGCGCGCAGGCCATCGAGTGCCGCCTTGCAATGCGGCCAGCTGGGCGTGCCCACCACCGACCAATGGCCCTGGCCGTCCTCGCCCAGGAAGGCGCCCATCCAGTTGGCATCGCTGCCCCAGACGAAGAGATATTCGTTGCGACCGTCGCCGTTCATGTCCACCACGAAGGCGTCGCAATGCACGCGACCATAACCGAGGCAGGGCGGTGTATAGGCCTGCCGCTCGGCGCGCCAGTCTTGATGCAGCAGGCTGGGCGGCAGGAGCTGGCTCTTGGGATAGAGCGTGATCTGCGCGGCGATCTCGGCCACGCCGAGACGTTCGCCGGTGGCAATTTCGGCCACGCCGAGCCGTACGCCGGTGATGCGCGTCGTGGAGGCCAGCGCGTCCTTGGCCTTAGCTGCAACCGCGCCGGTCTTGGCAGCCATCTGCACAAGCGCCTCGTGGCCGAAGCGTCCGCCATTCCAGCGCAGATAAGCGTAATCGAACTTGTCCGCCGCCACCTTGCCGCTCTCAAGCCGCGCCACTTGGCTTGAAACCGCGATGCGCATCGGATCGGCGATCGGCGAATTGAGCGCGATCAGCACGAGGATGGTGACGAAGGCTGTCGCCACGTTCACCGGCGCGATGCCGCGCAACCAATGCGCACGCAGCACCGAGCCGGACAGCGCCGCCGCCGCATAGCCGAACGCGTAACACGCGGCGATGAGGATGGCGGCCGCCGCCACGATGCGCTCCTCGCTCCAGCCATGTTGGCCGATGCGCAGCGCCAGCGCATAGGCGGCGATCGCCACCAGCGGCGCCAGTGCCACTGCCGCGATGCTGCCGCCCAGGCGCAGCAGGAAGGGCGGCATCGGCTCGCCTTCGCCGTTCTGCCAGGCCGTATTGATGAGGATCACCAGCACTGCCGCAGCCGACAGCAGCAGCGCCGTCGCCGAGCGCGTCTCCCACAGCGGCGCAAAGCCGGTGAACAGAATGCTGACGAGGAAGCCGACGATCACCAGCGTCGCCAGCGGCAACAGCCACGACAGCAGCGCCAGCGCCACCATGCGGATGCCAGCCACCAGCTTGGCGCGCACGTCGGTCAGGTGCAGCGCCGCCGCCGCGGCCAGCGCGCTGGCCGGAATGGCGAACCAAGGCTTCCCGATCAGCTCGCGCGGTCCATGCAGTTTGATGAGTTCGAACAGCGATGCGCCCAGCTCCAGCACGCCCCAGAACACGCCGACAAACAGGCCCGCCAGCGCCAGCTGCACGCCGAGCTTCCAGCCGGTGTCGAAATAGGTCCGATAGCGCGCGATCGGCTTGCCGTCGCTGTCGCCGGCCTGGATCAGCGTGTGCGAGATGAAGAGGATCGCCGCCACCGAAAAGAAAAGCCCTGCCGAGGGCAGATCACCCGGGGTGAGGCCGCCACCATGCGCGGGCGCCGGCAGATCGGGCAGCCACAGCCGCCAGCGGTCATAGGCGCCGAGCCCGGCCAGCAGCACGGCGGCGCCGAAGGTCCAGAACCACAGCGTGGCGGCGCGCAGGTTGCCGGCACCCTCGATCACGATCAGCGGCACGAAGGTCAGGACCAGTGCCAGCGCCGCAAACACCATCGGCTGGCCAGAAGGCCATTGGTGCGAATCGCCCGCATGATAAAGAAGATAGAGCAGGAGGCCCTGGGTCAGCCCGATCACCAGCCGCATGGCGCCCAGCCCGCGCACCCCCGCGCCGGCCGCATCTTCGTCGTCGGACATCACCCGCTCCATATCCGAATTTTTTGTCATGATATCCGAATTTGGCACGGAGTCATGCCACACAACGCCGCGTGTCTTTAACCATGTTTGGCCGGAAGCGGCGTCACGCGCGCTTCTTCAGCCAGCCGCGGCCGGCGTGACGAATTCAGAGCAGAAATCTAATCCGCATCCATCTTCAGCGCGGCGATGAAGGCTTCCTGCGGAATCTCCACCTTGCCGAACTGGCGCATCTTCTTCTTGCCCTCTTTCTGCTTGTCGAGGAGCTTGCGCTTGCGGCTGATGTCGCCGCCATAGCATTTCGCCGTCACGTCCTTGCGCAGCGCGCTGATGGTTTCGCGGGCGATGATCTTGCCGCCGATGGCCGCCTGGATCGGAATCTGGAAGAGGTGGCGCGGGATCAGCTCCTTCAGCTTCTCGCACATCGCCCGGCCGCGGCCCTCGGCGCGTTGGCGATTGACGATGATGGAGAGCGCATCCACCGGCTCGCCGTTGACGAGGATCGCCATCTTGACGAGGTCGCCTTCCTCATAGCCTTCGACATGATAATCGAAGCTGGCATAGCCGCGGCTGACCGATTTCAGCCGGTCATAGAAATCGAACACCACTTCGTTGAGCGGCAGCATATAGACGACCATTGCGCGGCTGCCGGCATAGGTCAGCTCCACCTGCCGCCCGCGCCGGTCCTCGCACAGCTTCAAGACCGCGCCCAGATGCTCGTCCGGCACCATGATGGTGGCCTTGATCCACGGTTCCTCGATGAAAGCGATTCGCATCACCTCGGGCATGTCGGCCGGGTTGTGCAGCTCCAGCATCGTGCCGTCGGTCAGGTGAATGCGATAGATGACGGAAGGCGCGGTGGTGATGAGGTCGAGATTGAACTCGCGCTCCAGCCGCTCGCGCACGATTTCAAGATGTAGCAGGCCCAGGAAGCCGCAGCGGAAGCCGAAGCCCAGCGCGGCGGAGGATTCGGTCTCGTAGGTGAAGCTGGCATCGTTGAGGTGCAGCTTGGAGAGCGCGTCGCGCAGATCGTCGAACTGCCCGGCATCGACGGGGAAGAGCCCGCAGAACACCACCTGCTGCGCCGGCTTGAAGCCGGCCAGCGGCTCGGTGACGCCCTTCTTCTCGTCGGTGATGGTGTCGCCGACTTGCGTATCGGCCACCTGTTTGATGGCGGCGGTGATGAAGCCCACCTCGCCGGGGCCGAGCGATTCCACCGCCACCTTCTTGGGCGTGAACACGCCCACCTGCTCGATCTGATAGACGGCATCGGCCGCCATCATGCGGATGCGCTGACCTTTCTTCAGCTCGCCGTCGATGATGCGCACCAGCACAACGACGCCGAGATAGGAATCGTACCAGCTATCGACCAGCAGCGCCTTGAGTGGCGCATTGCGCTTGCCCTTGGGCGGCGGCAGCTTGGTGACGATGGCTTCGAGCACGCCTTCGATGTTGAGCCCGGTCTTGGCGGAAATCTCCACCGCCTCGGAGGCGTCGATGCCGATCACGTCCTCGATCTGCTGGCGCACGCGCGCCGGTTCGGCGGCCGGCAGGTCGATCTTGTTGAGCACCGGCACAATGTCGAGATTGGCATCGATCGCCTGATAGACATTGGCCAGGGTCTGCGCCTCCACGCCCTGGCTGGCATCCACCACCAGCAGCGCGCCCTCGCAGGCGGCCAGGCAACGGGAAACTTCGTAGGCGAAGTCCACATGGCCGGGCGTGTCCATCAGGTTGAGGATGTAGGTCTGGCCGTCCTTCGCCTTGTATTCCAGGCGCACGGTCTGCGCCTTGATGGTGATGCCGCGCTCGCGCTCGATGTCCATCGAGTCGAGCACCTGCGCCTTCATCTCGCGCGCTGAAAGCCCGCCCGTCACCTGAATCAGCCGGTCGGCCAGTGTAGACTTGCCGTGGTCGATATGGGCGACGATGGAAAAGTTACGGATGTGGGCGAGGTCAGTCATTTGTCTCTGTCTAGCCTATCGCTACGCTACTTGAGGCTGTCATGGCCTATCGCTTCGCTGCTTGAGGCCGTGCGCGCGATATAGACGGGTGCCGGGGTTCCGTCCAGTTCAGCAGCGCGGGGCCGCAATGGCCCGCAGCGCGGCCAGCAGCGGGATCAGGCCGAGAAGCTGGAAGCCAACCGAAACCGCCACCAGCAGCGGCAGCGAAACGTCGTAAAGCGCGCCGGCCAGCGCGCTGCCCGCAAACCAGCACAGGCCGAACAGGGCGGTGAAAATGCCATAGGCGCGAGCGCGGGCATGTTCAGGAACCAGCTCCGCCACCGCCGCGGACATCACCGCCTCGTGGATACCCAGCGCCAGCCCCCACAGGATCGTGCCGGCCGCGGCATCATCGAACCCGCCGAGGAAGGCCAGTGGCGCCACCGCCGCCCCGATCAGCGTGCCGGGGACCAGCACGATCAGGCCGCGCCGGTCGAACCAGCGCCCGAACAACAGCGAGCCCAGCCCCGCCATGCCCATCGCAAAGGCGTAGAGGATGGGAACCCAGCTCGGGCCCATCACCGCGGCCTTGGCGAAGTGATAGGCGATGAGCGAATAGTCCGCGAAGCCGAAGGCGACGAGGCCCGCGCTGACCGCATAAAGCCAGAAGGCATGGGTGAGATCGGCATGAGGGCGGAGGTTGGTTTCGCGCGCGACGTTCCCGGCATAGGGAAAGCCGAGGCGTAGCGCGGTCACCGAAACGAGCGTCAATGCCGCCGGCACGGCGAGCCAGGCGAACGCCATGCGGTAATCGCGATGCAGCCAGAGCACCAGCGCCGCGATCAAAGGGCCGGTCATGGCGCCGGTCTGGTCCATCGCCTCGTGCAGGCCGAAGGCCCAGCCCTGGCCGATCTGCGCGCCGGCGCGCGATTTCATGGTGCTGGCGGCGGGGCTGCGCACGGCCTTGCCGGTGCGCTCCATCACGATCAGCCCGGCCGCGAGCCACCAGTTGCCCGCCAGCGCCAAGAGCGGCACCGCCGCCATCTGGATCAGATAACCCAGAAGCGTGATCGGCCAGTAGAGATGGCTCTTCTCCGCCGCCCGGCCGGAAAGAAGGCGCAGCAGATAACCGGCCAACTCGCCGGTCCCCGCGATCAGGCCGACCGCGGCACCGCTGGCGCCCAACGCGGCGAGAAAGGGGCCAGTGACACTGCGCATGCCTTCATAGGCCATGTCGGCAAAGAAGCTGACCGCGCCGAAGGAAACGATGAAGAAAAGCGCGCTGCGTTTGTCGAAGTCGCGCCCTGTCATGGTCATCAGGTCCGCAATGTGCCGCCGGTGGCCTTGGTGACGGCGGTGACGATCTTTTGCGCCACCGCCTCGATCTCCGCGTCGGTCAGCGTCTTGTCCTTCGGCTGCAGGCGCACGGTGATGGCGAGCGACTTCTTGCCCTCCGGCACGCCCTTGCCCTCATAGACGTCGAACACGGCCACGCTTTCGATCAGGGCGCGGTCCACCATGCGCGCGGGCTTGAGCACATCCTCGGCACTGATTCTGGCATCCACCACGAAGGCAAAATCGCGCTCCACGGGCTGGAAGGCGGATGGTGCAAACAGCGCGCGCGCCTTGCTCTTCGCCTTGGGTTCGGGGATGGCGTCGAGAAAAATTTCGAAGCCAGCGACCGGGCCCTTGAGGTCGAACGCAGCGATCACCCTGGGATGCAGTTCGCCGAATTGGCCGATCACCTTTGGCCCCAATGCCAGCGTGCCGGCGCGGCCGGGGTGATACCATTGTGCCGCGCCCGCGCGGACAGGAGCCGTCATGGCGCTACCCATCGCCGATTCGATGGCGGAAAGCAGGTCTGCCTTGGCATCGAACGCGTCGGCCGGATGGACGGATTTGCTCCAGTCGCGTGCGCCCGCGCCGATGCGAATTCCGGCGGCCACTGTTTTCTGCTCGCCCGGCAGGCCGCTGTCGAAGGCCGCGCCGATCTCGAACAGCACCAAATCGGAAATGCCGCGCGCCTGATTGCGCGCCGCGGCCGCGAGCAGCGATGGCAGCACGCTCGGCCGCATGGCATCGAGGTCCGCCGCGATGGGATTTTCGAGCTGGCGTGCTTCGTCTCCGCCGCCGAACAGCGCCGCATGGACACGCGGAATGAAGGAATAGCTCACGCATTCGTTGAAGCCGCGCGATGCCAGCAGCCGGCGCACCGAACGCAGGCGTTTCTGCGCGGCAGTCAGCACCGGCCGGGCAATGGCATGGGGCCGCGCCATCGGCACCGACGGCACATGCTCGAGGCCGTGGATGCGCACCACTTCCTCCACCAGATCGGCGGCGCCGTCGATATCGCTGCGCCACGATGGCGGCATGACTTTGAGCGGCGTGCCCGGTTCCACCGTGAAGCCGAGATTGGTGAGGATGCGCGTGATCTCCTGCAGGGGCAGATCGAGGCCCGCAAGCCGTTTCACCGCGTCCGGCCTGAAGGCGATCTCGCGTTGCCATTGCGGCACGCTGCCTGCGACCACGATTTCCGAAGGCTCGCCGCCGCAGAATTCCAGAATGAGCCTGGTTGCCAGTTCCATGCCCGGAATGACGAACTCGGGATCGACGCCACGCTCGAAGCGGTAGCGCGCATCCGAAAGAATCCCTAGCTTGCGACCCGTGGCGGCCACGCTGACCGGATCGAAGAAGGCGGATTCGACGAAGACGTTGACGGTGGTTTCCGTGCAGCCGGTTTCCTCGCCGCCCATCACGCCGGCAATGCCGCGCGCGGTATTGCTGTCGGCGATCACGCACATGGCGGAATCAAGCGCGTAGGTCTTGCCGTCCAGAGCCAGCAGTTCTTCGCCGTCCTCGGCCAGCCGCGCGTGAACGTTGCCCACCAGCTTGTCCGCATCGAACACATGCAGCGGCCGGCCGCGATCGAGCGAAAGCAGGTTGGTCACATCCACCAGCGCGGAGATGGGGCGCAGGCCCACGGCGCGCAGGCGGTCCTGCAGCCATTTCGGTGAAGGCCCGTTCTTCACGCCGCGGATATATCGGCCCACGAACAGCGGGCACGCCGCCTTCGTATCCGGCGCGAATTGCAGCGTGACGGCGATGGGGCTCTTGAACTTGCCCGGCACCTTGTGCACCGCGCCGCTTTTGAGGCGGCCGAGGCCGGCTGCGGCCAGATCGCGCGCAATGCCATGCACGCTGGCGCAATCGCCGCGGTTGGGCGTGAGCGCGATGTCGATCACAGGGTCGTCAAGCCCCAGCGCCGTGGCAGCGGGCGTGCCCACTTCCGCATCGGCGGGCAGCTCGATGATGCCGTCGTGTTCGTCCGAAAGCAGCAGCTCGCGCTCCGAACACATCATGCCGCGCGATTCGATGCCGCGGATGGCGCCCACCTTGAGCACGTCGCCGCTTGCGGGAATGGTCACGCCCGGCTTGGCGAACACGACCTTGATGCCGGTGCGGGCGTTGGGCGCACCGCAGATCACCTGCACGATATCCGCACCGGTATCGACCATGCAGAGCTTCAGCTTGTCGGCATTGGGATGCTTCTCCGCCGAGACGACGTGAGCCACGGTGAAGTCCGCGATGCGCGCGCCCACGTCCTCCACGCTTTCGACCTCAAGGCCGATGGCGGTGAGCTTGTCGGCGATGGTGGCGGCGTCGGCTTCGGTATCGAGATGATCCTTGAGCCAGGAGAGCGTGAATTTCATCGGCTGAGCCCTCCGGCGAGCGTCGGCAGGTCAAGTGCCGTGAAGCCGAAATGCCTGAGCCACTTCAGATCGGATTCGAAGAAGGGCCGAAGGTCCGGTGCGCCGTATTTCAGCATGGCGAGGCGATCGATGCCTGCGCCGAAGGCATAACCCTGGTATCTGCTGGGATCGATGCCGCACATCTCCAGCACGCGCGGATGCACCATGCCCGAGCCGGCCAGCTCCAGCCAGTCATTGCCGGTGCCGAACCTGATCTGCCCGCCCGAGCGGTCGCAGCGCATGTCCCATTCCACGCTGGGCTCGGTGAAAGGGAAGAAGCTGGGGCGCGCGCGCAGCTCCACTTCATCCACTTCGAAGAAGGCCTTGCAGAATTCCTCCATCGTCCATTTGAGATGACCGAGGTTGGTCACCTCGTCAATCACGAGGCCCTCGAACTGGTGGAACATCGGCGAATGCGTGGCATCGGAATCGACGCGATAGGTCCGCCCCGGCGCGATGATGCGGATGGGCGGCTTCTGCTTCAGCATGGTGCGCACCTGCACCGGGCTGGTGTGCGTGCGCAGGACGTGGCGCGAGCCGTCCGCCTGTTCCTTCAGGTAGAAGGTGTCGTGCATCTGCCGTGCGGGATGGTCCGGCGGGATGTTGAGCTTGGTGAAATTGTAATCGTCGAATTCGACATCCGGCCCTTCGGCCACGGCAAAGCCGAGATCGGCGAAGATCGCGATCACTTCATCCAGTACCTGGGAAACGGGATGGATGCTGCCCGTGGCTTCCGGCCGCGCCGGCAAGGTGACGTCGATCTTCTCGAAGGCAAGGCGGGCGTTCAGCGCCTCTTCGCCCAGCGCCGTCTTGCGCGCGGCAAGCGCCGCGGCCACGCGGTCGCGCAGGCCATTGAACAGCGGGCCGTTGGCCTTGCGTTCCTCCGGGCTCATGCCGCCGAGCGACTTCAGCAGCTCGCTGATCGCGCCTTTCTTGCCCAGCGCGGAGACGCGCACGGCCTCAAGCGCTGCCTCGTCGGAGGCGCCGGCGATTGCGTTCAGAACGGAAGTTTCGAGAGCTTGAACGTCGGGCATGGTATCCACCACAACTTTTGTCCGTCACGGCCGGGGTCAATAGCGGCTGCGTATTGACGCCCGGCGATGGCGAGAAAGGGAATATGGTGGAGGCGCCCGCCGCCTTACGCGTTCGCCTGATCCACCAGAGCCTTGAAAGCCTCGGGCTCGCGGGTGGCCAGATCGGAGAGAACCTTGCGGTCGATCTCGATGCCCGCCTTGGCGAGCCCGGCGATAAATCGGCTATAGGTCAGGCCATGTTCGCGGCAAGCGGCATTGATGCGCTGGATCCAGAGGGCGCGGAAGTTCCGCTTCTTCAGCTTGCGGCCGATGTAATTGAACTGCAGCGCGCGATCGGCGGCGGCGTTGGCCGAGGTGATGGTGTTCTTGCGGCGGCCGTAGAAGCCTTTGACCTGCTTGAAGACGCGCTTGCGGCGCAGGTGGCTGGCAACGGAGCGAGGGGCTTTCGACATGATCCGGGCTCCTTACGCGTAAGGCATCCAGCGCTTCACGCGCCGGGTTTCGGATTCGGACAGGGTTTCCTTCAGTTCCTTGCGCGTGCGCTTGGATTTGCTGATGAGGCGGTGGCGCTTGTAGGCCTGTCCGGTCTTGAGCTTGCCGCTGGCAGTGAATTTGAAGCGCTTCTTGGCGCCTGACTTGGTCTTCAGCTTGGGCATTTTCCATCTCCTTGGACCCGAAGATCCGGTGGGGTTCGGAGCGGCCACGGCATGCCCTTTGCGCCGGGCGGCTCGGAAAGAGGGGGCGTCTTATACGGGAAGGCGGCCTGTTTGCAAGAGTGCGCGCGGCAAATCGGCATGGTGTGCCAAGGTCCGCGCCCTTGTAGTTGCCATAATCTCGATCATAGTGCGCCAAGCTGGTGGTCAGGACGGCTTGCAGGCACCCGTGACACGAGAAAAAATCATGAAATTCAGTCAGTTATATGCCGTCTGGCTATTCTGGCCGGCCGTCGCCGTGGTGGCCTGGGGCGAGTTGTCACCTGGCGGCGGCAGTGTCTTCCATATCTGGGACAAGGCGCTGCATTTCACCGCCTATTTCGGGCTGGCCGGAATCGCTTTCGTGGCCCTGTGGGCGAGCCGGGCCGTGTCCTGGCGCCGGTTGTTCTGGCCGGCTGTCGGCCTGGTGGTGCTGGGCGGGGCGCTGGAGATCGTCCAGGGCACTGTCGGCCGCGACGTGAGTGTCTGGGACGAAGTGGCCAATACCCTGGGGGTCGGTGCAGGCAATCTGGCAGGCTGGGCCTTTGTCACCCTGTTCGGGGCGCGGCGCCTTGTTGAGGCCGGGCCTCCGGATTAGCCTTCCAAGGTACGAATCCAGGGGCTTTCATGTTCGAGGAATTCAAGAAATTCGCCATGCGCGGCAGCGTGGTCGATCTTGCCATCGGCGTGATCGTGGGCGCGTCCTTCACCGGCATCGTCAATTCGCTGGTCAAGGACATCATCAACCCGGTGCTGGGCCTCGTAGTCGGCGGTATCGACTTTTCCAATTTCTTCGTGGTGCTGAAAGGCGATCACGCGGTCGCCACGCTGGCGGCGGCCGAAAAGGCCGGCGATGTCACGCTGAACTACGGCGTCTTCATCAACGCGGTGATCAATTTCCTAATTGTGGCCTTCGCGCTCTTCCTGGTGGTGCGCCAGATCAACAAGCTGATGGTACCCAAGCCGGCCGCGCCAGCGGCGGCGCCGCCGCCGCCGGAGGACGTTTTGCTGCTGCGCGAGATCCGTGATTCTCTGAAAGCCCGCTCATGAACCTTCGCACAGGCATCTGGCTCGGCACGGCTGCGCTGCTGCTGGCGGCTGGTCCCGCCGGGGCAAGCGGGCTTGCGGATTGGGATCTGAAGCCCGCCAGCGTCGAGCTAGGCGGCTGGGCGGCGAGCCTGGGCGGTACCGCCAATCTTACCGGCTACCGCGCCAATGAGGATGCCGGCGCGGGCCGCACTGGCGGCACGGCTTCGCTGTTTCTTGACCCGGAGGTTTCGCGGCTGCTGGCGAACGGCTGGCGCGTGGGCGCGATGGGCGTCATCAACGCCTATCATGACCAGCTCTCGGGCGACAATTACGGCAACGACGTCTTCCAGAAGTCCTATCTGTTCGTAGCCACGCCCTATGGCCGCGTCGAGTTCGGCCAGCAGGATGGCGCGGCCTACAAGATGGCGATGACCGGGCCGCTGGTGGCCGACGCCATCGCCATCGACGATGCCAACATCACCTTTTATCGCGATCCCACCACCGGTGAGGCCTTCACGAATGTCTTCGCAGTGCGCAGCGGCGTCTTCGCCACCAAGAACGACGCCAAGCTTTCCTATTACACACCGCGGCTGCTGGGCGTGCAGCTCGGCGTTTCCTACACGCCGCATATGGTGAAGGATGGGTTGCCCTTCATTTCCGCCGGCCCGCATATCGCCGACCGGCAGGACAATCTCGTCGATGCCGCGATCAACTACACCGGCTTCTTCGGGCGCACATCGCTCGGCCTCTATGCCGGGCTGTCGGCGGGGCACAACGCGGCGCGCACACCGGGCCACGACGATCTGTTCGACTGGGCGCTGGGCGGCGAACTCGATTACGACCTGGGCGAGGCCACGCTGGCGCTGGGCGGGGCCTGGCATCAATCGAACGGCTATACGCTCGATCCCAGCGATGCGTTCGCGCACGGCACGACCCATGTGGTTCACGCCAGCACCAAGCTGACGGCGGGCTCATGGCTGTTCGGCCTCGAATATTCCACGGGCACCGCCGATGCCGAAGCTGCGCTGCCCAAGCTCGACACCACCGGCTACGAGGCGAGCGTCGGTTACCGCATCAACTCCAACCTGCAATTGACGGCGGGCTGGCAGCACCTGCGCTTCACGCGCGACAGCGGCGTGTTCTACAACGGTCTGCCGCGCGCGAACATGGAGGCGGGATTTCTTTACCTGCGCTTCCACGTCTGAGCGCGCCTACTTGATGCCGACGACCATCGCATCCTTTTCGGTGAGCGGCTTGACATAGCTTTCGCGGAAGCCGGTTTCGGCCATCCAGCCGCGGCATTCGGCGCCGGTGAAATCGAAACCGCCGGGCGTCTCGATCAGCATGTTGAGGCTCATCAGCAGGCCGCGGACGCTGGTGCGCCGCTCGTCGTCGATCAGGCTTTCATAGACGATCAAGGCGCCGCCCTTGGGCAGCGCGTCATGAGCTTTTTTCAGCAGCATGCGCTTCTCGTCAAGATTCCAGTCGTGCAGGATGTGGCCCATCACCAGCACATCGGCCGAAGGTAGCACCTCCTTGAAGAAATTGCCGGCGCGGAAATGCAGGCGCTGCGAAAGGCTGAATGACTCCACATACTCCTCGAACACCGGGCGCACCGCCGGCAGGTCGAAGCCGCCGCCGCTGATGTGCGGATGGCGCAGCGCGACCTGCACCGGCAGGCAGCCCTGCGCCGTGCCGATGTCGATCACGGTCTGATAGCGATCCCACGGGAACATCTCGGCGATGGCGCGCGCCGCGCCCATGCTGGCGCCGGTCATGGCGGCGAGGAACTGTTTGAGCCGCGCCGGGTCGGCATAAAGGCTGTCGAAGGTCTTGCCGCCGTGCTCGACCTCGTTCTGCGGCTCGCCGGTTTTCAGCGCCGTGCTGAGTTTGCCCCAGTGCGGATAAAGCCGGGCATTGGCCATCTCCAAAAGGCCGCCGACATAGGACGGCTTGGTACGGTCGAGGAACAGCCCGGTGGCCTCGGTGTTGCGGTAGAGCCCGTCCTCGCGCTCCAGCAGGCCCAGCGCCACCAGCAGATCCAGAAAATCGCGCACGGCGCGCGGATGCAGGTCGAGCGCGGCCATGATCCCCTCCACGTCGCGCGGGCCCTTGGCCAGTTCGGTGAACAGGCCGAACTCCACGGCCGACAGCAGCGCCTTGGCGCCGCCGAAGCCCATCGCGATGTCCATGATCTTTTCGGGTGTGACGTTGCCGGTCATGGCGTCCTGTCTTTTTGAATGACACGCAATCGCGGCGCAGGATTGGTCTTTTCCGGTCCCGGCGCAAGCCTCGCCGGCGCCTCAGGCCGAAAGCGCGCCGATGGCGGCAATCCCGGTGGCGGGTGCGCCCGTCAGTTGCAGCACGGTGTGCGCATCGACCCCGCCCAAGGCATAAACCGGCTTGCGGGCCTGCCGCGCCAGGATGCGAAACCGCACTGCGCCCATGCCCGGGGCATCCTGATGGCTTTGGCTGGCGAACACCGGCGAGAGCAGCACCGCATCGGCATGGCGCGCACGCTGGATGGCGCGCAGCGAATGCGCCGCGGCGGTGATCAGCCAGTGCGGATGGCTGGCGCGCCAGTGCACCGCCTCGTGGGCGCGGGCCTCGGGCAGGTGCAGGCCATGCGCGCCGAGGTTCGTGGCAAGTGTCGGATCGTCCGCGATCAGAAGAACCAGATCGCGCGCGTACGCCACCCGCAGCAGCGCCTGCGCCAGCGCCGCACGTCTGGCTGCATCGCGCGCGCGCAAGATGACGAGGCTGCCCTTGGGCAGCGCGCGGGCCGCCGCCAGCGGATCGGCCGACCGCTCGTCATCGGTCAGCAACGCCAGCGGCGGCAGCGGGCCGCCAGGCGCCGCGCGTGCATTGAGCGCGGCCGCCGCCCTTGCTAGTTTCGCGCGGCTCAAGCGATCGGCCAACGATGTCCTCCGTACACGAACAAATTCCTGCCACGCCCGCCGCGGCGCTCGCCCACATCCTGACGCGGATTGCGCAGGCGCGGAAGAGTGCGGTGGCGCCTGCTGCGCCCGTCACGCTGATCGCCGTCAGCAAGACCCACGGTCCGGAGAAAATCCGCCCGCTGCTCGAAGCCGGTCAGCGCGTCTTCGGCGAGAACCGGGTGCAGGAAGCCAAAGCCAAATGGCCGGCGCTGAAAGCCGATTATCCCGACGTCGAACTGCATCTGATCGGCCCTTTGCAGTCCAACAAGACGCGCGAGGCATTGGAGCTGTTTGACGTTATCCACGCGCTCGACCGGCCCAAGCTCGCCCAGGCACTGGCGGCAGAAATGGAAAAGACCGGCCGCCGCCCGAAGCTCTTCATCCAGGTCAACACCGGCGAGGAGCCGCAGAAGGCCGGCGTCGCGCCAACCGAGGCGCCGGGCTTCATCGCGCTCTGCCGCGACGACCTGAAGCTGCCGGTGGTGGGCCTGATGTGCATCCCGCCCGCCGACGAGAATCCGGCGCCCCATTTCGCGCTATTGGCCAAGCTGGCGCGCGAGCACAGCCTGAAGGAGCTCTCGATGGGCATGAGCGGGGATTTCGAAACCGCGATCCGCTTTGGCGCGACCTATGTGCGCGTGGGCAGCGCCCTGTTCGGCGCGCGCACTGCTCACTGAGCCGGCTTCAGTCCCAAGGTCTTCTGATAGGCGGAGAGGGCGCGCAGGGCCAGCGCGGGGTCCACGTTCTTGGTCTTGAGCGCGGCCATGAAGGCGTCCGCATTGGTCAGCAGCGGCGACAGGCTGGTGGCCTGCGCCGGGGTGATATTCGCCGGCGCAGGCGCCGGTGCAGCGGGCGCCGGTACCGATTGCGCGATGTCCGCGGCCAGCTTGGCGCCGATCAACGGCTGCGGCGGGCCGGAGGCGGCGGCCGTCGCGGCTGGTGCGGCGGTGCTGGCTACGGCGGCCGGCGTATCGCTGCCGCCGAGGTTTTCCGCGAAGGCCAGTACCGTATCGCCCACGTCCTTGCCCGTGATCTCCTTGAAGGCGAGATTGGCCGCCGAGGCGGCAAGGCCCAGCACCCCGCCATAGAGCGTATCGCCGGCCAGTTGCTCCAGCGGCTGGATCTTGTCGCCGGTGACGGCGCGGTAGAGTGTCGAGACGACCGGAATGTGCTGCAGCGGATTGATGATGTCGAGCAGGTCCGAAAAGAAGCCGGGATCGGCGGCCTTGGTGGACTGCGCTGTAGCGGCCGTTTGAGCTATGGCGGCGGCCGGCGCGCTGTGCTGCGCCTTGGCCGCGGCCGCGCGCTCGCTCATCGTCGCGAGGAACGACATCTTGATGCCTTGCGCGAAGTCCGCCACTGCCATGCCGTCAGGCGTAGCAAGCCGCTTGCCAACCGGGTTTCGGCCCCATTCCAAGGTGTTTTGGGGCGGATCGGCTGTGAGGCGGCAGTTTTTGCCGGGTCAGAGCAGGTGCCCGGCCTTTTCGGCCTTGGTGCGCAGGTAGGCGCGGTTGTGTTCGTTGTCGGGGAAGGCGTGGGGCACGCGCTCGATCACCTTCACCCCCGCCGCTTCCAGCGCTGCCACCTTGTCCGGGTTGTTGGTCAAGAGGCGCACGCTGTCATAGCCGAGCAGGCCCAGCATCCGTGCCGCCACGCCGTAGAGCCGCTCGTCGGCACCGAAGCCGAGGCGTTCGTTGGCCTCAATGGTGTCGAAGCCCTGGTCCTGCAGCCGGTAGGCGCGCAGCTTGTTGATGAGGCCGATGCCCCTGCCCTCCTGCGCCAGATAGAGCAGCACGCCGCCGCCGGATTGGCTGATGGTTTCTATGGCACCGCGCAGCTGCGCTCCGCAATCGCATTTGAGCGAGCCGAGCAGATCGCCCGTGAAGCATTCCGAATGCAGCCGGGCCAGCACCGGTTGATGCGGCTGTGGTGCGTTGATGACGATGGCGTAATGCTCCGGCCCGCCGTCGCCCGGACGGAAGGCCGCCAATTCGGTATGCTCGGCGCCTTGCAGCGGCACGCGGGCACGGGCGACCAGCTTGAGCGCGGCCACGCTGTCGTCCTCATACGAGAGAATTTCGGCCGCCGGGATTTCCAGCATCCCCGGCTGCGCACTGGGCCAGACCAGCGCGGCCGGCAACAGCCCTGCCAGCTTGGCCAGCTTGACCGCCGCCAGGTGCGCGGGCGTGAGCTTGCCGCGCTCCGCCGTGAAGGGGCCCTTGAGCGGGCTGGCCAGATCGTTGGTGGGATCGGCGATGGCACGTAGCTGTTCGGCTGTCTCATTGCCCTTCAGCGGCACGGCCACCAAGCCTTCGGTATAGAGCCGGATCTTCAACGTCGCGGCGCGGGCATGGGTGAGCAGGAGGTGACCCTGCCCGGCCATCGCGCGGATGGCGTCGTCTTGCGCCGTCTCCACGGCCAGCGCCACCAGCGCCGCGTCTCCGCCCGCGATCGCCACGGGCCGGCCGCGGCGGAAGGCTTCGGCGGCTTCGGCCACGCGGACCAGGCGCCGGGTTGCCTCGCGGGAATTTGTCTTGGAGGGCAAAGTCATACGCCCCACATACACCGGCGCACAGAATCCGGGTAGACTCTCCGCGCGCGGGCGCCAAGACGTGCTTCGGGAGAGCACCTCAAGGAGACGACATGCCGAGTTTGAAGCGGGTCTTGCTGGTCGACGATGATGCCGTGCTCAGAACTTCCCTAGGCGAGCAGCTGGCGGCGGAGGGCGAATATACCCCCGTCGAGGCCGGAACCGCCGCCGAAGCCCGGACTCTGGCCAGCAACGGGCTGTATGAATTCATGATCCTAGATGTGGGCCTGCCAGACGGCGACGGCCGCAAGCTCTGCGCCGAGTTCCGAGACATGGGCGTTACCGCGCCAATCATCCTGCTCACCGGCCGGGACTCCGACGCCGATACCATCGAGGGCCTGGAATCGGGCGCCAACGACTATGTCACCAAGCCGTTTCGCTTCGCGGTGCTGATGGCGCGCATCCATGCCCACCTGCGCAGCCACGAGCAGAGCGAGGAAGCGGTCTACCGCATCGGCCCCTATACCTTCCGGCCGAGTGCCAAGGTGCTGGTCGACGGCGAAGGCAGGCGGGTGCGCCTGACCGAGAAGGAGACTAACATCCTCAAGTTTCTCCACCGCGCGGGAGAAACGGTGGCGCGCGACACCCTGCTGCACGAGGTCTGGGGTTACAATCCGGCCGTCACCACCCATACGCTGGAAACCCACATCTACCGCCTGCGTCAGAAGATCGAGAAGAACCCCGCCCACGCCCAGATCCTGATTACCGAAAGCGGCGGCTACCGGCTGACGGCGTAGGCCGTCGTATCTAGTTTGTTCCCATCCTGTCCGCGAATGGCTGGCTTGCGGAGATTGCGTTCTCGCCCAACTAGTGTGAACATCATATATGTGGGCAGTGAAGAATAGCTGAGGCCGGGAGGCCAGAACGATGAAAGCCAGCCAAAGCAAACAGTTTCTGGCCGGAGCCGCGGTCGCGGCGCTGCTGATCCTGCCGGGACTCACCAATGCCGCGCCGGTCGATGCCCCAGTGGTGCTGGTGAGCGACAGTGGCGGCTGGATCACCAGCCCGCAGAGAAGCTTCGCGGTGCACGCCGTGAAGCTGGACGATGTGATCGGCGAGCTGAGCGTGGCGGTGAAGCCGTCCGGGCCGGTGACACTCCAGATCGCGGGGCTGAAGAGCCGGGTGGACGGTCTCGACGTTTCGGCCGATGGCGGCACGCTGCGCGTCGAGGGCCGGCATGTCAGCTCGGTGTGGGACTGGCGCGACTGGTTCAATTTCTCGGGCGACAACAAGGCCGATCCCAGGACGCTGCAGGTCAGGCTCATCGTGCCGGTAGGCATGGCGCTCTCGGTTGGCGGTCTGATCGGCGATGCCGTCATCGGCGATACGATGGGGCCGCTGCACCTCGCTGCGGTCAGCAGCAACACGAAGATCGGCCGGGTGGGCGCGGCGACGCTGGCGCTTGCCGGTTCCGGCAAGATCGACGCCGCGGAGATCGACGGGCCGCTCAAGCTCTCGATCGCCGGTTCGGGCAAGGCGCATATCGCCAGGTGCAAGAGCGCCAAGGCCGATATCGCCGGTGCGGGCGATGCGCAATTCGGCGGCGTCGATGGCGGCCTGCGCCTCAGTGTTGCCGGCTCGGGCGATGTGACGGCCGATAGCATCAACGGCCCGCTGCATGTTTCGATTGCCGGTTCCGGTTCGGTCAGGATCGCCAATGGCACGGCCGATCCGATGCACGTCTCGGTGATGGGTTCGGGCAGCGTCGATTTCGGCGGCATGGCCATCGATCCGCACATCAGCGCGCTGGGTTCGGCGAATGTGAAGCTCAAGGCCTATCGCGGCCATCTGTCGAGCAGCGGCAATGTCAGCATCAAGGTCAACGGCCAGAGCGTGAAGGGCGACAATAGCGGCGATGACGACGACAGCGATTGAGGCCCCGCGGCCTTAGACGGTGTTCACGCCGCCCATGCGGCAGAGTTCTTTCCACTCCGCCGCCGTCACCGGCTGCACCGACAGGCGTGACTGTCTGAGTAGCGCCATGCCCGCGAGTTTCGGGTTGGCCTTGATCTCCTCCAGCGTCACGGGCCTGGGGACGTCACCAACCGCCATGACCTCGACCAGGCCGAATTTGTGCGTCTCGTCGGTCGGGTCGGGGCGGTATTCACCGATCACCTCGACGATGCCGACGATGCGCTTCTCCATCACCGAGTGATAGAAGAAGCCACGGTCGCCCTTTTTCATCGCCTTCATGTTGTTGGCGGCTTGGTGGTTGCGCACGCCGTTCCACGGCTCGCCCTTTTTGCCGCGCGCCTTCTGCTGATCCCACGACCAGGCGCCCGGTTCGCTCTTGAACAGCCAGTAGCCCATCGTCACAGCGCCGCGCCGCAGAAATTGGCGGTCGCTTTCCACGGCGTGATCGCGGTGGACTGGAACAGTCCGGCCTTAGCGTAGGGATCGTTCTGCGCCCATGCCTTGGCTGCGGCGAGGTCGGCGGCATCCAGAATAATGAGGCTGCCGATCATGGCGCCGCTGTCGTCAAGATACGGCCCGCCCAGCCGCACCATGCCGGTCGCCTTCACGTATTCGAAATGGGCCGCGCGATTGGTCAGGCGCAGATCCAGGGCGCCGGGTTTGTCCATCGCGGTGATGACGAAAAGCATGTCGTTCTCCTATTCCGTTTTCAGGGGGCGCATCATCAGCCGCGACACGGCAGTTTCGAGCGCGAGCGAACCGTCGAGAATCTGCGCCACCGCTTCGGCCACCGGCAATTCGATGGCGTGGCGCCGGGCGCGGGCCAGCAGGGCTGGCGCCGTTGCTACGCCTTCGGCCAGGGGGCGGTCCGCGGCCAGCAACGCATCGCGCGGTGTCCCGCCGCCGAGGGCCACGCCGAAGGCGAAATTGCGTGAACTGAGGCTGGTGGCGGAAAGCACCAGATCACCCAGCCCGGACAGCCCCATCAGCGTTTCGATGCGCCCGCCCAAGGCATCGCCCAGCCGGCACAGCTCGGCAAAGCTGCGGGCCAGCAGCGCCGCGCGCGCGCTTTCGCCGAGCCGCAGCCCTTCGACGATGCCGCAGGCGATGGCATAGACGTTCTTGGCTGCGCCCCCCAGGGCCACGCCGGTCAGGTCGTCGCTGGCGTAGGGGCGGAACCAGGCGCTGCCCAGCGCTGCCTGCAGGCGCAGCGCCACCTCCATGCGCGCGGCGATTGTCACCGCGGTCGGCAGGCGGCGCGCCACGTCGCGCGCGAAGGAGGGGCCGGACAGGATTGCCGGCTCGGCATCGGGCGCGGCCTCCGCCAGCACTTCGTGCAGGAATTTGCCGCTCCCCAGCTCTACCCCTTTGGCCGTGATGACCACCGGCACGCCGCTTTTGAGGAAGGCCGCCGCCGTGCCGAGCGCCGCGCGCAGGTGCTGCGCGGGCACAGCCATCACCACCGCCTCGGCCGTTGCGGCCTCCGCCAGCTCCGCAGTGGGCACAATCGCATCGGGCAGCGGAACGCCGGGCAGATAGGCGGTGTTCTCCCGGGCGGCCCGCATCTGGGCCGCAATCGCCGGCTGGCGCGCCCATAAGCTGACGGTGCGGCCTGCATTGGCTGCCGCCAGGGCCAAGGCGGTACCCCAGCTTCCCGCACCAATCACTCCAATGTGATGGTAAGGTTTTGTTTTTCCAGGCTTCCTTACCAAACCGAACCTCATGACGCATGCGAAGATTGAACGATTTGTTGAATATTCAGAAAAAGGCGTTACACTGGTTTTCGCAAGAGAACGAACGGGAGAACGCGCCAATGTCAGGCAAGGACACCGTCCGCGGCAAGATCGTCGAAGCGGCCAAGAAGCGCTTTTCGCATTTCGGCTATAGCAAGACCACTATGGCCGAGGTCGCGAGCGACTGCGCCATGTCGCCAGGCAACCTTTACCGGTTTTTCCCCGGCAAGCTCGATATCGCCGAGGCGATCGCAACCGAGGATTTCGAAGGCCATCTGGACAGCCTGCGTAAGCTGGCGTTGGCGCCCGGCAAGAGCGCGCCCCAGCGCCTGCGCGATTTGCTGTTCGAGGAGTTGCGGCGGACCTATCACAAGCTGGAGAAGGATCCGCGCGCCTACGAGATGGCCACCGTCATCGCCCATGAGCGGCCGGAATTCGCCAACTGGATGCTGGCCAAGGAGCGCACCATTCTGGTCAATCTGCTGGAAGACGCTGAGCGCGGCGGCGAACTGCGCTGTGCCGACAAGGAGCACGTCGCCGAGATGATCCAGTCGGCGACGATGAAGTTCCGCTACCCGCAATTGTGGTCAAAACTCTCCCTGCCCGCGCTCGAACGCGAGCTTGACGGCGTGCTGAAACTCATGATCAACGGCGTGTGCCCGAATGCAGCGGCGAACAAGCCCGCCGCCGCCTGATTTATCCCTTCATTCTGCCACAAAGCGCCGCTAGACAAACCCGATGCGCCGTCTCTTCGCCGCCGCCCTCTTCTGCATGGCCGCTGTTGCCCTCGGCGCCGCCGCTGCACCTCAGGCCCAGTTCAACGTTGCCCAGCAGGCGATGCTGGACAAGCTCAGCGCTTCGCTCAACGCCGTGCATTCCATGCAGGGCGGCTTCGTGCAGATCGATCCCAACGGCGGCCTCGAGCAGGGCAAGTTCTATATCGAAAAGCCGGGGCGGATGCGTTTCGAGTACGCTCCGCCGACGCCCACGCTGATCGTCAGCGACGGCACAACCATCGCTGTCAAGAACACCAAGCTCAATACCGTGGACCGTTATCCCCTGGTTTCCACGCCGCTCGATCTGGTGTTGTCGGACAAGCTCGATCTCAAGGACAACAAAGCCGTCTATGGCGTCCAGCGGGAAGGCGACTCGCTGATCGTGAAGGCGCGCTCCACCGATTCGCGCGCGCCCGGTTCGATCACGATCGTGTTCTCCGATCCGGGGTTGGAACTGCGGCAATGGACGGTGATCGATGCCCAGGGCACGGCGACCACCGTGGCACTGCGCGACGTGGAGAAGGATGTCAGCCTTTCGCCCGCGTTGTTCGTGCTGAAGGAACATAACCCCTTCACCCGCGACGACGGCAATTAGCGTCGCTTGCCGCCCCGGCGGGCGCGTGCTAGCGGATGGACATGACCAAACGCCCCCTTGTCGTCGGCCTGCCTTGCGACCATCGCACGGTCGAGGGCCATCCTTTTGATATGGCCGGCGAGAAATATATCGTCGCCGTGCGCGATGGCGCCGGTATGCTGCCGCTGCTGATCCCGGTGATGGAGCCGCCCATTCCGCCGTCAGACCTTCTGGCGACGATGGACGGGCTGCTGTTCACCGGTTCGCCGTCCAACGTCTCGCCCAATTATTACGGCGGTCCGCTGCCGCGCGAAGGCAATATTGCGGACGACAATCGTGATGCCACCACGCTGCCACTGCTGACGGCAGCCATTGCCGCCGGCGTGCCTGTGCTGTGCATCTGCCGCGGCATCCAGGAACTGAACGTGGCCCTTGGCGGCACGCTGTTCCAGCACGTCAAGGAAGAGGCCGGCCGTCTCGATCACACCGCCGTCGCCAGGCAGACGATCGCCGAGAAATACGGCCCCGCCCATCCGGTGACCGTCGAATCCGGCGGCCTGCTCGAAAGCATCGTCGGCAAGCGCGAGTTCATGGTCAATTCGCTTCATGCTCAGGCGATCGACCGGCTGGCGCCGGGCCTCAAGGTCGAGGCGCGGGCGCCCGATGGTACCATCGAGGCGGTGTCGCTGCCCGGTGCCAGGAGCTTTCTGCTGGCGGTGCAATGGCACCCGGAATGGCTGTGGCATGACAACGCCGAGAGCCGTGCGATTTTCGGCGCGTTCGGCAAGGCGGTACGCGCCGCCGCTGGCCGTTGAGGCATTCGTTTACGCGAACCTAAGATTTTCCGGGTCATCCTGATGCTCTGTCAGGGGATTTGCCGTCGATGGTCAATACCGCCCGCCTGCTTGGTTTTGCTTTCGCCAACGCCGATCTGCTGTTCGAGATTGACCGCGACGGCACCGTCATTTTCGCCACCGGTGCTGCCAGCGAATTCGTCAAGAACAAGAACCAGCAGATCGTCGGTTCCGGCGCCGCGCGGCTGTTCGAACCGTCGGACGGCGTGAAGTTCGTCACCTATGCCAAGGCGCTGAGCGAAGGCGATCGCGCCGGCCCCATCCGGTTGAAGCTGGCCGGTGGCCGCGACGTGACAGCTTCGTTCTGCCACCTGCCGCAGAACGGTGCCAACATTTCCTGCACCTTGACCCGTACCGGCCAGCGTCAGAGCTTCGGAACGTCCAGAACCGATCCCGGGACCGGCTTGTCCACCAAGGATGGCTTTCTCGCTGCCGCCAGCGCAATGGCCGCCGACGGCGCAGAAATGATGCTGGTGAACGTACCGGGGCTCGAGGAGGCTTGTGCCCGGCTACCGCGGCCGAAAGCCGACGCGCTGATGAAGGCCATCGGTGCCGCCGTCGAAGAGGCCGGCCCCAAAGGTGCGGGCCGGGTCGGCGACGGTAGCTTCGGCGCGATCGCCGAAGAGGGCAAAAAGCCGTGCCTGGTGGAATGCATCGCGAGTGTTCTGAAAAAAGGCGGTCTGGTCCTGAAGGGCATGACCGAAACTGCGGTTTCGCTGAAGGGCGATCTCAGCCCGGGGCAACGGCTGCTGGCCGTGCGTCACGTCGTAGCCAGGTTTTCTTCCGGCGATAGCGGCATCGAGGGTTGCAAGGATTTGTCTGCAGCCTTCGAGAACATGGTGGGCGAAACCCAGGCCCGGGCACTGGCCTTGACCAATACGGTGGCGGACGGCGCCTTTTCCTTCGCCTATCAGCCGGTGGTGGATCTGGCGAGCGGCACGCTCTCGCATTGCGAGGCGCTGGCGCGGTTCGAGGATAGCGTCAACACCGGCGAAACCATCGCCTTTGCCGAGGCGCTGGGCATCTCCAATGCTTTCGACGTTGCGGTGGCCGCAAAGATCCTGAGCGTGGTCGAGCAGAACCCGAAGGCGCGCGTGGCGCTCAACCTCTCGGGTAACACCGTCTCCACGCCGATGACGTTCGGCCTGGTGGCGGGCCTGCTGGCCAAGAAGCGGTCGCTCGCGCCGCGTGTGCTGGTTGAGGTGACGGAGTCTGCCGAGATCATCGATCTTGCCAATGCCAATCTGGCCATCCAGGGCCTGCGCAGCATGGGCTACAAGGTGGGATTGGACGATTTCGGCGCCGGGGCTGCCTCGTTCCAGTACTTGCACGCCTTCGATGTGGACTTTGTGAAGTTCGATCAGGCGCTGATCCGCAAACTGGGCAGCGCGCCGCGCGAGGACATGCTGGTCGCCGGGCTGGTCAAACTGTGCGGCGAACTGAACGTGACTACGGTGGCCGAGGGCATCGAGAATGCGGCCATCAAGAAACGGGTACTCGCCGCCGGGTTCCAGCTCGGGCAGGGTTACTTTCTGGGCAAGCCGTCCGCGCAGTTGCCGGACGCCCCATCCGCCCACAAGCGCAAAGGTGTCCAGGAAAGCTGGGCCTGACCACGTTCTGGCTGCCTGCCGCCGACGGAATTGGGCGGTAGCCGAATCTGTAAAGATTGTCGTAAAATTGCCACTGTCACTAAAAATCTGCCTAATTTCAGCCTAACAGAAAAAATACTTGAAAACTGTGGCCGGATTGCATAAGTTGTTGCTTGAGAAGAACGGACAACTGTCCGGCAGGCACTGCCCCCCCGCTCGCAAGCCGGATGGCGTTCTTCTTGAGGTGCCGGTCATCCCCTCCCGGCACCAGCGCGTAACGGCGCATGCGACGCCCGATCAGCCCCCTGGTCGGGCGTCTTTTTTTGCGCCGCCGGGCTGTTCCTGCGCGGGCGTCACCCGCCGCAGTGTCAGGTTCAGGCGCCCGCCGCCCGGTATCAGCCGGGACGAACCGGCGGAGATTATTCGGTCGACGCCGTGAAACGCTAGCCGCGCCGGGCCGCCGAAGGCCAGCAGATCGCCCGATTTCAGCCTGAGGCTTTGGCTGGCTCCCCGCCGTGTCGTGCCGCCGATGCGGAACAGGGCGTCATCGCCCAGCGACAGCGAAAGGACAGGCGCGTCCAGTGCGGCTTCGTCCCGGTCCTGATGCAGGCCCATGCGTGCACCCGGGCGGTAGAGGTTGACCAGGCAGCATTCCGGCTTGGCGTGGCTCCCCACGGCCTCGTCCCACAGCGTCAGCAGCAGGGGCGGGATCGCCGGCCACGGCAGGCCGGTCACGGGGTGGCAGGGCTCGTAGCGGTAGCCCGCTTGGTCCGAAATCCAGCCCAGCGCGCCGAAATTGCTTTGCTCGACCGAAAACGCCTTGCCCGTGCGCGGCATGGTGGGGCGATAAAAGGGTGCCTGTTCCAGCCGCTCCAGCATGTCACGCAGCAGCACGGCCTGCGCTTCGGGAGCGAGCGCGGCGGGCCACAGCGTGATCCCGGGGGCGACCGGCAGTGCCCTGGACAGCAGTGCCATGCTCAGGTTCCCGGCGCAGTGCCCGGCTTGTCGTAGAGGCCGCGGAAAGCATCGCCCATGCCTTGCGCATCCAGCCAGGTTTTCAGTTTTTCAGGAGCGTAATCGTGCGTGAGCCACTCGCCCAGCGGGCGGCCTGCCGATTCGTGCTGGGCATAATCGGGAAACAGTTTCAGCCAGCGCTGGTGCGGCTTGGGCAGGTGCAGATAGGGCCAGCGGGCGAATTGCGCGCGTGCTTCGTCCATCGCGCCCCAGCCTTTGGTGTGCAGCAGATAAAGCGCGGCGGCGAAGCTGGTGCGGTCCTGCCCGCCGGAACATTTGAGCAGCAGCGGTTCGGGAGCGGCGTCGAAGGCCGCGATCAACTCGGTCAGCATCTGCCGCGTCGGCAGCCGCTTGGACGATAGCATCGCGTCGAAATGGCGGACGCCGCGCCGTGCGCAGACCCGCTTCTCGTAACGCCACCAGCGCCAGGTGGGATTGGGTCCGCGCAGATTGATGACGGCGGCGATGCGATGCTTTCCCAGGAACGGGCCCAGGAATCCGGCATAGGCTTGCGCGGCGCGCGCGGCCTTGCCCGGCACGACCCAGTGGAAATTGTAGAGAACGTCGCCCAGCGCACGCATGGCCGCTTCTAGCATGCTTCCAGCAAAGTCAGAATCGAAAGGACACGCTGACGGCGCCGAATTGATCGATGCCCGGCTGGGCGTGGTATTCCTTGGTGCGGAACACATGGGTGAAGGCGATGCGCATCCGCGCCAGGCTGATCGCGGCGCCCACCTGCAGATCACCCACCAGCGGCAGCTTGTCGGTGTGGCGGCTCGATTGAAACGTATTGCCGTCGAGGAACAGGTTGTGCCCGACCGCGCGCCCATCCACTCCGGCGAACAGATACCAGCCGAAGCCGCTCGTCGGTTCGTAGAAATCGGAACCCGGCAGGCTCGGTTCGATGCGCAGGGGGCCGTAATCGTCCGGCAGATCGTAGCCCAGCCGCAGCATGGCGCCGGCATTCACATAGTCATAGACGTTGCCGACGGCACCGCCGATGTGCGGATCGATGTCGAAGGAAAAGCCCAGCAGCTTGCCGGAGACGTAGGACCGCCAGCTCCGCTCGTAGATCAGCGCCAGGCCGGGTTCGTTGCCGAGCTGGGTGTTCCAGCCTTGCGGTGCGTTCGCGTGAACGAGGCGGTGGACGAATTTCTGCGTTTCCTCGGCATAGGAATCCGGGCCCACCACGCCGAGCTGAAGCTGCAATTGGTCGAGCCGTCTGTCATTCTCCGCTGTCAAGCCCAGTGCGCCGTAAAGAAAGCCGGCATAGGGCCGCGCGTCGGGCGGCGGGTCGGCGATCAAAATGTCCTTGGGCGTGAACATGTCCTGACCGAGCGAATAGCTGGTGCGCACTTCGCCGTGCTGAAGAAAGAACGGCAGCAGCCGCGCGGCGCGCAGCGCCCAGTCCGGCGTGTCGGCCGGCGCGGTGGTATAGGCGGCCATTACGCCGTTGGTGTAATCGCGATCGGTGTTGAAAAAGAGATCGTTTTCGAACAGCAACGTGAGGGTGCCGTGGCTGTCCTCATCCGCCATCTGTTCGGCAGCCTGCGCGCCGGAAACCGCGCACAGCGTGGCGCACAGAACCGTCAGGACAAGGAAACATCGCGCCCCGGATCGCATCGTCCGAGGTTGCCCGCACAATGTGCCGAACTTATGACGCTGCGCCGGTGCGCATCTGAAAGAAGCGGATCACGCGCTCCTCGGCCAGCTTGGTCGGCGTACCGGGGCGGTCCTGCAGATTGACGGTGAGCACCGAATGGGCCTCGATCGGTCCGGGTTCGGAATCCTTGTCGTCGATCTCGATGGCTTCGAAGCGTTCGCCGAAGGCCCGGCGATAGGTGTCGAAGCGTTCGGGCGGCACCAACTTGTCGCCCTTGAAGCGCAGGCCGATCATGGTGAGGTCTTCACTGGTCAGCCGCTCCTTGACGCAGGCCACTTCTTCCGGCGAGGCGTCGATGGCGCCGCGCGATTTCTTCGACAGCGAAACCGGCATCGAGGGCTGGGAGAGCACCGGCGCCACCACTGCAGGCTCGGTCATCATCGCCAGCGCGAAGCCGCCGGTGAAGCACATGCCCACGGCGCCCACGCCCTTGCCGCCGCATTCGCTGTGCACCTGGCGCGCCAGCGCCCGCAGCCAGTCGACGATGGGGCTGGAGCGGCCGTCATGCCAGGCATTGAACTCGCGGCGAATGCAAAGGCCTTTGAACATCTCCGTCAGCGCGTAACCGCGGCTGACCGGCTTGCCCGCCACGCCGAACAGGCTGGGCAGGAACACCGTCATTCCCGCCGCCGCCACCCGGTCGGCAAAGCGGATGACCAGCGGGTGCAGGCCCGGCATCTCGTGGATCACGATCACCGCCGGACCGGAACCCTTGCGGTAGACCTCGCGCGTCCAGCTTCCGTCATCGAACGCAAAGCGCGTGTAGCTGTTCAGGGCGTCGGAATAGTCCATGATATCCCCCCTCGACCGGCCCTGCAGCTTGTCACGACTGCGGCCCGGATGTCTTGGCCCGGCCGGGGCCCGAATCGCGCGCTTGACCTGCCATCGCCCATCGGTATATTGCGCGCCTTCCGGGCGGCACGGGCCGCGGCCGGAATATAACGATTTCAAGGATTTAGGCCATGTTCGCGGTCATCCGCACCGGCGGCAAGCAGTATAAGGTCGCCAAAGACGATGTGCTCGCAGTCGAGAGGCTCGATGGCGAGGCCGGCGCTGCCGTGATCTTCGGCGAGGTTCTGATGCTGGGCGGCGAGGCCGCGAAGACCGGCGCGCCGCTGGTTTCCGGCGCCTCGGTCACGGCCGAGATCGTCGAGCAGGGCAAGGGCGAGAAGGTTGTGGCCTTCAAGAAAAGGCGCCGCAAGAACACCCACCGCAAGCGCGGTCACCGCCAGTGCTTCACCAAGGTGAAGATCACAGAAATTCACGCGGGCTAAGGAACAGGACTATGGCACACAAGAAAGCCGGCGGCTCCTCGCGCAACGGGCGCGACTCGAACCCCAAGATGCTGGGCGTGAAGAAGTTCGGCGGCCAGGCCATCGAAGCCGGGAACATCATCGTGCGCCAGCGCGGCACCCAGTTCCATCCCGGCGACAATGTCGGCATGGGCAAGGACCATACGCTTTTCGCAACGGCCGATGGCCAGGTGGCGTTCAAGACCGGTTACAAGCGCCGCACCTTCGTATCCGTCATTCCGGCGACGGAAGCTCCGGCCAAGGCCGGCTAAATCGGCGGCTCGAACCGAGGCCGCCCCCGAGGCGGCCCATGAGGCGAGGGAGATGGTCCGCCATCTCCCTTTTTTCTTCCCTTGCGGGAGGAATGTGCCATGTCGCGTCATAGACTGGAAACCGAACGTCTGCTGCTGCGCCCGCCGGAGGAGAGCGACGTCGCTCTCATAGCCATGCTTGCCGGCGATTACGAGGTGTCGAAAAACCTCGCGCGTGTGCCTCATCCCTATACCGAGGGCGATGCGCAGAGCTTCGTCACCCGCTCGGCCATGCAGCGCGCGCAGGGCACGGCCTTTCCCTTCGCCATCATCCGCAAGGACAGCGGCCTCTATCTCGGCGGTTGCGGGCTGCACCTGATGGACAACGGCCTGTTCGAACTGGGCTATTGGCTGGGCCGGCCGCATTGGGGCCGGGGCTACGCCACCGAGGCGGCGCGCAAGGTGGCCGGCTTCGCCTTTCACGGGCTGAGGGCGGTCCGCCTCACGGCCGGCTATTTCCACGACAACCCGGCCTCCGGCCGGGTGCTGGAAAAGCTGGGCTTCCGGCCCGACGGTGCGGCCAATCGCGACTGCCTGGCCCGCGGCCACACCGTTTATTGCCTGGATATGCTATTGGAACGCGAGAATTTCGGGCGCCGGCCCAGCAACGGGCAAGCCGCCTGACCATGAAGAGCAAACGATGAAGTTCCTCGACGTCGCCAAGGTCTATATCCGCTCCGGAAGCGGCGGGAACGGCTGCATCGCCTTCCGGCGCGAGAAGTTCATCGAGTATGGCGGGCCTTATGGCGGTGACGGCGGGCGCGGCGGCGATGTCTGGGCCGAGGCGGTCGAGAATCTCAACACGCTGATCGATTACCGCTATCAGCAGCACGTCTATGCCAAGAACGGCCAGGGCGGCATGGGCAAGGTGATGACCGGGGCCAACGGCGCCGACGCCGTGCTCAAGGTGCCGGTGGGCACGGAGATTTATGAAGAGGATGGCGAAACGCTGATCGCCGATCTGGCCAGGCCCGGCGAGCGGGTGCTGCTTGCCAAGGGCGGTAATGGCGGCTTCGGCAACGCGCATTTCAAGAGCGCCACCAATCAGGCGCCGCGCCATGCCAATCCTGGCCAGCCGGCCGAAGAGAGGACCATCATCCTCAAGCTCAAGCTGATCGCCGATGCGGGGCTGGTGGGGCTGCCCAATGCCGGCAAGTCCACCTTCCTGTCGCGCGTGTCCGCCGCGCGGCCCAAGATTGCCGATTATCCCTTCACCACGCTGGTGCCGCAGCTCGGCGTGGTGAAGATCGACACCAGCGATTTCGTGCTGGCCGATCTGCCGGGCCTGATCGAGGGCGCGCACGAGGGCGCGGGGCTGGGTGATCGCTTTCTCGGCCATGCCGAACGCTGCGGCGTGGTGCTGCACCTGATCGACGGCACGCAGAAGGAAATCGTGCGCGCCTGGCGCACCATCCGCGGCGAACTCGAAGCCTATGGTCATCGCCTTGCCGAGAAGCCGGAGATCCTTGCGCTCAACAAGATCGACGCGATCGACAAACCCGCGCTGGCGCGCAAGAAGGCCGCGCTGGAGAAGGCGAGCGGCGCCAAGGTGTTTCTCGCCTCCGGCGTGAGCGGCGAGGGTGTGGATGACGTGCTGCGTGCGCTCGCGCGGCAGATCGCGAAATCCCGCGCCGCCGCCAAAGGCCATGACGACGAGCAGGAGGCCTGGACTCCGTGAGTGCCGTATTCGCCAAAGCCAGCCGCATCGTCGTCAAGGTCGGCTCGTCGCTCCTGGTCGATGCGGCGACGGGTACGCTGGGCCGCGACTGGCTGAAGAGCCTGTGCGAAGATATCGCGACGCTGAAGATGGCCGGCACGGATGTCATTCTGGTGTCCTCGGGCGCGGTGGCGCTGGGCCGCCGCGCGCTCAAGCTGAAGAAGGGCGTGCTGCGCCTCGAAGAAAGCCAGGCCGCCGCCGCGGTGGGGCAGGTGCGTCTGGCCCAGGCCTATGCCGAGATGCTGGCGGAACTGGGCATCGTCGCCGCGCAGGTTCTCCTGACGCTCGACGACAGCGAGGAACGCCGCCGCTACCTGAACGCCCGCGCCACGCTGATGACGCTGCTCTCGCTCGGCAGCGTGCCGGTCATCAACGAGAACGATACCGTCGCCACCGCCGAAATCCGCTTCGGCGACAATGACCGGCTGGCCGCGCGCGTGGCCTCGATGATGAGCGCGGACCGGCTGGTGCTGCTCTCCGATGTCGATGGGCTTTACACCGCCGATCCCACGCGTGATGCGAGCGCCGAACATATTTCAGAGGTCAAGGTCATTACGCCCGCCATCGAAGCGATGGCCGGCGATTCGGTTTCCGGTTTCGGCCGCGGCGGCATGGCCTCCAAGCTGATCGCCGCCAAGATCGCCACGCAGGCCGGCGCGGACGTCATCATCGCCAAGGGCAAGACGCTGCATCCGCTGTCCGCGCTCTCGCGCGCTGCGCGCTGCACGCGGTTTCACGCCTCCACCTCGCCCGCCGCCGCGCGCAAGCGCTGGATCGCCGGCGGGCTCAAGGCGGAAGGAACGCTCCATGTCGATGGCGGGGCGGTGAAGGCACTGGCGTCGGGCAAGAGCCTGCTGCCGGCCGGCGTCACCCGGGTGGATGGCCGTTTCGAGCGCGGCGACGCGGTCAAGGTGTGTGGGCCGGACGGCCGGGAAATCGCGCGGGGCATCGCCGCCTATTCGCATGCCGATGCCTGCGCGATTGCGGGCCGCCGCACCGCGGAAATCGAAACCATCTTGGGTTATCGCGGGCGCGATGCCATGATCCATCGCGACGATCTGGCGCTGACCAATGAAGTGCGCGAGCGGGAGCAATCGGGGGCATGAGCGGGAGTCTGGCCGAAGACATGCAGGCGATCGGCCGGGCCGCGCGGGAAGCGGCCACCGTCCTGCGTTCGGCCAGCGCCGCGACGCGCAATCGCGCGCTGGTCAAGGCGGCACGCGCCATCCGCGCCAATGCTCGCAAGATTCTCTCCGCCAATACGCAGGACATGGCCGCCGCACGCGCCGTCGGCCTGTCGCCCGCCATGCTGGACCGGCTGGAACTGAACGAGGCACGTATCGCTGCGATGGCCAAGAGCGTGGAGGACGTGGCCAATCTCGCCGATCCGGTAGGCCGGGAACTGGCGCGCTGGACGCGGCCTAACGGCCTGGATATCGCGCGCGTGGCCACACCCATTGGCGTCATCGGCATCATCTACGAAAGCCGCCCCAATGTGACGGCGGATGCCGGCGCGCTGTGCCTCAAATCCGCCAATGCGGCGATCCTGCGCGGCGGCAAGGAATCGATGCACTCCTCGCGCGCCATCCACGCCGCCATGCGCGAGGGCTTGCAGGCCGTCGGGCTGCCGGACAGCGCGATCCAGTTGGTGCCGACCACGGACCGCGCCGCCGTGAGCCTGATGCTCGAAGGTTTGGGCGGCGCCATCGATCTCATCATCCCGCGTGGCGGCAAGGGGCTGACCGGCCGCGTGATGAAGGAGGCGCGCGTGCCGGTGCTGGCGCATCTGGAAGGCATCGTGCATGTCTACGTGCATGAGAAGGCCGATCCGCAGAAGGCGCGCGCCATCGTGCTCAATGCCAAGATGCGGCGCACCGGCATCTGCGGTGCGGCCGAGACGCTGCTGATCGATCGTTCGGTCCTGCCCACGCTGGGCAAGGCGATTCTCGAAGATCTGGCGAAAGCCGGCTGTGCTATCCGTGGCGACCGGGAGGTGTGCGCCGAATTTGCCGCCGCCACGCCGGCCAGCGAAGAGGACTGGCGCACCGAATATCTCGACGCCGTTATCGCCGTGAGGACGGTGGATGGCGTGGAGGACGCCATCCGCCATATCGAAACCTACGGCTCGCACCACACCGAAGCCATTGTTACGGAAGATGCCGAAACCGCGGCGCGGTTCCTCAATGCGCTCGATTCGGCAATCGTGATGTGGAATGCCTCCACGCAATTCGCCGATGGCGGCGAGTTCGGCATGGGGGCGGAGATCGGCATCGGCACCGGCAAGCTGCATGCGCGTGGGCCGGTGGGCGTGGAACAGCTCACGGCGTTCAAATACGTGGTGCGCGGCAATGGGCAGGTCCGTGCTTAGGCGCAAGCCCTTCATCGCGCCGCCGGGGCCGGTCGCGCCGGGCCTCACCATCGGCCTGTTGGGCGGCTCGTTCAATCCGGCGCATGAAGGCCATTGCCACGTCTCTGCCGTGGCGCTGAAGCGGCTCGGCCTCGATTACGTGTGGTGGATGGTGGCGCCGCAAAATCCCTTGAAGCCGGCGATGGGCATGGCGCCGCTGGATAACCGGCTGCGTTTCGCCCGCGCGCACGCCCGCCATCCGCGCCTGGTTATCATGGATATCGAGCGGGACATTGGCACGCGCTATACCATCGATACGCTCAAGGCGCTGCAGCGGCGCTTTCCGCAGGTGCATTTCGTCTGGCTGATGGGCAGCGACAATCTGGCGAGTCTGCATCGCTGGCGGCGCTGGCAGGATATCGTGCGGCTCATCCCCATCGCTGTGGTGATGCGGCCGGGCACGGTGATGGCGCCGCTCAAGGCCAAGGCCGCCGAGCGGTTTGCGCGCGCCCGGGTCTATGCGGCGGGCGGATTTGCCCGCCGTGCGCCGCCGGCCCTGATTGTGCTCGACGGGCCGCGCAACCGGCAAAGTGCCACGGCCATCCGCGCCGCGGCCACCAAGAGCCGGGACTTGGTTGCCGCCGTGCCGACATGCTAGAGTGCAGGCGCAATCACGGAGCGTGGGCGACGTCCAGAAGGCCGAACAGGATGAAATTTCCCGCCGCTCGCGTTTCCTCGGCAATGTGAGTGGAGAACCGATCCTGACACGCAAGACCAGCGGCGCCGCCAAGGCGCCCAAGCCCGCCGCCAAGAAGCCGTCCGCAACCAAGCCTGTCGCAAAGCAGCCTGTCGCAAAGCAGCCTGTCGCAAAGAAAGCCGTTGCGAAGAAGGCGCCGGCCAAACCGAAAGCTGCAAAGCCCAAAGCCGTCGCCCAGAAAAGAAAGCTCGCGCCTCAGCCGGCCGCTGAGCCCACGTTGCGCGAGCGCATCCTCAAATCGCTGGATGACGACAAGGCCGAGGATATTGTGACTATCGATCTGGCCGGCCGTTCCTCTTTGACCGACGCGCTGGTCATCGCCTCGGGCCGGTCGTCGCGCCATGTGGCCTCGATTGCCGAGCATTTGGCGCGCAAGCTGAAGGAAGCGGGCTACGGCACCCGGCCGGTCGACGGGCTGGCGCAGGGCGATTGGGTGCTGGTCGATGCCGGCGACGTGATTGTGCATATCTTCCGGCCGGAAGTGCGCCAGTATTATGATCTCGAAGGCATGTGGAGCGTACCGGAGCCGGAACGCGCCGCCGTTTGAACCGCTGTCAGGACATTGCGCCATGCGCCTTCTCATTATTGCCGTGGGCAATGCGCGTGGCAGCCATGAGGGCGCGCTCGGCGAAGATTTCACCGGCCGCGCCCGCGCGATGGGAAAGCAACTCGGTTTTTCCGCGGTGAGCGTGGAAGAAGTGGCGGTTTCCAAATTGCGCGAAGCCCGTGCCCGCATTGCCGAGGAAGGCGAGCGGCTGGCCCGCCGCATTCCCGAAGGCGCGCATGTCATCCTGCTCGATGCCAGGGGCAAGGGCATGACCAGCGAGGCCTTTGCCGAGATGCTGGCGGCCATGCGCGATGCCGGCGCGCGCGACCTGGTGTTCGTGATCGGCGGCCCGGACGGGCTCGATCTCGGCCCCAGCATCAAGGCGGGCAGGAGCCTCGCCTTCGGACCGCAGACCTGGCCGCACATGCTGGTGCGGGCCATGCTCAGCGAGCAGATTTACCGGGCCTTCACCATCCTGGCCGGCCATCCCTATCACCGTGCCTGAGGCTTTCAACCCGATCTTAACCATGAGGCGCGAGTGTAGGGCGTCGTACGTGGATGAGCATCGGACTCATGGACATCAACGGTACCAGGCGGGTCGATTCGGCGAATGTCAGGCGGGCGGGCAAACCGGCTGCCTCCGGCAGCGGCAGCACCTTCACGGTTTCGGCCGGCGATGCGCCGCGCGCGCAAAGCGTCACGGGCCCCGGCCCCATCGCGGCACTGGATTCCCTGCTGGCGCTGCAAGGCGTGGACGATTCCACGTCGGGCCGCTCCAAGGGGCTGGCCCGCGGCAACCAGCTTCTGGATATGCTGGACGAGGTCCGCGACGGGCTGCTGGGCGGCGGGGTTCCGCGGGCCACACTGAACCGGCTGGCTAACGCCGTCGGACAGCGCCAGGACCATTTTGCCGATCCCAGGCTGCAAAGCGTGCTGGACGAGATCGAACTGAGGGCTCATGTGGAACTGGCCAAGCTTGAGTACGCCGACCGGGCGGCAGCTTAACTCTTTGGCATAAAAGAAGTTTCCAAGCCGCCTCTGTCATCGTTTTCTGATTGAAGCGAGCAGTACGCCCCTGTATAACCGCGCCTCTCGGAGACGACCGGCTTTAAGTCTGGGGATTGTCTATGGGTACTGAACTTCCGCCCGGTTACAAGCCGTCGGAACGCGAGCCCTTCATGAACGAAAGACAGCGGGAATATTTCCGCCGTCGACTCTCGACTTGGAAGGACGAGATCCTCCGCGAAAGCCGAGAAACCATCCAGAACCTGCAGACCGAAACCACGCCGAACGCCGACCTGGCCGATCGTGCCGCGACCGAATCAGAGCGCCAGCTCGAACTGAGAACCCGCGACCGCCAGCGCAAGCTGATCGCCAAGATCGACGCGGCGCTGCGCCGGATCGAAGATGGTTCCTACGGCTTCTGTGAGGAAACCGGCGAACCCATCTCGCTCAAGCGGCTGGATGCCCGGCCGATTGCCACGCTTTCCATCGAGGCGCAGGAGCGCCACGAGCGCCGCGAACGCGTCTATCGGGACGACTGAAAAAGCAAATAGCGAACGGGGCATTGCCTGTTCGCTATCCACGATCTGCCAAATTCTCACATCAGAACGGCATGATGATGTCGTAGAGCTGCTGGCCCAGCGGCGGCTGCTGCACGTCGGTGATCTGGCCCTTGCCGCCGTAGGCGATGCGTGCCTCGGCGATTTGCGACAGGCTGACGGTATTGCCGCTGGTGATGTCCTCGGGGCGCACGATGCCGGAAACCCTGAGATCGCGAAGCTCGGTGTTCACCAGCACCTGCTGATGGCCGTCGATCACCAGGTTGCCGTTGGGCAGCACCTGGGTGACGATGGCCGCCAGTGTCAGGTTGATGGTTTCCGACCGGTCCACCGAGCCGGTACCGGAGTTGGACAGGTCCGAGCCCATCTTCACC
>JAGWZW010000029.1 GCA_018971835.1 Alphaproteobacteria bacterium
ACTGGATGTTCTTTTCCTCCGCCAAGGCGGAGCGCGAGCTGGGCTACCGCGCACGGCCCTATAGGCAGGCTCTGGACGATGCGCTGTCGTGGTTCCGCGGAGCCGGATATCTGAAATGACCGCGCTCGTCTTCGGTTTCGTGCCACTTGCGATCTGGCTGGTGCTGTTGTTCGGCCGGGGCTTCTACTGGCGCGCGCGCGAACGCGACGATCGCGATGTTCCGCCGGCACCGCCGGCCTGGCCCTCGGTCACGGCCATAGTGCCGGCCCGCAACGAGGCCGACGTCATCGCCCGTTCCATCGGCAGCCTGCTCGCACAGGATTATCCCGGCGCGCTGCGCATCATCCTGGTCGACGACGAAAGCGAGGATGACACCGCCGAGATCGCGCGTGCGCTCGACAGCACCGGCAGGCTCAGCGTGATGACAGGGACCAAGCGGCCGGCCGGCTGGACCGGCAAGCTGTGGGCCGTCAGCCAAGGCATCGCCAAGGCGAACGATACATCGCCGGATTATCTCTGGCTCACCGATGCCGACATCGCCCATGCGCCGGACAATCTGCGCTCGCTGGCGGCGCGCGCCGAAAGCGAAAACCGCGTGCTGGTCTCGCTGATGGCGAAGCTGCATTGCGCAAGCTGGCCCGAGCGCTTCTTCATTCCGGCCTTCGTCTATTTCTTCGCCATGCTCTATCCCTTCGCCTGGGTGAACGATCCGCGCGCCAAGACCGCCGCCGCCGCCGGCGGCTGCATGCTGGTCAAGCGCGCGGCGCTGGCGGCGGCCGGCGGCATCGGAGAGATCCGTAGCGCCATCATCGACGATTGCGCGCTCGGCGCGCTGATGAAGAAACAGGGGCCGGTCTGGCTGGGGCTGACGGAACGCGCGGTTTCGATCCGGCCTTATGCCGGCATGGGCGAAATCCGCCGCATGGTGGCGCGCTCGGCCTATGCCCAGCTTCGGTATTCGCCGCTGCTGCTACTGGGCACGCTGATCGGGCTTGTCCTGATGTTCCTGGCGCCACCGGCCTGGGCGCTCGCCGCGCGGGACGAAAGCTGGATCGCAGGCGCCGCGGCCTGGGGCCTGATGGCCGCCAGTTTCCGGCCGATGCTGCGCTTCTATGGCCGCTCGCCGCTGTGGGGGCTGGCGCTTCCCGCCATCGGTGCGCTCTACGCGCTTTTCACGCTTGACTCTGCTATCCAGCACTGGCGCGGAAAGGGCGGGATGTGGAAAGGTCGCGCCCAGGCCATGAGGCAGGCATGACGAGTGCGAGCGAATTGCAGTCCGGCAAGGGACATCGGGACGAGAATTTCCCGGTGGCCTCGGTGCTGATTGCGCCAAAGCATCGCCCGGCGATCCTGGCTTTCTATCGCTTCGCCCGCGCCGCCGACGACATCGCCGATCATCCCACCGCAACACCGGAAGAAAAGCTGCGCCTGCTCGAAGAGTTCCGCTCGAGCCTGGCCGGCGAGAGCGATGCGGCAGAACTGGCGGTAGCGTTGCGCGAGGTGCAGGAGGTACAGGGCATCAGCGCGCAGCACGGGCTCGACCTGCTCGAAGCCTTCCGCCGCGACGTGACGGTGCTGCGCTACCCGAACTGGACAGCACTGATGGATTACTGCCGCTATTCGGCCATGCCGGTGGGCCGCTTCGTGCTGGACGTGCATGGCGAAAGCCAGGATACCTGGCCCGCCAACGATGCGCTGTGCGCCGCGCTGCAGGTCATCAACCACCTGCAGGACTGCAAGAAGGATCACGGCGCGCTCGACCGCGTCTATCTCCCGATGGACGCGATGTGGGCCGAGGGCATCGGGCCGGAAGCGCTGATGGCGAAGGAAGCCTCCCCCGCCCTGGAGCGCGTGATCAAATCGCTGACGCGGCGCACGCGCACGCTGCTCGAACAGTCGCGCCCCTTCGCCGGGCAGATTTCCGATGCGCGCCTTGCTCTCGAGGTTACGGTGATCCAGCGTCTTGCCGAAGACCTGACCGAGAAACTGCTGCGCCGCGATCCGCTGTCCGAGCGCGTGCATCACAGCAAGCTTGAACTCTTGCCGCTCCTGATGAGCGCGACATTGCGCTTCTTTGCTGAGCGCGGCCGCCGCAAGGACGGACTTCATCTCGCGGGTCACCGGCCATGAACGCAGCAGCTTCCGACCTGGCGCCCGAAATCCGCGCGGTGCAGGAAAAGGCCGCCGGCAGTTCGTTCTATTCGGCCATGCGGCTGATGCCCAAGGCCGAGCGCGAGGCGATGTTCGCCATCTATGCCTTCTGCCGCGCGGTGGACGATATCGCCGACGACGGCATCGGCACGCGGCCCGAGCGCCACGCTGCGCTGGACGTCTGGCGCGCCGATCTGGACAAGCTGTATGCGGGTGACGCCCCGCGCCTCAGCACGTTCCTGATCGAAGCGGTGAACCGCTACGGTTTGCGGCAGGAGGATTTCCTCGCCGTGATCGACGGCATGGACATGGACGTGGCCGAGGACATCCGCGCGCCCGATCTGGCCACGCTCGATCTGTATTGCGACCGGGTGGCGAGCGCGGTGGGCCGGCTGTCGGTCAAGGTGTTCGGCATGGCGGAAGAACCGGGCTTCGACCTCGCCCATCATCTCGGCCGCGCGCTGCAGCTCACCAACATCCTGCGCGATCTGGACGAAGATGCCGGCATCGGCCGGCTCTACCTGCCGCGTGACTATCTGCGCGCCACTGGAATCGAAAGCGATGATCCCGTGGCGGCGCTCGCCGATCCGCGCATCGATGCCGCCTGCCGCAAGGTGGCCGCGCTGGCGCATGAGCACTATGCCGAAGCCGAGCGCATCATGCGCGCGCGTCCCAAGGGCCGCATCAAGACGCCGCGGCTGATGGGCGCGGTTTATGGCGAAATCCTGCGCGAGACGGAGAAGGTCGGTTGGGCGCCGCCGCGCCATCGCGTCAGCCTGTCCAAGCCCAAGCTGCTTGGAATCGTGGCGGCGCACGGATTGTTCGGATGAGCGACGGCCGTGTCTTCATCGTCGGCGGCGGGCTTGCCGGGCTTTCCGCTGCCGTGGCGCTGGCGGCGAAGGACGTCTCCGTCACACTGATCGAAGGCACGGGGCAAGCGGGCGGGCGCTGCCGTTCCTATTTCGATGCCACGCTCGGCCAGGTGATCGACAACGGCAATCACCTGCTGCTCTCCGGCAACCACGCCACACACGATTACCTGCGCACCATCGGCGCCGCCGACAAGCTCGCCGGGCCGGAACGTGCGCGTTTTGCTTTTGCCAATGTCAGAAGCGGCGAACGCTGGACCATCGCGCCCAATGACGGGCCGCTGGCCTGGTGGGTGCTGGCAAGGAACCGCCGGGTGCCCGGCTCCAGCTTGAGCGAATATCTTTCGCTGCTGAAACTTCTGGCGCCCGGCAAGGGCAAACGCATCGACGAAGTGATCGCGTGCCGCGGACCGCTGTGGGAGAAGTTGCTGCATCCGTTCCTGCTGGCTGCGCTCAACACCGAGCCGCAAAGTGCCAGCGCCGATCTGGCTGCCGCCGTGATCCGCGAGACGCTGGCCAAGGGCGGCAAAGCCTATCGCCCTCGCATCGCCACGCCACACCTGGGCGCAGCCTTCATCGAACCGGCGCTCGCCTATCTCAAAACCAAAGGCGCAGAGGTGCAATTCGGCCGGCGGCTGCGCGCCATTGCCTTTGACGACAAGCGCGCCGCCACGCTCGAATTCACCGACGGACCGCTGGCGCTGGCGGCAATGGACCGCGTGATCCTCGCCACACCGGCCTGGGTGACGACGGAGTTGCTGCCCGGCACGCCGGCGCCGACGGAGTTCCGCGCCATCGTCAACGCGCACTTCGTGGCCGTACCGCCCAAAGACGCCGCTGCGATGGCAGGCGTGATCGGCGGCACTGCGGAGTGGGTCTTCGCTTTCCATGACCGGCTCTCCGTCACGGTCAGCGGCGCAGACCGGCTGGTCGACACCGATCGCGAATCCCTGGCCAAGCTGCTGTGGCGCGACGTGGCCGCCGTGCATGGCCTTGCGCCGGAGCTGCCGCCCTGGCAGATCGTCAAGGAACGCCGCGCCACCTTCGCCGCCATGCCCGCACAGAACGCGCGCCGCCCCGGCGCCCGCACAAACTGGACAAACCTTATACTGGCGGGCGACTGGACGGACACCGGCCTGCCCGCCACCATCGAGGGCGCGGTGCGCTCCGGCCAGCGCGCGGCGCAATTGGCGCGCGCCGCCACATCCGTATAATCGAGGGGCAGGACGGGGACCGGCATGGATCAGGTTTTGACGCTCGACAACGCAGAAGTGGAAAAGCTGATCGCGGACGCCACCGCGGCGCTGCTGAAAGAGCAGAAGGGCGACGGCCACTGGGTCTATGAACTCGAGGCCGACGCCACCATTCCGTCCGAATACATCCTGCTGGTGCATTATCTGGGCGAAGTGCCAAACCTCGAACTGGAACGCAAGATCGGCGTCTACCTGCGCCGCATTCAGAGCGCCGAGCACGGCGGCTGGGCGCTGTTCCACGCCGGCAGCTTCGACCTCAGCGCCACGGTGAAGGCCTATTTCGCGCTCAAGATGATCGGCGACGATATCGCTGCACCGCACATGACGCGCGCGCGCGAGGCCATCCTGGCGCATGGCGGGGCGGACAAGGCCAACGTTTTCACCCGCATCCAGCTGGCGCTGTTCGGCGAGACGGATTGGAACAACACGCCCACCGTGCCGGCGGAGCTGATCCTCTTGCCGCGCTGGTTCCCGATCCATCTGTCCAAGATGAGCTACTGGGCGCGTACGGTGATCGTACCGCTGCTGGTGCTGCAGGCGCTGAAGCCACTGGCGCGCAATGTGCGCGGCGTGCATGTGCCCGAGCTGTTCCTGCCCAAAGGCGAGCACGCAGCCAGTCGCGCGCCGCATCAAAGTCGCCTCTGGGCGGCCTTCTTCGGCGCGCTGGACTGGATCCTGAAGCGCGTCGATCCGGTGTGGCCCAAAGGTTTGCGGAAGCGCGCCATCCAGCGCTGCATGGCGTTCGTCACCGAGCGGCTCAACGGCGAGGACGGCCTGGGCGCCATCTATCCGGCGATGGCGAACAGCGTGATGATGTTCGACGCGCTGGGCTATGCAGAAAATCATCCGGACCGCGCCATCGCGCGGCTATCGGTCGAAAAGCTCCTCGTCATCAAGGACGAGGAAGCCTATTGCCAGCCCTGCGTCTCGCCGGTGTGGGATACGGCGCTGGCATGTCACGCCCTGATGGAAGCGGGCGACGAGCACGCCGCTGCCTCCGTGGCGCAGGCCCTGCAATGGCTGAAGCCGCGCCAGGTGCTGGACGTGGCGGGCGACTGGGCGGAGGAACGCCCCGGCGTACGCCCCGGCGGCTGGGCCTTCCAGTACAACAACGCCCACTATCCTGACCTGGACGATACCGCCGTGGTCGCGATGGCGCTTCACCGCGCGGGCGAGCAGGTGGCGCCCGGTGCCGATTACAGCGAAGCCATTGCGCGCGGCGCCGAATGGATCAAGGGGCTCCAGAGCAGGAACGGCGGCTACGCGGCCTTCGATGCCGACAACACCTATCACTACCTCAACAACATTCCCTTCGCCGATCACGGCGCGCTGCTCGATCCGCCGACCGAGGACGTCACTGGCCGCTGCATCGGCCTCTTGGCGCAGCTCGGCGAGAAGCCCGACAGCCCGTACATCAAGGCGGCAGTGGATTATCTGGCACGGGTGCAATTGAAGGACGGCAGCTGGTTCGGCCGCTGGGGCGTCAACTACATCTACGGCACCTGGTCGGCGCTGGCCGGGCTGAACGCCGTGCCGGTCGATCCGCAAACGCCGATGATCCGCAAGGCGGTGGAGTGGCTCGTCGCCATCCAGAACGAGGATGGCGGCTGGGGCGAGGACTGCGACAGCTACAAGCTCGATTATTCCGGTTACGAGCGCGCGCCCTCCACCGCTTCGCAAACAGCATGGGCGCTGCTCGGCTTGATGGCGGCCGGCGAAGTGGATCACCCAGCCGTGGCGCGCGGCATCGCCTATCTGCGCGACACGCAAGAAGAAGACGGGCTCTGGGGCCAGGAGCACTATACCGGCGGCGGTTTCCCGCGCGTCTTCTACTTGCGCTATCACGGCTATCCGAAATTCTTCCCGCTCTGGGCGGTGGCGCGCTATCGCAACCTCAAGGCCAGCAACACGCGCCGCGTGGTATATGGGCTCTAGATGCTCGTCATCGTCACCGGGATGCAGCGCGAGGCGCGGATCGTGGGCCGCGGCGGCGAAACGGTGATCTCCGGCGGCGATGTCACGGGCCTTGCCGGAAAGATCGAACGCGCCATAGCCGCGGGTGCGCGCGCCGTGGTCAGCACCGGCATCTGCGGCGGATTAAGCAGCGATCTGACGGTCGGCAGCCTGGTGATTGCGGACACGATCGTTGCAGAGGGCGAACGCATCGGCGCCGATGCGCGCTGGGCGGACGAACTGGCCGCGCTGTTGCCGCACGCCACGCGCGGCACGATTGCCGGAAGCGATACCATCGTCGCCGCGGCGGCAGACAAGGCTGCGCTCCAGCGCGCGACCGGCGCGCTTGCCGCCGACATGGAATCGCATGTGGCCGCGCAGGTAGCGACGGCGCATGGCCTGCCCTTTGCGGCGCTACGAGTGGTTTCGGATGCGGCGGATCAGTCGCTGCCGCCGGCCGTAGCCAATGCGCTCAGACCAGATGGCACACCGCGCCTCGGTGCCGTCCTGGCCTCGGTGGCGGCACACCCCGCGCAAATCCCCGCCCTCATCCGCACTGCGCGGGACAGCGAGCGGGCCTTCGCGGAATTACTCCGCTGCCTCGACCGCGTCGGCGTTGCCTTTGCCTGCCCGTATCTCGGCTAGCTTGTGCTCGACATGGCGGGAGAAGACGTATTCCGCCGGCCGCTGGTTGGTAAGCGGAATGTCGGGTGCCATCGGCCCCTCGGTCTTCACACCGCGCCGGGCGATGGGAATCATCTTCCAGGGATGGCGCACGGAATCGGCCACCGCCGTGCCTTCGAAACCGCAATGGACCATGCAGTTGGCGCATTTTTCGTAATTGCCGACGCCGTACTTGTCCCAGTCCGTTCCCTCCATCAATTCCTTGAAGGTCTTCGCATAGCCTTCGCCGACGAGGTAGCAGGGCTTCTGCCAGCCGAACACCGTGCGCGCCGGCATCGACCATGGCGAGCACTCATAGGTCTGGTTGCCCGCCAGGAAATCGAGGAACAGTTCGGACTGTGTGAACTCCCACTTCTTGCCGCCGTTACCGCGAGCAAAGATGTCGCGGAACAGCTGCTTGGTGCGCTCGCGATTGAGGAAGTGTTCCTGGTCGGGCGCGCGCTCATAAGCATAACCGGGCGAAACGGTGATGCCGTCCAGCCCCATCTCCATCATCTCGTCGAAGAAGGCAGCCACGCGCGCTGGATCGGCGCCGTTGAACAGCGTGCAGTTGATCTGGGTGCGGAAGCCCTTGGACTTGGCCAGCTTGATCGCCGCCACGGCCTTCTCATAAGTGCCGTCCAGGCAGACGGACTTGTCGTGCATCACCTTGTCGCCGTCCAGATGGATGGACCAGGTGAAATTGGGATGCGGCCGGTAATCGTCGATCTTCTTGGCCAGCAGCAGTGCGTTGGTGCACAGGATCACGAACTTGTTGCGCGCCACGAAGCCCTTGACGATCTCCGGCATCTCGCGGTGGAGGAGTGGCTCACCGCCCGCGATGGACACCGCCGGAGCGCCGCATTCGTCGATTGCGGCCATGCAGTCTTCATAGGATAGCCGCTGATTCAGGATCTCGTCGGGATAATCGATCTTGCCGCAGCCTGAGCAGGCGAGGTTGCAGCGAAACAACGGTTCCAGCATCAGCACCAGCGGATAATGCTTGCGCCCCATCAGGTGCTGCTTGACGACATAGGCGCCGATACGGGCGGCCTGGGCAACAGGAATGCTCACACTTCACTCCGTTCCCGCATCTCGGCCTCGGCCGGGCTGCGGCTGGATTGCGTTCTCAATTCGGCCGGCAGACGGAAGGCGATGTGCTCCTTCTTGCCGTCCAGTTCCGAAACGTCGAGCGTGCCGTACATCCGGCGCAGCGTCTCGATCACGTCCAAGACCAGCTTTTCGGGCGCCGAGGCCCCGGCCGTCAACCCCACCGTCTTCTTGCCCTGAAGCCAGGCCGGGTCGAGTTCCCCCGCATCGGCGATCAGGTAGCTGGGCACCCCGCTCTCATGGCCGATTTCCCGCAAGCGGTTGGAGTTCGAGCTGTTCTTGGCCCCTACCACTATTACGATGTCGGCGATCTTGCAAAGCTTGCGCACCGCCGTCTGCCGATTCTGGGTTGCATAGCAGATATCCGAAGTATGCGGACCTACGACGTCCCTGAACTTGCGCTGCAAAGCCGCAATAATAGAACGGGTATCGTCGATGCTGAGGGTGGTCTGGGTGACGTAGGCCACCTTGGTGTCTTCGGGAATATTGAGGGCCGCCACGTCCGCTTCTGACGAGACTAGATAAGCCGGCGCGCCCACCTGCCCCATCGTCCCTTCCACTTCGGGGTGGCCCGCATGACCGATCAGAACCAGCGTCCGGTCCTGGGAGACATAGCGCTTGCCCTGGGAATGGACCTTCGAAACCAGCGGACAGGTGGCGTCCAGCACCGGCAGGCCACGGCCGGCCGCCTCGTCGACCACCGCCTGCGCCACGCCGTGGGCACTGAAAATGGTCACGGCGCCATCCGGCACTTCGGTCAGCTCTTCGACGAAGATCGCGCCCTTGCTCTTTAGACTTTCAACCACATGGCGGTTGTGGACAATCTCGTGGCGCACATAAACGGGCTTGCCGTATTGATCGAGGGCGCGCTCGACAATCTCGATCGCGCGAACAACGCCCGCGCAAAAACCGCGCGGCTGCGCCAATATTACCCGCATACTTCCCCTCCGGTCATGGGCTCTGAGTGCCCGCGTTCCGCTTGGAAACAGCGGATGGCTCTTAGGCCGCGTATCGCATTGTTTCAGTTTCGGCAAACCGCGTCCAGCTCGCAACAGCTTTCTTGACAACCGGAAGGTGGTGTATCGCGGAAAGCGTGCGATTTTCGCGATTATTGCGAAAGTACAACATGGGCGCTGCGCCCCGATTGCGCTAAATGCTGGAATGTCGGCCTGTCAGACCGGCATATGACGGAATTGTGGCTTCCGGCCTTCAGGATATACCGAGCAGGATATGACGACTTCATCGAAGAATGCCGCATTCGGCGCGGCCCTGGGCGAGGCCGCGGAGGCGGTGGATACAGCCCTCGACCAGATTTTGCCCAAGCCGGAAGGCTTGCACGCCCGCGTCCACGAGGCCATGCGCTATGCGGTGTTCGCCGGTGGCAAGCGGCTACGGCCTTTTCTGGTTCTGCAAAGCGCTCGGCTGTTCGCGGTCCGGCGGGAGCAGGCAGTCCGGGTGGCGGCGGCGATCGAAGCCCTGCATACCTATTCGCTGGTTCATGACGACCTGCCCTGCATGGACGACGACGATCTCAGGCGGGGCCGGCCCACCACCCACAAGGCCTTTGATGAAGCCACTGCGGTACTGGCGGGTGACGCGCTATTAACCATTGCCTTCGAAATCCTGGCCGACCCGGCGACCCATGAGTCGGCCTCGGTTCGCTGCCGGTTGGTAAGCGAACTCGCCCGCGCGGCCGGCTGCAACGGCATGATCGGCGGCCAGATGATCGACATGCAGGCGGCCGAGGCAGCCTTCGGGGCCGACGAGGTGATGCTGCTCCAGCGCTTGAAGACCGGAGCCTTGATCGAGTTCTCCTGCGCCGCCGGCGCAATCCTGGGTGAAGCGGGTGCCGAAGACGAGGCCCGGCTCAGGAGCTATGCCCACGACGTCGGCCTGATTTTCCAGATCACGGACGACCTGCTGGATGTCCTGAGCACGGCCGAGAAAACCGGCAAGGCCGTTGGCAAGGACCAGGGCCAAGGCAAGGCCACACTGGTTTCACTGCTGGGCATCGACGCCGCGCGCGAAAAGGCGGGCGCGCTATCCCGCCACGCGATCGAAACGCTGGCGCCCTATGGCGAAACGGCCGACGTGCTCCGCGCCCTCCCCCCCTTCCTGCTCCGGCGCGAATCCTGATCCCATCTTCCGGTCCGCCACCGAGGCCTAGATGACATTAAGCCCGCCTGCGTCTCCCTTTCCGCTCCTAGACAGGATCAACGTGCCGGCCGACCTGCGCCGTCTGGACAAGGCCCAGATGCGCGCCGTGGCGGACGAGTTGCGCTGCGATCTGATCAACGCCGTCTCCGTCACCGGCGGTCATTTCGGCGCCGGGTTGGGCGTGGTCGAGCTGACAGTAGCGCTTCACTACGTCTTCAACACGCCCGATGACAAAGTGATCTGGGATGTCGGCCATCAGGCTTACCCCCACAAGATCCTGACCGGCCGGCGCGAGCGGATGCGCACCATCCGAAACGGCGGCGGCCTCTCTGGTTTCACCAAGCGCAGCGAAAGCGAATACGATCCCTTCGGCGCCGGGCATTCCTCGACCTCGATCTCGGCCGCGCTCGGTATGGCGGCGGCGCGCGATCTGAAGGGAAAGAAGAACCACATCATCGCCGTGATCGGCGACAGCGCCATGAGCGCGGGACAGGCCTTCGAAGCCCTCAACAGCGCCGGAGCGCTGAAGTCCCGGCTGATCGTGGTCCTCAACGACAACGACATGTCCATCGCGCCGGCTACGGGCGCGCTCAACGCGCATCTCAACCGGATGACGGCGGCCAAGTCGCCCGACGGCACGATCTTCGAGCAACTCGGCTTGCGCCACGTCGGGCCGCTGGATGGCCACGACATCGACGCCCTGGTCACGGCGCTCCAGGCCATCCGCGACGACGAAGAAGGCGGGCCCGTCCTGCTCCACATCGTCACGGAAAAAGGCCACGGCTACGCGCCCGCCGCCGGTTCACCGGACAAGGGCCATGCGGTGGCGACATTCGACGTCGCCACCGGTCGTCAAACGAAAGCTGCAGCCAAGGCGCCGACCTATACCGGCGTCTTCGCGCGGGAACTGGTCCGTCAGGCTGCGAAGGATCCCAAAATCGTGGCGATCACGGCGGCGATGCCGTCCGGCACCGGGCTCGACAAATTCGCCGAGGCCTTTCCCGCGCGCTTCTTCGATGTCGGCATCGCCGAGCAGCACGCCGTGACCTTCGCCGCCGGGCTGGCGGCCGAGGGCATGAAACCATTCTGCGCGATCTATTCGACCTTCCTGCAGCGCGCTTACGACCAGGTGGTGCACGATGTGGCCATCCAGAAGCTTCCGGTGCGCTTCGCGCTGGACCGCGCCGGCCTGGTGGGCGCGGACGGGGCTACGCACGCAGGCGCCTTCGACCTCGCCTATCTCGGCTGCCTGCCTGACATGGTGGTGATGGCGGCAGCGGATGAGGCCGAACTGGTACACATGGTGGCCACTGCGGCGGCCTACGACGACGGCCCCATTGCCTTTCGCTACCCGCGCGGCGAGGGCACCGGCACGGCCACGCCTCTTTCCGGTGAAGTCCTGGAGATCGGCCGCGGGCGCATCCTGCGCGAGGGCGGGAGCGCAGCCATCCTCAGCCTGGGCACGCGCCTTGCGAGCGCCCTCAAGGCGGCCGACCTGCTTTCGGCACAGGGCATTTCCTGCACTGTGGCGGACGCGCGCTTCGCCAAGCCGATCGACGCCGATCTGGTGCGGCAGCTGGCGCGCCATCACAAAATGCTGGTAACGATTGAGGAAGGCGCCGCCGGCGGCTTCGGCGCACAGGTGCTGCAATACCTCGTCAACCAGGATTTGATGCGGAACGGCCTTGTGGTGCGCACGCTCACCCTGCCCGACCGCTTCCAGAACCACGACGACATGGCTCGGCAATACGCTGAAGCCGGCCTCGACGCGGCGGGCATCGCCGACGAAATCGCCGCACAGTTCCCGGCAAGAGCCCGCGCCCGCGCCTGATCGACGTCAATCTATCGCCGTCAATCTATCGGGACGGCCGGGAAGCATCGAGCGTCGCCGTCATCTCCTTGAGATGGGCGGTGAGTGCAGGCACGCTTTGGCCATGCGCGGCGAGAAAGCCGCCAAAATCATCGCGCTGCGCAAGACCCATCCAGACCCCGGCGATCGAAGCATCGACGACAGCAAATTTGCCACCCTCGTCCAGCACGCGGAACATCACCTGTACCGGATCGGGCTCTTGCGGGTCGGCAGGATCGACCAGCACCGCCGTGACCAAATAGTCGCCCGGCGCGCGCTCGTTCGATGCGGTGATTCTCAGCGCCTGACCGCCATATCCGTCGAGGCGCGATTCGTAGCTGGCGACCGTAAAGGCCGTGAACGCATCGACATAGGCATCAAGATCGGCCTGGGACGCCTTGTCCCGTGCAGGGCCCAGATCGAAGAGCCCGACCCTTTTGGCATCCATCAGCCTGAGCAGCAGGTCGCGCACCTGGTCATGCCGCTCTACGTCGCTGAGCGCCTTGTTTTTCAGGATGGCGATCCCCTGATCGATGCCCTGCTGGACGAACGTCTCGACTGGCGTGGCGGCGTGCGCGACGGCCAAGAATGGAACCATCACGACGGCGGCCCCAGGCACAAACCCCACCACCATCAACACGATGCGCAACCGCGCGGCCCAATCATGCTTCGCCATCGGACTTCCAGAACTGATTCGGCTGCCAAGACCTCGTTATCAGAAATTCGGGAGGTTCTGGACGTCGGGTTTGCCTCTGCGGATTTGAGCGGCACGATACTGCAGATAAAGGTTGCGGGTCGTGGCGTAGTAATCGACCGAGGTACGTTCGATGCCCTCCAGCGTGCCGATATTTTGCGCCCTCAGGTCGACGACGCCAAGCAGACCAAGACCGATGTCGTAATAAATCTTCTCGCGGAAGTTCCAGTAGGTGACGGGGTCCATGAAGATATCCACCACCTTACCCGCCAGATCGCGCGGCGGCGCCGGTCCCAGAAACGGCAGCATCAGGAACGGCCCTTCGCCCACGCCCCAGGTTCCCAGCGTGATGCCGAAATCCGTCTCGTGGCTCGGTATCCCCATGTCCGAGGCCACATCAAACAAGCCACCGATCCCCAGCGTGGTGTTCACCGTCATGCGACCGAGACTCTGGCCTGCGCGATCCACATCGCCCTGCAGCACGTCGTTGAAGAAGACCACCGGGAGGTGGATATTGGTCACAAAATTGTGCACGCCTTCGCGCGCCGGTTCCGGCACTGCGTGGACATAGAACTTGGCCACCGGAAGCATGACGGCCTTGTCCAGTTTCATGTTGAAATCGAAGATATCCCGGTTGGTAGCCTCATAGGGGTCGTTGTCCGTTGCCGCATAGCCAGACGGATCGTGTGCGCAGCCCGAAGTCAACAGTCCAATCGCCAGGACCAGGACGACAGAGAATTTTCCCACGGCAAAATTTCCCACCGCGACCGCGCGTCGCGTTTGAAGGCGTTCTCAACAGCCCAACCAGACCGTCTGCCATAATATAGCATTCGTCGACAGAGTATTAAGCCCCCCGAACACCGAAAAGGAAAAGAGGGCGGAAATATTTGGCTTGACCGCTTGTCGCACCCCGTAAAGGCCGCGACAGGGTCGCCGAATCACGAAACTTTCGCCTCATTTCTGTCAACAGAATTTGACAATGGTACAGTGTGACTGGCGTGCTTTCTGGAACAGGAACAAATGGAGCGATAATGATCAAGTCCCCGCTGAGTGCCTGTTTGACCGCTCTCGCGCTTGCGGCGGGCGTGTCGGGCCTTTCCGCCGCTGTCCCCGCCCTGGGTGCCCCCGCCACCGCGACGCCGCCCGCGGCCGAATCGGTCGTGCCCGATCCGGGCGCCAAACAGATCGGCGCGTTTTATGCCGTGCTGCTCGATTCGATGAAGCACGCCAAGACGGTAGACGTTAACGGCCGCTACAAGATGCTGGCGCCCGTCGTCGATGCCACGTTCGATTTTTCGACCATGACCAAGATGACGGTCGGCCCGGACTGGGACACGATGTCGGATGCCGACCGCAAGGCGCTCACCGCCGCCTTCCGCCGCATGACGATCGCCAATTACGCCAGCAACTTCGACGGCTATAGCGGCGAGAACTTCGTCGTCGACCCCAAGGTGCAGGAGCGGGCCGGCGACAAGATCGTGAGCAGCCAGATGACTGCACCGGGCAAGGCGCCGATCCCCTTCGTCTACCGCATGACCAAGACGCCGCTGGGCTGGAAGGTGATCGATGTTTTTCTGAACGGCTACGTCAGCGAGGTGGCAACCCGGCGCGCCGATTTCGCGTCGACCCTGAAGGCGGGGGGCGCCTCTGCGCTGACGGCAAAGCTGAATGCGCTGACCGACAAGACGCTGGCGCCCGGTAACTGAGCCTCAGCCGTTGACCTGCCGCGGCGCTGGCAGCCCTTCCCGCGGCAGGCTGTAGGCCAGCAGCGCCGGCAGCACCAGCAGCATCGAAACCAAAATCCAGAACAGCGAGATCAGCAGAATCTGGCCCATACTGGCCGTGCCCGGATGGCTGGAAATCGAGAGCGTACCGAACGCCGCTGCAGTCGTCCCAGCGCTCATCAGGACCGCGCGCGTCAACGGCGACTGCAGCAGATGGCGCCGGCCCTGCCGCCAAGCCATGATGAAGTAGATATCGAACGCCACACCCACACCGAAGAGCAGCGGCAGCGCGATAATGTTGGCGAAATTGAGCTGAATGCCGGCAACGATGCAGCTTGCTATCGTCAGGATCCCGGCGAGCACCAGAGGGGCCAGCGCCATCAGGAGATCGCCAAGCCGCCGCAGCGCGATGAACAGGATCAAGGCGATTGAAACGAGCGAGATCACCCCGGCTTCCAGGAAGGCATTGACGATGGTTTTGCCCGACTCTCGGATAATGATCGGCGTGCCGGTCACATGCGGCGCCACTTTGAGTACGGCGCGGGTGAAGCGATCAAGAACGGCATTGTCATTGGAATTGCCGGCGGGGAAAACCTCGACACGATAAAGCCCGTTCGATGTCACCCAGTCGCTCACCAGATCCTTCGGTAACGACTGGAAGCTGACGGGCTCGGGGTGCAGCGCAGCACGAAGCTGATCCAGCATCGTCTTGAGCCCCGGCACAAAAGCATTGGCCGCGGCGACGCGAACGGCAGGCGCCGCGCCGGCCAGATTGTCGAGGATACTGGCCAGACGGTCGGCATGCCGGCCCGCCGTGCCCCTGTCTGTCGCTGCGGCCTTGCGCAGAGCCCCGGCCGTCGAACGCAGGCTTGCCACCACCTCGTTGTCGCTGGGTGGCGGCGGCATCAAAAAGGGATTGAACGTCGAATCCAGCAGGCCCGCCGCATCCCTGATGACGGCCAGTTTCTCGGCCTGTTGGTCGGGTACAAACGTATCAATGGTCATGACCTGCGAAACTTCGGGCAGCTTCGACAGGCGTTCGGCCAACTTGTTTGCCGCTGCGCGCGATGGCTCAAGGACGTTGACCGTGTTCGGCGAGGTCTGCGGATCCTTCATCAGATCAAGCGCGGTCGCCACCGATTCGGAATGACGATTGCGCAGATCCATCGGGTTGGCGTCAAATCTGATGCTGGGAAACAGCGCGAGGCCCAGCGCTGCAGCCCCTATCGCCGTCAGCAACACACGCTTGGCATGGTGCGTCAGGTAGCGGTCAAGCGGTTCGAGACGGTGAAATCCGACATCGCGCGCCTCGCTGCGCGCCTTGAGCAGACGCAGCATGGCCGGCAGCGCCGTGATCGAGAGCACGTATGTCACGATCATGCCGGCACCGGCGATCAATCCCAGTTCCGCCAGACCGGCATAATCAGTCGGCAGGAAGGAGAAGAAGCCGGCTGCCGCAGCCATCGCCGCCAGCGTCAACCCGCTGCCGATCCCCGCGCCCGCGTGCGCCAGCGCTTCATGCAGATCCTTCACGCGATAACGTTCCGCGCGATAACGCACGCAGAACTGGATGCTGAAATCGACACCCAGGCCCACGAACAGCTCGATGAACGCCACCGAGATCACATTGAAGGCGCCGTAGGCGAAAAGGCCGATCGAAGCGGTCATGGCAAGACCGATGATCAGCGTGGCCAGGATGGCGAGGATTATTCTGACCGACCGCACCGCCAGCCACAGCATCAGGAGCACGGCCGTGGCCATCAGCGTCGCCAGCGTTCGGCCGTTATGCGTGATGGTGGCAAATTCCTCGTCGGCCATCGGCACCGGACCGGTCAGCCGCACGCGCACGCCCGTCTTGGACGTAAAATCCAGCTTCCGCGCCGCGGCACGGATCGCGCCGGTCGCGGCCTGGCCCGGCATCAGATCCTGATAGTTCAGCCGGGGCTGGACCTCGATGAAGCGGCGGGTACGCGAAGGGCCCAATTGGGGGCCGCCCATTAGCGCGCTCCAGCCGAAATAGGCGGGCTTGCCCGCCAGCACATCAGACAACGTTTTGGAAAATGCAGTGATCGGCCCGTCGATATCCGCAAGCTTGGCTTGGCCGCCTTCGACGCCCAGGAGTGTGGTGGCAAGCGTGCCCATCACCCCGCGCAGGCTTGGGTCAGCCGCCAGGCCACCGAGGAACGGTTGCGCCTGGATGAGGCCCTGGGTCGTCTTTTGCACCTCCGCAAGCGGCATCAGTAGAAGGCCCTCATGGGCGAAGAACGGCCCGCCATCCGGCTGGCGCACGCTGGTGAAGTGCTTGCGGTCGGTCTTCAGCGCGCTGGCCAGCGCATCGGCGGCTTCTGCCGCCCGCTCGGCGGTGGCGCCATCGATCACGGCGACGATGAGGTTGTTCTGCTGCGGGAAGCCGGCATCGTAGCGCGCCTCGTCCCGCCGCCAGACCGCGTCCGGCGACACCAGATCGCCGCTATCCGAATTCATCTTGAAATGCGTGGCCGCATAATCGCCGGCTGCCACGCCCAGCACCAGCGCCACCGCCACGACGATCCAGGCAAATCGGCTCGAGAAACGGACAATGGCAGAGACGAAAGACGACAGCATGGAAGACCCCGGACGGGTGGCGGCGCACAGACTGCGCATTGCCGCGCCAAGGTCAACCGGAAAGGCTTACCCCGCTCTCACCCCGCGGTTGACTTTATGTAACCACCGATCTCGGTGTCGAGCACCGACAGCGGTACCGCCCCGTTCAGGAGCACCGCGTCATGGAACTTGCGGAGGTCGAAGCGGGCGCCCAGCGCGGCCTCGGCCCTGGCCCGCTGCTTGAGGATTTCGAGCTTGCCCAGCATGTAGGAGCAAGCCTGCCCCGGCCAAACGCAGTAGCGCTCGACCTCCGTGGTGGCCCCGGCCACGGAGTCGCCCAGCGTCTCCGAATAGTAGCGGATCGCCTTCTCGCGGCTCCATTTCATGGCATGCAGACCCGTATCGACCACCAGCCGGACCGCCCGCAGCATGGCATCGTGAAGCTGTCCGATATGGCCGAAGGGATCGTGATCGTACATGCCCATCTCGACTGCGAGCTGTTCCGAATAAAGCGCCCAACCCTCGATATAGGCGGAGAAGAAGGACAGCTTGCGGATCAGCGGGATGTTCGCCTCCTGCTGGATCGAGAGCTGCAGGTGATGGCCCGGGATGCCTTCGTGGAAAGTGAGCGTGGGCAGGGTCCAGCTCGGCACTTCGGCGGTATCGCGCAGGTTGATGTAGTACATGCCCGGCCGCGAACCGTCGAGCGAGCCGTTGTTGTAATAGCCGCCCGGCGCGCCGGCCTCGATATATTTTGGCACGCGCTTGATGACGAGCTTGGCCTTGGGCAGCGTGTCGAAATATTTCGGCAACCGCGCGCTGATATCTTTTACCTTGGCATTCAGGTCGGCGATCAGCTTGTCCTTGCCGGCATCGGTGTTGGGATAGCGGAACTTCGGATCCTCGAACATGCCGTGCAGGCGTTCGCCCACCGTGCCTTTGGTCATGCCGTGCGCGCGCATGATGGTATCGATCTGGCCGGTGAAGGTCTTCACCAGTTCGAGGCCGGTGTTGTGGATTTCCTCGGGGCTCATCGCCGAGGTGGTCCAGAAGGTGAGCGAGTCGCGGTAATAATGCTCGCCGTCCTTCAGCCGCCAGACGCCCGCATCGTGCACGGCATGGGGCTGCAGCGCCTTGATCCGCGCGATCTGGCGGTCGAGCGCCGGATAGATCTTTCCATTGACGATCTTCTCGGCCTCGGCGTCCCAGTTGCCGGCGATGCTCTTCTCTTTCGTGCGACGGACGATGGAATTCACCAGCACGGACTTGTCCGCCGGCGTGGCGCGGAATTTCGTCATCTGTTCGAGCGTGCGCGCCAGAATGAAGTCCGGCGGCACGCAGCCGAGCCCGGCGTCATGCTGCACCACCCCGTCTTCCTGTTCCATCACGCGTGCAAAGGCGTCGAGTCGCGCCAGATAGGCTTCGGCATCGGCCTTGTCCGCGATTGTGTGCTCGCTGTCGAGGAAATCGGGCATGCTCTGGTAGGAACCGGTGAGCTGGCTGACGACGTAAGGCGCGCCCGTGCCGCCGGGGCCGTAATCGAAAGCGTTGTTCGCTTCCACGCCGGTCTTCAGCGTGAACATCACCACGTCGTAATTGATGCGGTCGGCCGCGCCGAGCGGCTTGGGATCGAACGCCGACAGCCGCTTCAACTGATCGGCCATCCGCGCCTTGGCCCGCACGATCTCGGCCTCCGAGGCATCGGAGAGTTCGCTCTTCTGGGCGGCACGCTTGTCCTTGTCGAGGCCGAGGCTCGTCACCAGTTCCGGCGAATGATCGAAGGTTTCCTGCACGAAGCTGTCGAATAGCGCATTCAGCGCCTTGCCGGCCGTGGCTTCCGCCGGCGTGGGCACCGGCTGCGCCGCCGCGCGCGCGGCGGTGGCCAGAAGCGGTTCAGACAGAAGCGCCAGCGTCGCGCCGGCAGCGGCGTTCATGAGCAGGTTGCGGCGGTCGAGCACGGAAATCCCCCTCGGAAAATCACACCGTCAAGGCTTAATTGCCTGGAACGAGCCGGGCAAGCCCGGCCGGCGGCGGACCGCCTTCACGCTTTCGTGCAGCCGCCACCGGCCCTTGTGGCGGGTGCCCGCTTCCGTACAAAGTACGGTACAGGCGCCGACAGAGGGGAACGAGACGCATGTGGACCTTGCTCGGCATCGCCGTGGTGGTGATCGGCTTCGTGATCCGGCTCAACCCGCTCCTCGTCATCGCCGCAGCGGCGCTGGTCACGGGGATTGCCGGGCACCTGGGCGTGGTCCAGATCGTTTCCGCCTTCGGCAAGGCCTTCAACGACAGCCGCTATGTCAGCATCGTCTGGCTGGTGTTGCCCGTGATCGGCGTGCTGGAGCGCGAGGGCCTGCAGGAGCGCGCCCGCACGCTGATCGGCAAGGTTCACGCCGCCACCACCGGCCGGCTGTTGCTGGTCTACCTGTTCCTGCGCCAGATCACCGCCGCGGTGGGCCTGACCAGTTTCGGCGGCCATGCCCAGATGGTCCGTCCGCTGATCGCGCCGATGGCGGAAGCGGCGGCGGAGCGGCGGCTCGGCACCCTGCCCGACCGATTGCGTTACCTCATCCGTGCCCATGCGGCCGGCGCCGACAACGTCGGAGCCTTCTTCGGCGAAGATATCTTCATCGCCATCGGTTCGGTGCTGCTGATCAAGGGCTTTCTCCAGCAGGCCGGCATCATCGTGGCGCCGTTGCAGCTTTCGCTGTGGGCCATCCCGACGGCGATCCTCGCCTTTCTCATCCACGGCGCGCGGCTGCTGCTGCTCGACCGCAAGATCAGGCGCGCAAGGCCGGGCGACGACGCATGATCACGCTCGATCACGTCTATATCCTCGAAGGGCTGATGTTCGCGGCCTTTGCCGTGCTCAGCGTGCGCGACGCCGGCAATCGCAAACGCTTCGGCAATTCCGGCTTCTGGGCGCTGCTGGCGATGAGCTTCCTGTTCGGCTCGCAGATCGGCGATTTCGCCAACGGCCTGCTCGTGCTGGCGCTGGTCGCGCTGGGCGGCACCGGCGCGCTCGGCCTGGGCAAGCCGCATACCACCACGGCGGAGCAACGGCGCAGCAGCGCCGAACGCCGGGGCGATGCGATCTTTCTGCCCGCGCTCGTCATTCCGGCCGTTGCCATCATCGGCACGCTGACGCTGAAAGACGTGTCGCTAGTCGAAGGCAAGGAGGTGACGCTGATCTCGCTGGCGCTGGGCATCATTCTGGCGCTGGCCGTCGCCATGGTGTGGCTGAAGCCGCCCCGGCTGGCGCCGCTCGAGGAAGGCCGTCGGCTGATCGACACCATCGGCTGGGCCGCCGTGCTGCCGCAGATGCTGGCGGCGCTGGGCGCGGTGTTCGCGCTTTCGGGCGTGGGCAAGGCGGTGGGCACCATCGCCACCACCTGGCTGCCGCTCGGCCATCCTTTCGCCGCGGTGGCCACTTACTGCATCGGCATGGCGCTGTTCACGGCCGCGATGGGCAATGCCTTCGCCGCCTTCCCGGTGATGACCGCGGCGGTGGGCGTGCCGCTGATCGTGCACAAGTTCGGCGGCGATCCGGTCATCATGTGCGCCATCGGGATGCTGTCGGGCTTCTGCGGCACGCTGACCACGCCCATGGCCGCCAATTTCAACATCGTCCCGGCGGCGCTTTTGGAGCTGCCCGATCGCGACGGCGTGATCAAGGCGCAGATCCCGACCGCCATTCCGCTTTTGCTCGCCAACATCGTCCTGATGTATTTTCTGGTCTTCCGGTTCTAGGTGTGACGATGCTGCCAACGCTTTCCCCCGAAACCGCCTCCGGCTTTGCGCGCGTGGCGCTCGGCCATGTGACACGCGAGTATCCCAACAAGCTCGACCACGTAATGACCGGGCCGGGCGACGTGCAGGGCCCGCGCGCCCTGCATCCGGTGTTCTTCGGCAGTTTCGACTGGCACTCCTGCGTGCACGGCCACTGGCTGCTGGCGCGGCTCTACCGCCGTTTCCCGGAATTGCCGGAGGCCGTACAGATTCGCGCGCTGCTGGATGCGCAATTCACCGAAGAGAAAATTGCCGGCGAAGTCGCCTATCTGGCGCGGCCGGAATCCCGCGGCTTCGAGCGACCCTATGGCTGGGCCTGGGCGCTGATGCTGGAGGGCGAATTGCTGCGCCATGCCGACCCGCGCTGGGCCGAAACGGTGAGGCCGCTGGCGGATGCCTTCGTCAAGCGCTTCGAGGCTTTCCTGCCGCTTGCGACGTATCCGGTGCGCGTGGGCGTGCATTCCAACACCGCCTTCACACTGTTGCTGGCGCTGGATTATGCCGGGGCCGCCGATAATCCCGATTTCGCCGCGCTGCTGAAACGGACGGCACGCACGTGGTACGGCGCCGATCGCGACTGCCAGGCCTGGGAGCCCTCGCAAGACGAATTCCTCTCGCCAACGCTGATCGAGGCCGCGCTGATGCGCCGTGTCCTGTCACCTGCGGCGTTCTCCGAATGGTTCGCGGCCTACCTGCCGGATGTCGCGCATGGCACACCGCGGACGCTGTTCGCGCCGGCTGCCGTCAGCGACCGCAGCGACGGCAAGATCGCCCATCTCGATGGCCTCAATCTCTCCCGTGCCTGGTGCTGGCGGCTGATCGCGGACGGGCTTGCGCCCGCCGATCCGCTGCGCACGCAGCTTGAAGAGACCATCACGCGGCATGTCGAATCCGCACTGCCGCACATTGCCGGCGACTACATGGGCGAGCACTGGCTCGCCAGTTTCGCGACCCTGGCCCTCGATCCCGTTTCGACGTAGCGCGTCAGTAATCCCATTTCCAGGTCGCGCCGACCGAGCCTTGCGCATTCGCGCCGGCCACCGCGTCCAGCGTGATATGCGGCGTGATCCTGACCTCGACCAGCGCGCTGCCCGCCGTCACGTTCGCGCCCTGCTTCACGCCGACATAGACCTTGTCGGACAGGTATTTTCCGGCGGTGATGCTGGCGCCGGTACTAGTTCCGGTACTAGTTCCGGTACTAGTTCCGGTACTGGTTCCGGTACTGGTTCCGGTACTGGTTGTGCCGCTGGATGTTTCCACACGCAGCACGTCGAGTCCGGTAAGGCGGCGCGCGAATGTGAGAATGCCGCCCCCGCCCATCAACGAGCCCAAGGTTCCCAACTGGCCGGAAAGCTCCGCAAGCTGCAGAGCTTGAAAACCACTCAGGTGGGGCGTCGATGTGCCGAAGAACAGCCGGGACAGAATTTCATCCTTCGGCAGCGGCGGGGTGGACGACCAGGCGATCTCCGGTTCCGCCACCGGCCCCTTGGCGGTGACGGTGACCGTGAGGTCGGTGGTGGAGTCCTGCGCGGTCAGATTGATCATGGCGCCGCCCTTGGCGTTGGCGTCGGCGATCACCGTGCCGCTCTGCAAGGTGAAAACCTTGCCGATCAACTCCACCTGGCCGCGGACCACGCCAAGGTGGCCGGCGACGTCCGGCTTGGCCACCGTTCCGCCAATCTTGAGCTGGCCGCGCCATTCCGAATCAAGCCCATGGCCGCTGACGTAAACCCGGTTCGGCATCGTGATGGAAATATCGAGCGGCGCCTGCGAAAACAGCGATGGCGCGGGCGGTGCAGCCACAGGCCGCGGCGGACCGTTGATCTCCGTGACCTCGATCTCCGGTACCTGCGGCGGCATGGCGGCTTCGATATCCACGCGCACCGTCGAGGTGCGCAGTTCGCCGGAAATTTTCGGCGGCGCCTCGCCGGGAAGGTCGAGCGCCACCTTGCCGGAAACGCCGGCGCGGATCTGGTCGGTGCGTAGCAACTCGGCCTTGTCGAGCGTGACGTCGGCCCGGCCGGTGAAACGGCCGACATCGCCGTTCTCCAGCGCCGCCAGCGAGAACTGCCCGGTGGCCGAGACTTTGCCGCTGTTGCCGTCAGTGGCAGACAGCTTGAGCGCGACCGTGCTGCCGCCTGCTGCCGTCAGCGAGGCATCGAGCTTCTGAAGAGTTGTCCCGGTTTCGAAGTTCTGGAACTGCGCGTCCTTCAAAGTGATGTCGCCGGCAAGAATCGGATGGGCGATGTCGCCGTGCGCCGAGAGCGACGCGTTGAGCGCACCGGATAGCGACTGCTCCGCCACCGGCAGAATGGCGAACAGCCGCTCGGCCCGCATCGCGACATGCAACTGCGCCGAAACCGGCCCCTGCTCTGCCAGCACGGGTACAAAGCTGCCCGCCACGCGCTGCAAGGGCAGTTGCGCGCTCAGCGTAGCGGGCTCCCCGGCAAGCGCGGTCAGCGTTCCATTCAGCGTGAGCGCCTGCCCGTTCCAATGCGCGGCGACATTAAGATCCGCAGGCAGGATGGCTTTCCTGCGGCGGACGAAGGCAAGTTGTCGTCCTGCGAAAGTCAGATCGGCGCGGGCCGCCTGCGGAGACATGTCCACGCTGAGATCAAGATTCAGCAAGCCGTCGGCCTTTTCGCTGGTCAAAAAGGCGGCGGCCGTCGCAGCTGGAAAGTCCTTCAGATGTGCGGAAGCCTTGAGCGTGCCTTTGCTGCCCTGCGCTGCCAAGGTCAACGTACCGCCGCCAATGGCAAGTTCGCTCGGCTTCAACGCATAGACGCCCTTCGCCATCTGGAATACTGCCGGATGCGACAGCGCAACCTTCACGCCATTCCAGACGCCGTCGAACGTCGTCAGGCGCGCTTCCAGTGGATTCAGCCGCGCGCTTGCCGCGACAGCGAGCGTGTTGATCCCGTCCTTGACCGTGAGCGAGAACCCGCCCCAGCTATCCGGTGCCGGCGACGACGCGCGCACCGTGATGGCCGCCCGCTTCAGCAGACCGGCGGCGACATGGTCAAGATCGGCCGTCAGACGTAGCGCCTTGCCCGAGCCGCTGAGCGAAACGGCGCCGGTGCCGGTCATGTCCTGGCCGAGCACGACCCCGAGCGGCTTGAGCACATCGCCGGAGAGCGTCACGGCGCCCGCATACGACCCGTTCTGCTGACTGAGCGCGCCGCCGAGCTTGGCCGGGCCCAGCGCTCCCCTGGCGATCGCGAGCCGCCAGCCATGTTCCAGCGCCTGCAGGTCGGCGTCCAGCGCGACCGCGCCGGCACGAGAGCCCGCCGTCAAAGACACGTCGCCCGACCAGCGCGCCGCTTTCCGCGCGGTGAAGTACAGTGCCGTGTCCTTGATCGCCTGCCCCGCGATCACCAGCGCCGGCGCGTCCGCGTGCAGCGCGATCGCCGGCGCTGCTTCGCTTCCGGTGATCGCGGCATGAAGCGTGAAGGCGCCGGAAACCTCCTGATTGAGAAGCCTGGAAAGCGGCGCAGCCTCGCCGCGCGTGATGTCGAGATTGGCGGTAAGCGTACCGTTTCTTGCCAAGGTCGCTGCGGCGCTGGCCGTGGCCGCTGCCGAGGTGAGAGTGGCCCGGTCAATGATATAGCCCCCGTCCTGCACGCGGATCTTTGCCTCGAGCCGCGCAGCGGAACCGAGCGCTGCGGCGATGCCCGGCCCGAACGTCTCGGGCTTCAAGGCAGTGAGCACGACAGCTGCGCTGCCATTGCGACCGCGCAGTGTGCCGCCGGCGGCAAGTTCCGCGCCGGAACCGGCCAGTGCCACCTTGAAGGTTACCCGGCCATCGGTGCCGCGCGTCAGATCGGCCGCGAGTGTTCCATTGGGCTCCGGCAGCCAGCGCGGCTTGAAGGCGGACGCCAGATCGAAGCGGGCGTCGATCCGTGTGGCCGTAAAGCCGCGGGCCCGGAAGGTGGCCGCGGCGCGGCCGATGTTCCCGGTGGCGAGCGTGACGGAACCGTTGAAGGCACTCAGTGTTCCGGAGCCAGCCAGTGAAAGCGTCGTCCGCCCGGCATCCGCCAGCCCGGTCAACGCGGCCGCGAGCGCGCCGTTGTCCGCACCCTGTGCCTGCAGCGACAAGACGCCAGTGGCATCGACATAACGGCCGCGGAAAGCTAGTTCGCCGTTGCGGGGAACGCAGCGCACCAGCTTCAGCCCGGTCTTGAAACCCGCCGGCCCGATCTGACCGCTGCCGCCGAGATTGAAACACGCGGCCGGAGCGTCACTGAGCGCCAGAGCGAAACCGCGGACATCGAGCGCGCCGACTTCGATCTCGGTTGTCGGCAGCCAGGTGGCCTTGGGTGGCGAAGGCTCGGATTGCGGAACGCGGCTCAACCGCCCGCCGCTGATCACCAAGTGGGTCAGCGCCAGCCGGTTGCCCAGCAGAGCCAGCGCCCGCCAGTCGAGCGCAATATCCTGTGCGGTGAAGAAGGTTCCTTTGGCATCTGCCAGCGCCAGATTGCGGCAATGGAAGGACACCAGCAAATCGCCGTCCAGGCGGCCGCAGGAGATTTGGTAGCCCAGCGCCCGGCCGACGCCCCAGAGCGCAACACCGTTCAGCGATCCTGTTTCCCATGCCGCCACCAGCGCAAGCACAAATGCGGCGATGGCTCCCGCCGTCCATTTGAGTGCCTTGCGCGCCGAGCCTGTCCGTCGCTCTGCCATCAGAATGCCTGTCCCAAACTGACGTAAACCTGCACCGGTCCATCGCCGCTTTGCGGATTGAGCGGCGTGCCGATATCGAGCCGTAGCGGCCCGAAGCCCGTGTAATAGCGCAGCCCCAGCCCGGCCCCCACGCGCGGCGCCCCGGCGTCGGCGAAATACGGGCTTTCCGAAACCATGCCGGCATCCACGAAACCGACGATGCCGATATCCTTCCAGGCCCGATAGCGCAGTTCAAAGCTGGTTTCGCCGAGGCCGCGCCCGCCAACCGGATTGCCCGCGGCATCGCGCGGACCGATGCGCTGATAGCCATAGCCGCGCACCGAGCCGCCGCCGCCCGAATAGAACCGCAAATCCGCGGGCACGCCGCCCTGGGGCGCGAACAGAATTGAGCCTAACCGGATGCGCGCCGCCGCGACAAACTTGGAATCCGCATCCAGCGGTCGATAGGCGGTGGCCGCGCCCGAGAGAATCAGGAACGCGCGCAACCCGCCGGAAGTTCCGAACGCCGGTTCGGCCTGGACGGCCAGCCGCTCGCCTTTTTCCGGGTTAAGCAGAGAGCCCGTAGAATCGAAGGTCACGCCCAGCGGCACACCAGCCAACACACTGAAATCCGAGCTGCCGCTTTGGCGGATATCGGCGGCCTCCAGCGAGAGCCCCCCTATGCCCGCCCAGTGTCCGCCCAGCGGCGTAGTGATCTGTGCCAAGCCGGTAGCACCGCTCTTGTCGTAGGCGTCCGTGAGATCGCGCTCGACCTTGAGATCGAAGCCAAGACTTTGGCCCCTCTCCGGAACGTGCGGCAGGGTCAGCGCCGCCTCCAGCGATTGGGCAATGGTGGCGAGTTGCAGATCGAAGCGCAGATGCTCGGCCTCGCCCCAGAGATTGCGGTGCTCCCAGAACGCCTTCAGGCCCGGGCCGGTATCGGTGGCGTAGTTGACGCCACCACCGAACGAATGCGGCGGGCCTTCGTGCGCCTCGACCGTGATAGGCAGGTCACCTGCCGCGTCAAGCTTTCCGACATTCGGCTTGACGATCAGTTGATCGAACAGGCTGAGATCGGAAAGGCGCTTGCGGTACTCGTCCAGCTTGCGGACATCGTAGGTGGCATTCTTTCTCCAGGGCACGATCCGCGCAAGAAAAGCCGGGTTGGTCCGCTTGGTACCGCTGACATCGACCGCGCCGAAATGCGCTGCGCGCCCCGGATCGACATCGAAAGCCAGGGTCATCCTGTGCGTGGCGTGGTCGGCGATGGCCCGGCGTTCAGCGAGCTTCGCCGCCGGCCGGCCGCGTTCCTCGAGCCTGCGGATCAGCAGTTCGGTTGCGGCGATGATCGGCGCCGCACGCGCCGCCATGCCAGGGTTCAGCCCGAGATCCTGGCAGGCCTTCGGTACGCCCTCAGGCGGCGGCGACTTGTATCGGATCGTGCAGGCACCGAGTGTATAGCGCTGGCCCGGCGAGACCTTGACCGTGACAAGGATGGGGGTCTTGTTGTCGTCGATGGCAATGGCGACCGTGCCATCATAATAGCCTTCCGAACGCAGGACTGCCACGAACACCGTCCTGTCGCCGTCTGCGCGTTGCTCAAGGCCGGCGAGGCCCGGCGGCGGGTTGTTCGCCGCCTGAACCAGGCGCGAAACGCCTGAAAGTTCCGCATTAAGATCGTTTCGTCCGCTTTCGATCGCGACACGATAGGCAAGTGTGTCCGCCCCATGCGCCGCCGGAACGAGCGCTGCGGTAAGAAATCCGGCTGCCCCGGCCAGCCAATGTCTCGCGGAACGCATGATGCATACCAAGCGAGCAAATATGGCCGAATTGCGCAAGACCGGTCATGACATGGCGCAAATTTGCCACCCTAATGCTTCACGCGCGGCTGGCTGGCGGTCGGCCCGGCATATTCGGCGACAACCGGCGTCTCCCGATCCGTGGCGTAACCGCGGAACATGCCCAGCGTATTGTAATACATGCCCACATTGCCGTGGCGGTCCACGCCAATCAGCCCGGCTTCGGCCTTGAGTGGTGCAAGCGTCCCAAACACATCCGCCTTCATCGCCGCGTCCAGCGATTGATGGGCGTAACGCATGCGGTCCGCCACGTCCTTCGAGACCGAATAGCGGATGTAATATTCGCCATGTCCGGTGCCGGAGAAGCCTCCTGCGTCATCCGCCGCGTAAACACCTGCGCCCACGATCGGCGAATCGCCCACCCGGCCGGGGATCTTGGCGTCGAAACCGCCTGTGGAGGTCGCCGCTGCAATATGGCCGCAGCGGTCCAGCGCCACCGCGCCCACCGTGCCATGCTCGGGCACCGCGCTGCGCTCGACCTTGCCGGTCTTGACGAAATAGGACGGAGGTACCGCCACCGCGCCCAGTTTCTCCGCATAGGCCTGACCGCGGTCGCCCACCATCAGGACATGGCGGTTCGCCTCCATCACCAGGCGGGCGGCATGAATCGGGTTCTTGAGCGCGGTCATCGAGGCGACGCCACCGGCGCGCAGGCCGTCGCCGTCCATGATCGCTGCATCGGTTTCCACCAGGCCGGCGGCATCGGCGATGGCGCCGCGGCCCGCATTGAAGGCGCCGGAATCTTCAAAGGCCTCCACGGTCTGTTCCACGACATCGAGGCTGGACGCGCCCGCCGCCAGCGCCGCGCGCGCCTTCTGCAGCGCTTGCTTCATCACCGCGAACCGCGCGGTACCGTCCATCTTCTCGTCAATGGCGCCGCCATGCACCACCACAGCGAACGTGCTGTGCGCGTGGCAGCTATTGGCAGCGGCAAAGCCGGCCTGCGGCACGGCGCATAGAATCGCGGCGAGAAATATCTGGCGTCTCATGGCGTCCCCCACTGTTAGGCCGCGAGCCTAGGCCCGATACGCAGGCCTGCCAAGCAAGGCCGGGGTCAAACCTCCGCGAGGGCGGCGCTGAGATCGGCGATCAGATCGTCCGCCGCTTCGATCCCGACCGAGAGGCGCAACAAGTCCTGCGGGCAGGGCGAGCCGGCCCCTTCGATCGAGCCGCGATGCTCGATCAGGCTTTCGACACCGCCGAGCGAGGTCGCCCGCTTCCATAATTTGACGCGCGCCGCGGCGGCGACCGCTGCCTGCTCGCCGCCCCTGACGCGAATGGACAGCATGCCCCCGAAGCCGCCCGCCATCTGCTGCGCCGCGATCTCGTGGCCGGGGCTCTCCGCAAGGCCCGGATAAAGCACCTCCGCGACCTTAGGATGTTTCTGCATGGCATGGGCGATCTTCATGGCGCTTGCGCTCGCCGTGCGCACGCGGGGAAACAAGGTGCGCATGCCGCGGGTCAGGAGGAAGGCTTCGAACGGCCCTATCACGCTGCCGAGCTTGACCCGCAGCGTTTCAATGCGCTGCCAATACTCGTCCTTCGCTTTGGCGATCAGCGCGCCGGCCAGCACATCGCTGTGGCCGTTGAGGTACTTCGTCGCCGAGTGCATGACGATGTCGGCGCCCAGCGTCAGCGGCCGCGTGAACACCGGCGTGGCCACCGTGGAATCGACGGCCAGCCTGGCGCCGGCGTCATGGGCCAGGCGCGCGGCTTCGGCGATATCGGTGACATGCCAAAGCGGGTTGCCCGGCGTTTCGATCCAGACGAGCCTGGTCTGGCCGGGGCGCAGGCGGGCCTTGAGCGCAGAGAGATCGCGCATGTCCACGAAATCGACCTCGAGGCCCCATTCGCGTGCATAGCCGCCCAGCCAGGCACGCAGGCCCCAATACATCACTTCAGCCGCCACCACGTGATCGCCCGGCCTGAGAGCGAGGAAACACGCCGTTGCGGCAGCCATGCCGGACGAGAATACCAGCGCGTCCTCACCCTGTTCCAACGCGGCCAGCAGCGCCTCGGGCTGATCGAAGCTGGGATTGTCGGCGCGCGCATATTCGCGGCCGCGGCGATAGAGGTTGTCGGGATCGCGCAGATAGGTTGTGGCGGGATGAACGGGCATGACCACCGCGCCGCTGGTCTCCTCGACCCAGCCCAGTGCCTGTGCCGCCTTCGTCTCCGCCGACCATTCGCGCCCGCCCATCGCACCACCACGCTCTTGCTTCGTGCTCAAGTGTGCCTGCCCGGAACGCCCGCTGTAAAGCGGCCCTACGGCATGGCAGATCAGCGCCTCAGGAGCTTCTTCAGTTGCGGCCAGCGCCGAGTGTTGAGTACATCCTTCGCCTCGATCCAGCCGCGCCGGGCCTGGTCCAGCGCATAGCGCATATAGCCGAGCGACTCCGGATTGTGGGCATCGGTGGCAAGCGCCAGCTTGAGCCCCATTGCCTTGGCCATGCGGCAATGCGTATCCGAAAGATCGAGCCGCGACGGCTGGCCGTTCACCTCCAGATGGACGCCGCGCTCCTTGGCCGCCTGCATCAGCCTGGCCATATCGACCGCATAGGCTTCGCGCTCGCCGATCAGCCGGCCCGTCGGATGGGCGATGATGTTGACATAAGGGTTGTCCATGGCGCGGATGAGGCGGTCGGTTTGCGTTTCGGAGTTGAGCGTGAAGCCGGTGTGAACGGCGGCAATAACCAGATCGAGATCGGCCAGCACGGCGTTATCGAGGCTGAGCTTCCCATCGGGCAGGATATCGACCTCCGCCGACTTCAGCAGCAGAAGATCGCGGTGGCCGGCGTTGCGCCTGTCGATCTGTGCGATCTGGCGTGCCAGACGCCGGGCATCGAGGCCATGCGTAATGCCCACATGTTTGGCGTGGTCGCTGATGGCGAGGTACTCGTAACCGCGGGCCACAGCGGCGCGGGCCATGTCTTCGATGCTACCGCTGCCGTCACTGGCGTCGGTATGGGTGTGAAGATCGCCGCGAATCTTTTCGAGTGTCACCAACCTGGGCAGCGTACCGGATTGCGCCGCCTCGATCTCGCCGTTGTTTTCGCGTAGTTCCGGCTCGATGCAGGGCAGGCCGATTTCGGCATAGACCTCCTTCTCGCTGCGCCCGGCGATCCAGCGCTCCTTGCGAAACACGCCATATTCATTGATCTTGAGGCGGCGCTTGATGCCCTTCAGGCGCAGCGCGATGTTATGGGCCTTCGAGCCGGTGAAATAGACGAGCGCCGCGCCGTAGCTCTCCTCCTTCACCACGCGCAGGTCGACCTGTAGCCCCGACTTCAGCTTCACGGTGGCGCGCGTCGTTCCCCGCGACAGCACCGAACCCACCTCGTCATAACGCACGAAGGCATCAATCGCCTTGGCGCCCGTGGGTGCCGTCGCCAGAATGTCGAGATCGCCCACCGTCTCCCGCCGCCGACGGTAGCTCCCGGCGACAATCACCTTGCTCACGCCGCGCAGCGCCTTGAGATAGGCCACCAGCGGTTCGGCGATCTGTTCGGCGGCAGCCAGGCGGATGCGCTGTTCGCCGCCGACGCGCGATTCCGCCGCCTTCAATATCGTCTGTTCGAGCTTGGGGCCAAAGCCGCCGAGCGTACGCAGCTTGCCGGCGCGTGCCGCCTGCGCCAGATCGGCCAGCGACTTGATCTTCAGCGATTCGTAGAGCTGCTTGACGCGCTTCGGCCCAAGGCCGGGCACGTCCGCCAGATCGGCCAGCGCCGCGGGAATGCGATGTTCGATGTCATCCAGTTCCGCGAAGTGCCCGGTTTCGACGATGGCGGCGATCTTGTGCGCCAGATCCTTGCCGATACCGGGCAGTTCCGAAAGGTCTTCGCCGGCCGCCAGCATCTCGCCGACATCGCGCGGCAGATTTTCGATCGTGCGCGCGGCATTGCGATAGGCGCGCACGCGGAAAGAATTGGCGCGGTCGATATCCAGCAGGATCGCATAACGGTTGAAGAGGCTGGCGATTTCCGGATTGTGGATCATCATGGCCGATCAAGATTATCGTTACGCCCGGCACGGTCCGCAATGCGGCGCGGTTCTAGGTTCGATCCGCGAGGTGATGCTTTCCGATCAGCTTGACTGTCGAAGCCTGTATCCCTTTCTCGCCTTCCTTCTCGGCGACGACGAAGCGGACTTCATCATCCCTCTTCAGGCTCTCGAACCCGCCATCCGCCACGGCATTCCGGTGAAAATAAACCTCCCCACCGTCGCTCGCGCTGATAAAGCCGTAGCCCTCATCAGCGAACAGCCTGGCGATCTTGCCGTGCATCGGCGTTTCTTTTGCCTTGATGCTGCCCTGGCCCCGGCGCGCAAAATCCTGAAGCTGGCGCCGCACGGCATCGAAAACGTCACGGACGGCAACGTGCATGTCTTCATGCGCGTGATTTTCGGGGCCGGCGTTGGTCACTGCGATTTCGTGCCCGGGAATCTTGAGATCGACGCTGACGCGGTAAAGCCGGCCCTTGCGGCTGTGCCGGTGCGGTGCCTCGATCACCACGCGACAACTCACGATGCGGCCGAAATGGTGCTCCAGCTTCTCGGCCTGACGGCGCACGTCCGCCTCAACCGCATCAGAATGATCCATGCCCCGAAAGGTAACTTCAAGCGGCAATTGCATGACCTGCGCCTTGTCTATTGCGTTCAGTCCTGCGCCAAGGGAGGGCCTTCCTCAAGCGCCGGTCCGATGCGCGCCCACAAATCCTGCGGTCCCAGCTTCATGACGTCCTTGGGAATTTCGCGCCACAGTGCGGCCATCAGCTTTGGCGAAAATTCCTTGCGGAACTCGCCCAGGCTGCGCACCGGCGCCACCAGCACCAGGCGCTCGAATTTGTGCGCCTCGAAGGCCTTTTCCAGAGACGCCGAGACCGCGCGCACAAATTCATGCTTCTCGAGCTTGTGGTAATCGTGATGCGGTTCCATCGCGCTGCGCGCCGAACTGCCGGCGCCGGCAAAGGCGCGCCCCGGCTCGTCGCTCTTCAGATCGCTGGCGTGGCGATGGATGCCGGAAGCCATGTCGGACGCTGCCGGTTCTAGGCTACGCCCGCTGGCGTTCTCATGAATCTGGAAGAATTGCGCCGCGGCACTATCGGCCACGACCACCCAGGTCTTTTTCGTCTTCCGCACCATTATCCACTCCCTGGAGATCGGAACCCACGGAATGCAAACACGAAAAAAGATTAGGCGCGATGCGCCTCCCGCACCTTGATTTGCCTCAACGGCAAAGAGGTCAGATTTGCCGGACAACGACCTGTGGCAACAGGCGGCTCACATTTTCCGCGGTGCAAAGCTCGGTGCCATGCGACAGCAGCGCCGCCGTTCCGGCCGCCACCGCCTGGCGAAGTGCTTCAGGCAGCGCCGCGCCGGTCGCCAGCGCATGCACCAGCGCGCCCACGAAGCTGTCGCCCGCGCCCACCGTGCTCACCGGCGTAATTGCAGGGGCGAGCGCCGACCACGCGGCATCGCGCGCGATCAGCCGCGCACCGTTCTCCGCCAGCGACAATGCCACAATCTCGGCGCCGCCAGCGGCGATAATCGCTCGCGCGGCACCGAGCATGTCCGCCTCGTTCTCGAGCGCCCGGCCGGTCAGTTCGCGCAGCTCGCGCAGATTGGGCTTCACCAGATAGACGCCGGCATCGAGCGCCGCCTTGAGCGCCGCACCGGAAGTATCGAGCACCAGCTTGCGGCCATGCGTTCTGGCCTGGCGCGCGATGTCGGCATAGAAGTCCGACGGCGCACCGGGCGGCAAGCTGCCGCTCGCCACCACGAAGGCCGGGCAGACATCTTTGAGATGCATCGCCTCGAGGCAGTTCGCCAGTTCGGTGGACGAAAGCGATGGCCCAGGCATGACGAAGCGGTATTGCTGGCCGCTCCGCGTTTCCAGAACTGTGAAATCCTCGCGCGTCTCTTCGGCAATGGCGACGGGCACGATGTGCACGCCCTCGCGCCGCAACAGCATCACAAGACGCTGACCAGTGGCGCCACCGGCCGGAAAAACGCAGGCCGCATCTTCGCCCAGCCGCCGCATCACGCGCGCGACGTTGATCCCCCCGCCGCCCGGATCGACGCGAGGCGCTGCGCATCTGAGCTTCGCCACCGGCTCGACAGCCGCCACTTCGGACGACACATCGAGCGCGGGATTCATCGTCAGGGTGACGGTGCTGCAGACAGGCATGGCGCCTCTCCGTCTCAATCCGGCTCGGGAACGATGCGGGCTTCCAGCGCGCCGATGCGATCGATCTCCACGCGCACGGTATCGCCGGCCTTCAGGAACGACGGCGGCGTCATCGCCACGCCGACACCGCCCGGCGTGCCGGTGAACACCACGTCGCCCGGCTCGAGCGTCATCGCCTGGCTGACCAGCGCAATCTGGTCCCAGACCTTGAAGATGAGGTGTTTGGTGTTGGAATTCTGCCGCAGTTCGCCATTGACGAAGGAGCGGATGCCCAGCGTGTGCGGGTCGCCGATCTCGTCCGCCGTCACGATCCACGGGCCGAACGGCGCGTGGGTGTCGAAGGACTTGCCCAGCATGTATTGCGGGGTGCGGAACTGCCAGTCGCGCACGCTGACGTCGTTGCCGGCGCAATAGCCGAACACCACGCCCGGCGCATCGGCCGTGGCGACATGCCGGCAGCGCTTGCCGATGATAAAAACGAGTTCGGCCTCGTAATCAACGCTGTCGGAGGCCTTCGGCTTCTGAATCGGATCATAAGGTCCGTTGACGGCGTTGCCCATCTTGGGAAACCACACCTGCTCCTTCGGCGGCTCACGCCCGGTTTCGGCGATATGGTCAGCATAATTGAGTCCGATGGCGATGATCTTCCCCGGATGCGGCACCGGCGCCAGCAGATGCAGAGCGGCGAGGCGATGGTGCGGCGCGGCGCCAGCCAGGGCGCGCAGCTCTTGACCCGCCGTGGGCCAGGCCGCTATCAGCGCCGTCATATCGCGCGGCAAATCGGGGGCAGCTACGCTCAGATCGATCACGCCCTCACCGGAGACGATGCCGATACGAACCTCGCCACCGATCTCGAAACTCGCCAGTTTCATATCGTCCCCGCTGTCGCGCATTTTGCCGGTGCAAGGTTAACGCGGTGCGACACCCGCCGCCACTAGCTTAAAGGACGCGGGCTAGCTAGGCAGGCGCCTCCGGTCTTGGCCCGCGCGCCTTCAGCAGGGCCGAGCGGTCGAAAGTGAAGCCCGAAAGAATCATGTTGACCGTCGCACCGTCCTCGGACAGCGGCAGGTAGATGGCATCAAAATCCAGAAAGGCGCGCCCGAAAAGGCTCGCCCCGCCATAAACCCTCAGCACAATACCTTCGCGCGCCACCTTGCGATGGGTGGCCAGCACGGCTTTGACTGTGTCTTCACCAAAGGGCGCGAAGGCCTCCTTGATGGTCTTGCCCGTTGCGTCCTGCAGGAAATACTCGGTTACGCGGGTGCCCACCGTGCGGAAGCGGAAATCCTCGGCGCCGGGCAGCACGTCCAGCAGCAGCACCCAGCCCAGATGCTCCTTCATGTCCGATGGGCTGATATCGGCGCGCGATGGCATGGCGCGATTGCCGCGGCACCGGTCCCAATAGTTTCGCAGGAATGCCAGGGTAGGATGCTGGAGATTTTGCGGGTCGATCTCCGAATGAACGCCGGTCACGTCTGATGGCATATGCACTACTCGGTTGCTTCACACTACTGATAACGCAGCAGACTCGGCGTGCATGCTGAGCCGACCGCGCGCGTTTATTCAACCGATAAATTGCAGACCTTTGCGGTGATGTAAAAATTTCCGGCAAACATCGTACACTGAGTTGTATGTAACAGCGTCTGCTACCCGCGCGTACAGTCAGGCGAGAATGCGTGCAATCGTTCCACGATAGCGCTGTGCGATGGCCTCGCGATCACGATGCCGCCCGTTCGCCACAAGCTTGACGCCGCCACGCCAGACGCAATCGACAGCGCCGCGCCACGCCGCAAACACCCAACTGTCGATCATCGCATTTGCCTTACGGCCACAAAGAGCAGGGTGATCCGTATCGAGCGTGAAGAAATCCGCCGGCGCACCAGCCTGCAACCCGGCCGGCGCCACGCCGAGCGCTTGCGCACCGCCCGCCAGCGCGCGCGAGAACAGCTCCTGGCCGGTCGAAGCCCCGGGTGCCGAAGCCAGCACGTTACGCGCCCGAAACATTAGACGTTGCTCATATTCAAGCGCGCGGAGTTCTGCCGCAGCGTCAATCTGTACGTTTGAATCGGTGCCGAGGCCGAGACGGCCGCCCGCCGCCAGATAGGCCGGACCTGGAAAGACCCCATCGCCGAGATTGGCTTCGGTCACCGGACAGAGCCCTGCCACTGCGCCGCTCGCCGCCAGGCGGCCAACCTCTGCTGCCGTCAGATGCGTGGCATGCACAAGACACCAGCGCAAATCTACGGCCGCGTGATCGAGCAGCCATGCAACCGGCCGCGCGCCCGACCACGCCAGGCAATCCTCCACCTCCTTCGTCTGCTCGGCAGCATGGATGTGGATTGGGCCCCCCTCAACCATCGCGATAATGGCGTGCAATTCGTCGGGCGTCACGGCGCGCAGCGAGTGCGGCGCCACGCCAAGGCGCGCATTGTCCAAAGTTGCCGTCGCGCGGCGGCTGTCGTCCATCAACGCTGCAAAGCCGTCGAGATCGTTGATGAAGCGGCGCTGGCCCGGCGCCGGCGGCAAGCCGCCGAAATTGGCGTGAGCATAAAACACCGGCAGCAGCGTCAGCCCGATGCCGGTCTGCGCGGCCGCGGCGGCGATACGCTCGGCCATCTCCGCCCGGTTGGCATAGGGCGCGCCGTCGGGCGCGTGGTGCAGATAGTGGAACTCTCCGACGCGGGTAAAGCCTGTCTCCAGCATCTCGGCATAGGCTTCGGCGGCGATGGCTTCCACGTCCTCGGGCGTCAGCCGGTCGAGGAAGCGGTACATCACCTCGCGCCAGGTCCAGAAGTTGTCGCCCTCGGGTCCGCGCCGCTCCGCCAGCCCCGCCATGCCGCGCTGAAAGGCATGGGAATGCACATCGGCAAGCCCCGGAAGCGCCACGGCGTGGCGTTCCTCGCTCGCTGCCGCAACAACACCGGCCTCCGCGCGCAAGATTTTTCCGTCCGCAAGCGTGAGCCGGACATTATCCGCCCAGCCCTCCGGCAATAGTGCCGAGCCAAACCACAACCGCGTCTCAGGCATGGACAAGCCTCGATCTTCCGCCCTATGCCTAGACATGTTTGACCGTTCCGCCAAGCATTGCGACCGCCTCTGGCACCAGGCCCGGCTGGTCACCATGACCGGCCCAGGGCTTGGCCTGATCGAGGATGGCGTCGTGGCCGCGCGCGACGGCCGCATTCTCTATGCCGGCCCTGCAAAGGACGCGCCGGCCTTCGAGGCCGGGGAACGCGTCGCCTGCGAAGGCCGCTGGATCACTCCCGGCCTGATCGATTCCCACACACACCTGGTCTATGCCGGCAATCGCGCCCGCGAATTCGAGCTGCGCCTCGAAGGCGCCAGCTACGAAGCGATCGCTCGCGAAGGCGGCGGCATTCTTTCCACCGTGAACGCGACCCGCACGGCGAGCGAAGCGGAGCTGGTGGCGCAATCCCTGCCGCGGCTGGATGCGCTGATTGCCGAAGGCGTCACCACCATTGAGGTCAAGTCGGGTTACGGCCTTTCGCCGGAGCATGAAATGAAAATGCTGCGGGCGGCCCATGCGCTGGGCCGGGCGCGCGATGTCGGCATCGCCGCCACCTTCCTCGGCGCGCACGCCCTGCCGCCCGAGGCGAAGGACCGGCGCAGCTACATCGACTCTGTCTGCGCCTATATCCCGGCCATTGCGCATGACGGGCTGGCCGATGCCGTGGACGGCTTCTGCGAATCCATCGCCTTCACACCGGAGGAAATCGCGCGCGTGTTCGAAACTGCGAAGGCGCACGGCCTTGGCGTGAAGCTGCACGCCGACCAGCTTTCCAACACCCACGGCGCAGCGTTGGCCGCGCGCTTCGGCGCCCTCTCCGCCGATCATCTCGAACACACCGACGAAGCCGGTGTCGCGGCCATGGCCGAGGCCGGAACCGTGGCGGTGCTCTTGCCCGGCGCCTTCTACACCTTGCGCGAAACCAGGCGTCCGCCTGTCGAACTGCTGCGCCATTTCGGCGTGCCCATCGCGCTGGCTACCGACTGCAATCCGGGCACCTCGCCGCTGACCTCGCTCCTGCTGACCATGAACATGGGCGCGACGCTGTTCCGCCTGACCCTGAGCGAATGTCTTGCCGGCGTCACGCGTGAAGCGGCGCGCGCACTCGGGCGGCTGGAAAGCATTGGCACCCTGGAGGCAGGCAAGGCCTGCGATCTGGCCATCTGGAACGTCGAGCAACCGGCGGACCTCGTTTACCGTCTCGGCTACAATCCGCTTCATGCGCGCGTAAGGAACGGGCGATGATCGAAACCCCGCCTTGGCTGGACGTTGTCGAAGGCAGCGGCCCGCTGCTCGTCTCCATGCCGCACACCGGCACCGAGATACCGGACGATGTCGAAAGCCAGCTTCTTTCGCCCTGGCGTTCGCGTTGCGATGCCGATTGGGCGGTGGACCGGCTCTACGATTTCGCCGCCGGCCTCGGCGCCACAATAATCCGTACGCGGATTGCGAGAACGGTGATCGACGTCAATCGCGATCCCTCCGGCCGCTCGCTCTATCCGGGGCAGGCCACCACCGGGCTCTGTCCCACCGAAACCTTCGACGGCGAGCTGCTTTATGCGAAAGGCGACGAACCGGGCGAGATCGAAATCGGCCTGCGGCGGGAGCGGTATTTCGATCCCTATCATGCCCGCCTCGCCCACGAGCTCGGGCGGCTGCGCGGGAAGCATCTCAAGATCGTGCTTTACGACGCGCATTCCATCCGGTCGGTGATTCCGCGCCTGTTCGATGGCGCGCTGCCGCAATTCAACATCGGCACCAACAGCGGCCAATCCTGCGACGAAATGCTGACGCGCGCCATCGAACGGCTTTGCGAGGCCAGTGGCCACACGCATATCACCAACGGCCGTTTCAAGGGCGGCTGGATCACGCGGCACTATGGCGATCCCGCGCGCGGCATCCACGCCATCCAGATGGAGCTGGCCTGCCGCGGTTATCTGCGCGAGCCCGACGAGGCACCGACCGAAGAAAACTGGCCCGCGCCCTACGATCCCGATTTCGCCGCGCCGCTGCGCGCGACGCTTCAGCAAATCCTCGAAGCCTGCCTTCAATTCGCGAGAACCCCATGACCCGTTTCGACAACACCCGCCATATCCAGGCCCCGCACGGCGACAAACTCTCCGCCAAATCGTGGCTCACCGAAGCGCCCATGCGCATGCTGATGAACAA
>JAGWZW010000030.1 GCA_018971835.1 Alphaproteobacteria bacterium
AAGCCCAGCGCCATCGCTGCGATCGGCAGCCACAGCACATGATCGATGCCGAAGCGCTCGGCCACCTGCCCGCCGATCACGGGCGCCAGGCCGCCGCCGAAGAATTCGCCGACCGCGATCACCACGCCGGAGGCCGTGGCCATCAGCGCCGGCGGCACGGTTTCGGCGCAGAGCGGGCCCACCGTCAGCGTGATGAGCGCATTGTTGAAGAAATGCACCATGAAGAGCGCGGCGAAGAGCGAGCCGGCAGCCGGCCCCAGGGCGTTCAGCGTCACAAGGCTCAGGCCCGCGCCCACGGTGCTGATGAGCATCACGGGCTTGCGGCCGATCCCGTCCGACAGCCAGGGCAGGATCAGCGTGCCCGCCATCGAGCCCAGGCCGATGGCCGACATGATCGTGCCCATTTCGCCGAAGCTGAGCTTCAAATGATCGAGCAGGTAGTTCGGCATCAGCGCGCTGGTGGTGACGAGCGTGGTGAGCCAGCACAGCATCAGCACCGTCAGCACGCGGATGTTGGAATAGGAGAGCACCGCCCGCCAGTCGGCGAAGGCGTTGCGCCTGACGGGCGCGGGCTCGGCACTGCGCGCCGGAATGATCCGGAACGTGGCCCAGGCGATCAAAAGCCCCGGGATCACGAACACCGAGAAGATCAGCCGCCAGTTGATGACGTGCAGCAGCGCCGTCACCAGCAAGGGCGACAGCCCCAGGCCGAACAGCGTCAGCGTCATCTGCTGGACGCCGATGTTGCGGCCGTGGCGGGCGGGCGGGGAAGCCTCCAGCGTGGCGGAGATGCTGGCCGGCGTGAAGGCGCCGTCGGCAAAACCCATGACGATGCGCACCAGGATCAGGCCCATCAGCCCTTCGGCCAGCCCGCTCGATCCGATCAGCAGCGAAAACACGACCAGCGCCGCCACCAGCACGCGGCGCCGGCCGATGCGGTCGGACAGATTGCCGAACAGCAGTGCCGCCGTGCCCCAGGCGATGGCCAGTACGCCGGTGATGGTGCCGATGTCGCCATAGCTGAGATGCAGATCCTTGGCGATCACGGGAAACAAGGTGGAGATCAGGAAGCGGTCCACGCCCACCAGACCGAAGCCGAAGGCCAGCACCGTCACCGCGCGGAATTCCTGGCGTCTGGCCGACTGTGCGTTGTCGCTCATGCCGTTTCGCTCCCGCTCAGCGCGCGCTTCAGATGCGCCGTCAGCCGCGCGCGCAGATTCGCCATGTCCTCCGCGCTCCAGGCGCGGAAGCCCTTGCCGGTCTTGAAGCCAAGATCGCCCTTTTCGACCAGCTCCTGCAAGAGCGGGCTGGGCGCGGGCGAATTGTCGATGGCGGGCAGGATGACGTTGTGGATGTCGAGCGTGAGATCGAGGCCGACCAGATCGGCATTCTCCAGCGGCCCCAGCACCGGCAGGCGCAGGCCGAAGCTCTGCTTGACGCAGGTATCGACAGTTTCGGCATCGCAGATGCCGGCCGCCACAATGGCGATGGCCTCGCGCCACAGCGCATGCTGCAGCCGGTTGGCGACGAAGCCGGGCACGTCCTTCTTCACATGCACCGGCGCCTTGCCGACGGCTTTGAGCAGCGCCATCAGCGCGGCGACGGTTTGCGGCGCTGTCTGCGCGGTCTGCACCACCTCCACCAGCGGCACCAGGTAAGGCGGGTTCCACCAATGCGTGCCGGCCATGCGGCTGGCCGTTTCGAGGCCATGCACGATGTCCGTGATGGGGATGACCGAGGTGTTGCTGGCCAGGATGGCGCCGGGCGGCGCGTGCTTTGCAAGCGCGGCGAAGATCGATTGCTTGAGCGGCAGCTTCTCCGGCGCCGCCTCGAAGACGAACTGCGCATCGGCCACGGCGGCGGCAAGCTCACCCGCAACCGCCACGTTTTCCGCGGGCGCCGGGTCTTGCTCCAGCGCGGCGAGATTGGCGGCGATCCGCGCGCGAACCGTTTCGCGCACCTCCGCCACCGGCTCATGCACCGTGACGCGATGGCCCGCCGCCGCAAAAACCTGCGCGATGCCGGCGCCCATCAGGCCGCCGCCGATGATCGCAATCCGCTGCGGCGTGTCTGTCATGGCTCAGCCCGCGGTATAGCCGCCGTCAGCGTAGACGATGTGGCCGGTGTGGAAATCCGAAGCACGCGAAACGAGAAAGAGCAGCGGCCCGGCCAGATCCTCCGGCTCGCCCAGCCGCCCGAGCGGAATGCGCGCCAGCATCCCGGCGCGCACGGTCTTGGCCCGCTCGTCCTCGCCGAACATCCATTCGGTGAGCGGCGAGCGGAACACGGTGGGCGCCAGCGCGTTCACCGTGATGGCGTATTTGCCCCATTCGCAGCCCAATGCGCGGGTGATGCCGTCCACCGCTGACTTCGAGGCGCAGTACACCGAATATCCCGCCGGATGGCCCAGCTTGCCGCGCGCCGAAGACACCAGCACGACCTTGCCGCCGCGGCCCTGCGCGATCATCACCTTCCCAGCCGCCTGACACATCAGCCAGGAGCCTTTGACGTTGGCATCCATCACGCGGTCGTAGCGCTCCGGGTCCATGTCCACGATCGGCGAAACGTCGTTCATGCCCGACGCGACGACCAGGATATCGATGCCGCCGAAGCTCTTCACCGCGGCATCGGTGATGGCGGCACAATCGGCTTCGGTGTTCGGGCGCTTGACGACGATGACGCTGTCGACGCCCTCATCTTTCAGGGACTTGGCAAGCGCGGATAACTCACCCTGCTTGGCGCCGGCCAGCACCAGCTTGCAGCCGGCCCGGCCCAACGCCACCGCCGCCACCTGGCCGAAAGCGCCGGTAGCGCCGGTGATGATGGCGATTTTGCCCGAAACATCAAACAGGGATTTCGGATCGATCCCGGCGTGGCTCATTTCGGTCGTCATTTCCGGGCCTCCGGATAGGGCATCATCACCAGCATGGTGGCGACGAGATTGCTCTCGTTGATCACCTTGCGGCCCTCGCCGCCGGGGATGTAGCAGGAATCCAGCGGGCGCAGCACCTGGCGCTCGCCGTGTTCCAGTTCGATGGTCACTTCGCCTTCGAGCACCACATAGACTTTCTCCAGCGGACTGGCATCCATCTCGGCGCCGCCGCCGGGCAGGAAGTGGGACAATCCCACCCAGCAGAATTTCGAGCCGCTGGCCTCGAAGCCCTGCAGCCTCAGCGCCCGCATGTCGAAATGCTTGGGCGCCGTGTACGGCTTGGCATCGCCGATGCGCGTGACTTCCATCGCGGAACCTCCGCTTTATGCGGTTTCGCCGCGGCCCAGGCGATAACTGCCCGTGGGGTCGATGATCGCCACCAGCCGCACGATGCAGCCGTCGCCCTTCATCCAGCGCCAGGGCATGGCGATGAAGGTGCAGCGCTTGCCCGTCACCTTGTCCAACTCGCCGCCGACATTCTCGATGCCGCAGATGCCGTTGGACAAGAGCGCGCGATGGCACGGCTCCCATTCGGGGAAGTCCACCTTCGGATGGCGGCCGTGGATGCGCTCATATTCTTCGAGCAGGCGCGGCAACAGCGGACCGGGGCCATGATCGTTGATCGCGGTGGCGAGCGGATGATCCAGCGCCTGCTGGTCGACGCCGACCAGCTTGACCTTCTTGGCCGCCAGCCATTCGCCGGCCTCTTTGTAGAGTCCCGGGCTGTAGCCGTAATATTCCTGATTGTCGCCGAACTTGTGGTGCCAGCCGGTGTTGATGATGACCACGTCGCCTTCGCGAATGGTCGGCGTGGCCTTTTCCAGATCCTCCGGCGTGATCACTTCCCAGCGCTTCTTCGGAATCGAGACGGCGACGCCGGTGCCGAAGAACATCGGCAGCGGCACCTCGTCCATGAAAGGCGTGCCTTCGACCACATGCGCCGGCGCATCGATATGCGTGGTGGAGTGCATCACCGTGGTGATGCGCTGCGTCAGCACGCCCGATTTCGACATGTAATGCAGCCGCTCGATCTTGACGTCTTCGAAATACGGCCAGTTGGGGACGCCATGCCCCCAGGGGTGGCTGAGGTCGTAGAACTCCAGCCCCATGCTGTTTTTCCGGTTCTGCTCTTTCCACTCCATAGGTGCCTCCGAATACCGCATTGTGGATTTTTCTTTCCAAGTTACGGTAAGTCGGCTATAACGCACTGTCAAGGCCGGGCGTTGCGAGCGCCCAGCAAATTCGGGAACGGAAGATGGAAAAACGCTGCTGTCACAGGCTTGAGAACAGCTTCGGGCGCGACCGTCTGCCGGCAGCATCGGCATCGAAGCCACGTTGGCGGGAGTTCGCCTGCCGGTCACGGCATAATGCCGGCGGCTTCGGCGTCGCTGCGGCCGCCGCGCTCGCCGCGCTTGGTTCCCGAACTGCAGGTCGATTCGGGCCTGCCGACGAATTCCCGAAGAAGGCACCGTCTTACTTGCTACGGCTTTAACTGCTACGGTCGCCGCCGCATTGGAATCTTGACCGGCCGCGGGAAATGGAACAACACAGCGACGATTGCCGTCTTTAATTTTGCAGGACCGAGCAGATTTCAATGAAGCCCCCTTCCGCACCACCGCCCGGCAAGCATCGCGTCAAAACTGCTTCGGAGCCCGAGGCACCGAAGCGCCGCAAAGAGAAAGGCGATTCCGCAAAGGCGCGGGAGAACGGCGTGCAGGTTCTGGCGCGCGCCGCGGAGATGCTGCGCCTGCTCAAGAACGCCCCCGCCGGCCTCACCCAGGCGGAGATGGCGGTGCCGCTGGGCCTGGCCCGCACCACCGTGCACCGCATCGTCTCGGCGCTTTATGCCGAGCAGCTGGTGGAACCGATCGGCAAGAGCGGCCGCTTCCGCCTCGGTCAGGAAATCCTGCGCATGGGCGATGCGGTACGCAGCACGCTGATGACGGAAATCCACCCCCATCTTCAGGCCCTCTCAGCCGCGATCAACGAAACGGTGGACCTGTCGGTGCTGGAACGCGGGCAGGCGGTGTTCGTCGATCAGGTGGTGGCGCCGCACCGGCTCAGCGCCGTCAGTTCGATCGGCGCGGCCTTTCCGCTCTACTGCACGGCCAACGGCAAGGCGCTGCTGGCCGCCATGCCGCCCGCCGAGGCGAATCGCCTGCTCCCCAGGCAACTGGCTGCCATGACGCCGAACACCATCACCGAACTTTCCGCGCTGCAGAAGGAGATGGTGACGGTACGCGAAACCGGCGTCGCCTTCGACAACGAAGAGCACAGTCTCGGCATTTGCGCCATCGGCATCGCCCTCAGCGGCACACCGCTCGGCCCGACAGCGATCAGCATCCCCATCCCGGTGCAACGCTTTGAGGAAAAGAAGAAACACGCGGTCACGGCGTTGAAAGCCACCGCCAGGCGTATCGAGACTTCGCTGCACAACGAGGCGCTGCAACAATGAATAGCTGACGGCCGCCGGCTGCAGAAAAATACGCGCGGAACATGAACCGCGCACAAGGGGAAACAGGGAGAAAAATGATGAGCGACGATGGGCTGACGGCCGGGCGGCTGAACGCGAGGCTCGACCGCATACCGGTGTGGGCGCTGCCGAATCTTTTCGCCTTCATCATCGGCATCGGCTTCCTCTTCACCTTCTACGACATCTTCGACATCAACGTCTCCTTCATCCAGACCTGCGTGGCGCTGGTTCCCGGCTGCACCGCCGAAACCTCGGCGCAATATCTTGGCCTGCCGGTGCTGCTCAATCTGCTGGGCTATGTGGTGGGCACGCTGCTGCTGAGCCCACTGGCGGATCGCATGGGGCGGCGCGACCTGCTGCTCGTCACCATGATCATCACCGGCATCGGCTCGGCGCTCACCGGCGTGGTGGACAGCTATAGCCTGTTCATCGCCGGGCGGGTGCTGACTGGCGTCGGCATCGGTGCGGACCTCGCCATCGTCAACACCTATATTACCGAGATGGCGCCGAAAGGTGCGCGGGCACGGTATACCTCGCTGATCTTCATCTTCTCCGCATTGGGCGCCGTGCTCGGCATCTGGATGGGCCTGTTCCTGACGACGCCGGCCGCACCCTTCCCGCTCGGCCTGCCTTTCGCCGTGGCCGGCGCGAGTTTCGATTACGGCTGGCGCGTAATGTATCTGTTCGGCGGCCTGCTGGCATTGATGGGCATTCTTCTGCGCTTCCAGCTTCCCGAATCGCCGCGCTGGCTGATTACCAAAGGCCGGCTGGCCGAGGCCGAGGAAGTCATCGTCTACATGGAAGAGCGCGCGCATGAGAAAAATGCGTTGCCGCCCGTGCCGGAACCGGAGCCGAAGCCCGCACCGCCGGAGCAGGCGATGCCCTATTCGGCGATCTTCCGCAACCGGACCTACCGCAACCGCTCGCTGCTGCTGCTGGCGATCTGGTTCTTCGGCTATATCACGATCTATTCGTTCTCGGCCGGGCTGACGACGCTGCTCAGCGCGTTGCATTACCCGCCGCCCGAAGCCGGCTTGATTACGGCAATGGGAACCTTCGGCTTCGTCTTCTGTGCGGTGATCGCCTATGCTTTCGGCGAAAGCATGGAGCGCAAACTGTGGGCGTTGCTGGCTGCCGTGATTACCGTGGCGGGCGGCGTGATGATCGCGCGGGCTGGCGCCGAACTCTGGTATGCGATCGTGGGGGCGATGATCCTGTTCTTCGGCTTCAACGTCTGGGTGCCGATCATGTACACCCGCTCGGCCGAATATTATCCCACCCGCGCGCGCACCACGGGCTTTGCGCTGGTGGACGGCCTTGGGCATGTCGGCGGGGGGCTCGGCCTTTTCGTCATCGCGCCGCTGGTGCCGCAGATGAGCGTGCTGGGCGCCATGCTGCTGATTTCGGGCTTCCTGGTGATCGCGGCCGTCCTCTCGCAGTTCGGCCTCAACTCGCGCAACAAGCTGCTGGAAGAGATTTCGCCCTAGCGCACGCGCTCCTTCAGCCAGCGCGCGAACACGTCGCGGCTGCGCGTGCCGGGATCATAACCGAACTCGCGCTTGAGCCGCGCATTGGAGAGCACGGGCCGGTAGCGGATGAAGTTCACCTGCGCCGGCCCGGCTTGCGACAGCCCCAGTCTCTGCGTGGCGAACAGGATTGCCTTGATCAGCCATGCCGGCAGCGGCACGAAGGGCTTGCCCAGCATCCGGGCGATCTCGGCCATTGGCAGCGCATCGTCGCTGGTCAGGTTGTAGATGCCGTCGCGCGCTTCCATCAGTCCCTTGACGATGCAGCGCGCCACATCCTCATCCCAGATTAGCACGAAGGGCGTATCCGAGCCCGTGACGCCGAGCACGAAAGGCCGGTCGAACATCGCGGTGATCGGGTTGGCAACGCGCGCGCCCAAAATCGTACCCGGCCGGAAGATGAGCTGCTTCAACTCGGGGTGCTCAGCCCGCGCGCGCGCCAGCATCTCCTCCACCAGCCGCTTGTGGTCCGAATAGGCGAATTCGGGATTGCCGCGCAGCGCGTCGCTTTCCGAAAGCGGCACGGGATTGTCGGCATGATAGCCGTAGGCCGCGCCGCTGGAGGTGACGACGAGCTGGCGCACACGGTGGAGGATGCAGGCCTTCAGCACGTTGCCGGTGCCCATCACATCCACTTCGTATTCCATCGCCCGCGCCTTAGGCCCGCCGGGCGAGACGATGGCGGCCAGATGCACCACCGCCTCGATGCCCTCCGCCAGCGCCGCATCCACCGCCCTTCCATCGCGCACGTCGAGCACGCGATAGGTCACCCCGGCCAGGCGCTCGCTTTCCGGCACGGCGCGGATATCGGCGGCAATGATGCCGTCAAACTGCCCATACGCCGCCGCCAGCAACGCCACCACACGGCGGCCGACGAACCCGGCCGCGCCGGTGACCAGAACCTTGCCCATCAGCCGGCGGGCTCCATGTGCATGGCCTTGAAGGTATCGAGGTTGGGCGCCCACATATGCACCACCGGATCGACATCGACATGCACCACCGCGCAACTGCCGCTGGCAATGGCGCGTTCGAGCGCGCCGGTCAGGTCCGCGATCTTCGAGACCCGTTCGCCATGCGCGCCCATCGCCGTAGCCAGCAGGTCGAAGCGGATTTCCGAGAAATCGGTGTTGATAGTCTCGTTGGCGCTGAGGGCGCGGCGCTCCTTCATGCCTTCGGGGTTGAGCGCCATGCCCTGACTGTATTTCACCATGCCCCACTGCTTGTCGCACAGCACGATGAAGACCACAGCCAGCCTGTTGCGCACCGCTGTCTCGATCTCCTGGCAATGGAAGCCCATCGCCCCGTCACCGATGATGCAATAGACTGGCCGCTCCGGACAGGCCACCTTGGCGCCCAGCGTCTGGCCCACGCCCGCGCCCAGCATGCCGAACTTGTAGGTGGAAAGATGCGAGCGCGGCCGGCGCACTTCGTGGAAGGCGCTGGCCCAGACCGTGGTGTTGCCGCCGTCCGCCACGATGATCGCCTCGTCGCCGAACACCTGCTGCGCCACGATCGGCACGAAGGCGCTGTGCAGCGGATCGGCGGGCGTGGACAGGATCGGCCCCGCTGCCGCGGCACGAAATTCATTCTTCGCCGTTACATAACCATCCAGCGTCGCGCGCCGCCGCGCCGCGCCCGGCAGATCGCCGCGCGCCTGCAATTCCGCCGCCAGCGCGGAAAGGAACGCGCGCGCATCGGCGATCACGCCCAGCGTCACCGGCTTGTTCACGCCCAGGCGTTCCTGATCGATGTCGACCTGGATCAGCTTCTGCTCGGCCGCTTTGCGCCAGTAGGGCGGCTTGCCCCACCAGTCGGTTTCGCCGAAGCGCGTGCCCAGCGCCAGCACGCAATCGGACTCGTTGCGCACCTTGTTGACCACGCCCACCAGCGTCATGGCGATGGCGACATCGGCGCGTTCGTCGATTACCGCGCGCCCGCCCCAGCTCGTCGTCACCGGCGCGCTCAAGGCATCGGCCACCGCGCGCAATTCCGCGAAGGCGCCGGCGTGCAGCACGCCGCTGCCGGCATGGATCATCGGCTGGTCGGCGGCGAGCAGCAGATCGGCGGCCTGCTTCACCTCGGCGCGCGACGGCTCCAGCGGCGCCACGCGGCGATATTCGGCCGGCGCCAGCACCGGTGGCTCGCCCTCGAAGTTGCCGTTCAAAATGTCTTCCGGCACCGTCACATGCACCACGCCCGGCCGGCCCTGATGGGACTCGCGAAAGGCCCGGCGCATCACCTCCGGCAGGCGCGCGAAGCTTTCCGCGGTGCCGGTCCACTTGGTCATGGGCAGGGTGACGTGAAGCTGGTCGAAATACTGATAGGTGCCGCCGCGATCGGGGTTGACGATGCCCGTGCGCCGCCAACTTGTGATCAGCAGCACGCGATTGCCCTCGCCTTCCTCCACCGCCACGCCGGGCAGCGCGTTGGCGGCGCCCGGCCCGTTGCTGGCGATGGCCACGCCGAGCTTGCCGGTCAGCCGCGCATAGGCGCCGGCCATGTGCAGCGCGCTCGTCTCGTGGCGCGGCGAGATCAGGCGGATGCCGTGCTCGCGCAGCTGCGAATAGAGCCCGACATAGGAGCCGTCGATGATGCCGAAAACGACCTCGACGCCTTCGGCGCGCAGCATCCGCGCCACCAACCCGCCGCCCAGCATGGCGATCTCCCCGCTGACATTTTCTCAGCAAAGCTTAGGCGCCGCGCCGCCGGGGTTTCAAGAGGCGGATCAGGATGCCGGCTTCAACGGCGCCGTGGACTCGCGGCGGACGATCTCGAAATCGAGCCGGCGCTGGCGCGGCGCCTTCGCCTGTTCGGGATCGCGCAGGTCTTCGATCAGCATTTGAACCGCCAGCTCCGCCATGGCGCGGGTGGGCTGGCGCACCGTGGTCAGCGAGGGCCAGAGCGTGGCGGCGACCGGCGAATCGTCGAAGCCCGCCACCGAAAGCTCGGCAGGAATTTCGACATGCCAGCGATGCGCCGCGCTCAGCAGGCCCATCGCCATATCGTCGTTGCAGGCGAACACGGCGCTCGGCCGCTCCGCCTTCCGAAACAGCGCCTCGCCCGCCGCAAAGCCGGACTGCGCGCTGAAGGAACCGGGAAGCAGCCAGTCCTTGCGCACCTTGCCGCCCAGCGCCTTCAATGCCGCGACAAAACCATCCAGCCGCTGCTGCGAGGAGGGATGCGAGCGCGGCCCCTTGATGAACGCGATGTCGCGATGGCCGAGTTGCCAGAGCGCGCGCGTCATCTCTTCGGCCGCCATCTTGTCGTCGATCAGCACGGAGCCGGCGCGGCCGGGAAAGTTGGAGGGCGCGATGCGAACATAGCGGATGCCGGCGTTCTCCAGCGCGCCCATCACCTCCGCGCTGTCCGACACCGGCGGCGAAAGAATCACGCCATCCAGCCGCACCGCCGCCAACAGCGCGGCCACCTGCTCGCGCAATCCCTTGGCCTCTACGCTCACATGCTCTGTCATCAGGTGGTAGCCCGCTCGCTGGCAGGCTGCGGCGGCGCCCATTTGCAATTCGCTGAGATAGGAGGCGCTCGGATTGTCGTAGAGCAGCCCGAGCAGGTAGGAACGCGCGCCGGCCAGCGAACGGGCGGAGATATTCGGCCGATAGTTCAGCCTCGCGATCGCCTCCTCCACCCGCGCGCGCGTCGCCGGGCGCACATTGGGCTCCCGGTTGACGACCCGCGACACGGTCTTGATCGAAACGCCGGCTTCGCGCGCGACGTCATGGATGGTGATGCTCAAAGCCTCTGGCCCATTCGGATTCCTCTGCCGCACGCTCCTATGGCGAATTTGATTCTTACCGCCCCGGGTCCGGGTGTGACAATGTCGGCGCGGTTCGCTTGCCTGAGCCGGGGCGCCATGCCAGAACGGCGCAAACGCCTGCGCACCCGGCACTGCGAACCGGGGCAGCGGTTTTCGGGGGTCGATTTCGATGCCGCCAGCCTCTTCCGACGCCGGAACCGGACGGCCACGTCTCGTTCAGGCGCCGGCGCGGGCGTTCGCCGATCCGTGGAACCGGGCGTTGCTCTGGCTGGTCCTGGCGCAGCTGACAATCTGGACGCTGCTGCCCGATCTGCTGCACCACAGCCTGCCGCTGGACGTGACCGGCGACATCGTGGGCTGGGGCCACGAATGGCAATGGGGCTATTACAAGCACCCGCCGCTGCCGTCCTGGCTGGGCGAGATCGCCTTCCGCCTGCTGGGCGATTTCGGCCCCTTCCTGTTCAGCCAGCTCTTCGTCTGCGCGACCTATCTGTTCGTCTACCGGCTGGGACGGCGGATGATGCCGCCGGAGCGCGCCTTCGCCGGCACTGCGCTGCTGGTCGGCGTCTATTACTTTTCGCTGCCGACGCCCGAATTCAATCACAACATCGCGCAGCTGCCGTTCTTCGCCGCCGCGGCTTACGCCTATTTCGACGCGCTTCAGACGCGCCGCCTGCGGGCCTGGCTGCTGCTCGGCCTGGCGCTGGGCCTGGGCATGCTGTGCAAGTACGAGATCGCCGTCCTGGGGCTGGCGATCGTTCTGCACGCGGCCACCAGCCGCCACACCCGACCGCTCTTCGCCGGCATCGGCCCCTACGCGGCGCTTCTGGTCTGCCTGATGGTGTTTGCCCCACACCTGTTCTGGCTGGTGCAGCACGATTTTCCCACGCTCAGATTCGCAGCGAGCCGCGCCCAGCCGCTCACCGCCCTCGGCCGCGTGGTTTCGCCGCTGCGCTTTCTGGCGTCGCAGCTGCTGGACATTGCGCCGGCGCTGCTCATGGCCGCTTTCGCGGGCGTCCTGAGCCGGGCCAGCCTGCATCGCCTGGTGCGGCCGGGCGACGAAACGCTGCGCTTCCTGCTCTGGCTGGGCCTGGGGCCGATCCTCATTTGCGTGGCGCTGCCGGTCGTCAGCGGCATGGGACTGCGCGACGAATGGGGCACGCAGATGTGGGATCTCATCGGCCTCGTCATCGTCTATCCGGCGGGCCCCCTGTGGCAGCGCGTGTCGATGAAACGGCTGGTGCGCGCCGTGGTGGCACTGTTCGTCCTCTTGCCGGTGGCATATGCACTGGCCAGCACCTATGTACCGCGCTGGCAGGGCCGGCATCCGCGCACGCAATGGCCGGATCGCCTGATGGCCGCACGCTTCGCCGAACTCTGGCACGAGCGGACGGGCAAGCCGCTGAAGATCGTGGCGGGCGACAACTGGCTGGCCGGGCTGATCGCCCTGCGCAGCAGGCCGCGCCTCTCGCTCTTCACCGACGGCGAGTACAGCGAGGCGCGGTGGATCACGCCCAAGCGCCTTAACCGTGACGGCGCGCTGGTGGTCTGGCAAGAGGCCTGGGGTCATCCGGCACCGGCGGAAAAATTGCCGGGCCTCAAGGTGGAAGGCACAGAAGCCTTCCCCTGGCCCGACAATCTCAAGGCGCCGCCGCTCAGGATCGGCTGGGGTATAGTGCCGCCGGAAACGCAGCCAGAATAATGGAAGCGATCCTGATTTCCGCACTGCTCGTCGCCATCGCAGAAATTGGCGATAAGACACAGTTACTTGCTATCGTGTTGACGGTTCGCTTCCGCCGCCCGGTCCCGATCATCCTCGGCATTTTCTGCGCCACCGTCGCCAATCATCTTATGGCGGCCGCGGGAGGTTTCTTCATTTCCGATGTCCTGCGGGGACCGTGGTTTCAGATCGGCGTGTCACTCACCTTCATCGTCATGGCGGCATGGACACTTGTACCGGACAAAATGGACGAAGAAACAAGCGCGGAACCGCGCTCTGGCGCATTCCTGACCACGCTCATCGCCTTCTTCTTCGTGGAGATCGGCGACAAGACGCAGATCGCAACCGTTGCGCTGGCTGCGCGTTTCCACAGCATCGTCCTGGTAGCGACCGGAACCACCGTGGGCATGTTGTTGGCCGATGTACCAGCGGTACTGTTGGCGGAGAAAGCAACCGAGATCGTGCCGCTGAAAACTGTTCGGCTGGCGGCGGCGGCGATGTTCCTCGGCCTCGGCGGCTGGGGGCTGGCCACAGCCGCAGGTTGGCTGAGGTGACTATTTGTAAAGGATGCCGATCGTCTCGGCGATGCAGGCCGGGCGATCGAGCCCCTCGACTTCGATCGTCATTTCCGCAATCAGCTGCAGCCCGCCGGCACGCGGCTCCACACTGAGAATCTTCTCACGCGCGCGCACGCGGCTGCCCACCGGCACCATGTTGGTGAAGCGCACCTTGTTGGCGCCGTAATTGATGCCGCGCGAAATTCCCTCGATCCGCAGAATCTGCTCCGAAAACATTGGGATCAACGACAGCGTGAGAAAGCCGTGTGCGATGGTCTTGCCGCCGGGCATCTCTTTTTTCGCGCGTTCGACGTCAACGTGGATCCACTGATGGTCGTCGGTCGCGTCGGCGAACGTGTTGATGCGGTCCTGATCGATCAGCACCCAGTCCGACACGCCGACCTCCTGGCCGGCCAAGCCTGGCAGATCGTCGAAGGTCACAGTTCTCATGGCAATTCTCCTTGTGGCTGCAATGGTGCGGGCGGCGCGTCAGACGATGCGGGACTCGCGCCTGCCCCAGTATTTGTCGCGGATCAACCGCTTGTAGAGCTTGCCGGTGGGGTGGCGCGGCAGCTCCCTTTCGAAATCGACCGAGCGCGGGCATTTGATCGCTGAGAGATTCGCGCGGGCATAGGCGATGAGTTCCTCCGCGAGCTGCGGCCCGGCTTCGGCCCAGTTGGCCGGCTGCACCACGGCCTTGACCTCTTCGCCGAATTCCTCGTTCGGCACGCCGATCACTGCCACGTCCGCCACCTTGGGATGCGTGATGAGCACGTTTTCGGCCTCCTGCGGATAGATATTGACGCCGCCGGAGATAATCATGAAGGCCTTGCGGTCGGTGAGATAGAGAAAGCCGTCGCCGTCCACGCGGCCGACATCGCCCAGCGTGGACCAGTTCGGATGCAGCGAGTGGCGCGATTCCGCCGTCTTCCCCGGATCGTTGTGATATTCGAACTGGGACGCGCCCTCAAAATAGATCGTCCCTTCCTCGCCCACTGACAATTCGCGGCCCCCATCGTCGCAGATATGGACCGCGCCAAGCAGCGAGCGGCCGACGGTGCCTGGATGGCTCAGCCACTCCGCGCTGCCGGCATAGCAGAAACCATTGCCCTCGGTACCGGCATAATATTCGTGCAGCACGGGCCCCCACCATTCGATCATCTGCTTCTTCACCTCGATCGGGCACGGCGCCGCCGCATGGATCGCCGCCTTCATCGAGGACACGTCGTATTTCGCGCGCACGGCCTCAGGCAACTTCAGCATGCGCACGAACATGGTCGGCACCCACTGGCTGATATTGGCGCGATACTGCTCGAGGTATTTGAGCGCCGCTTCGGCATCGAAATGCTCCATCACGACCACGGTGCCCCCGAGGCGCTGGATCGCCATGCAGTAGCGCAGCGGCGCAGCGTGATAAAGCGGCGCGGGCGACAGATAGATCGAATCCGCATTGGCGCCGAACAGCGCCGCCACCAGGCCCATGAGCGGACTGGACGCGTCGATCGGCTCGCCGGAGAGCGGCGTGCGCACGCCCTTGGGCCGCCCCGTTGTGCCCGAGGAATAGAGCATATCCGCGCCCGCGCTTTCGTCGGCGATGGGAGTTTGGGGCATGGCGCCGGCCGCCGCCTCGTAACCTTCGAAGTCCGCAATCTCGCCGCCCACCGAAAGCCGGATGAGCCGCTCGCCCCGCGCCACCGCTGCAGCCACCGCGCCAAGGCCTTGCGACGCGATGAAGGCCTTGGCGCCGCAATCGCGCACGATGTACTCAACCTCGGCCGCGGTCAGCCGCGAGGAGATGCAGGTGTAGTAGAGGCCCGCGCGCTGGGCCGCCCAGCAAATCTCCAGAAAGCGGATATTGTTTTCCATGAAAAGCGCCACGCAGTCGCCGGTCTGCAGGCCCAGTTTGCGGAAGAGCTGCGCGCCCTGGTTGGAGCGAGCATCCAGTTGACCATAGGTCAGCTTTTCGCCGCTCGCGGCCATGACGATAGCGGGTTTTTCCGGCGCAGACCGGGCAATCACGGTGGGATGCACGGGCGTTTCCTCGATGGTCTTATGGCGATTGCAGCAAATCTACGCGTGCCTGCAGCCGGCGCAATGCCGTTCTGCCGTTGACAGGCGCGAACCCGGCCGCCACAAGGGCCCTTCTGCCCGCTCCCCCTGAAACTCCATCGGCAAATTCCAGCGATGTCCGGTCCCGTGCGCAAATCCAGACACATGCAAGATGGCGCCGTGTCCTATCTGGAGTGGGAAAGCGATGCGCCCTGCCTGGTCTTTGCCCACGCCAACGGCTTCAACGCCGAAACCTACAAATCCATTCTGGCGCCGCTCTCGGACCGGCTTCGTATTATCGCGATCGACCAGCGCGGGCATGGCTTCACCACGCTGCCCACCCCACCCGGTTTCGCCAGGCAATGGCTGGTGTTCCGCGACGACCTGATCCGTTTTCTCGATGGCCTGGGGACCGGCCCGGTCATTCTGGCGGGACATTCGCTGGGCGGCTCGGCCAGCCTGATGGCGGCGGTGGCGCGGCCCGATCTGGTGCGCGGGCTGGTGCTGGTGGAGCCGGTGCTGGTTCCGCCGCGCCTTGCCGTGCCGATGCACGTCTCGCGCCTGTTGCGCATGGGCAAGCCCGTGCTGCCGATCGCCCAGCGCGCACTCCGGCGGCGGGCGAACTTCGAATCGGCAGAAGCGATGGAAGCGCTTTATCGCGGGCGTGGCGCCTTCAAGGACTGGCCGGAAGATATGGTGCATGATTACGTGGCGGGCGGAACGCTCGCCAACGGCGACGGCACCGTGCGCCTAGCCTGCGCGCCGCGCGCCGAGGCGGAAATCTTCGACAGCCCGCACTTCGGCCTCTACAAACTGGCCCGCAGGTTGCGCTGCCCGGCGACACTGATCCGCGGCACCAGGGACTCCACCTGCGCCGCGCCGATGGCGGCGGCTTTCCAGCGCCTCAAGCCCGATGCGCGCGTGCTCGCGGTTTCCGGCGCCAGCCACTTCCTGCCGATGGAACGCCCCGAAATCGTGCGCGAGGAAATCCTGCGCATCGCGGCGGTGTCTTAAACCGTCAACCCTTCGATCACGAGTGAATCGAGGCGAGCGCGGAAGTCGTCCGGCAGGGCGATGGCTTTGCGGGTGGAAAGATCCATCGCAACCGCCACGGCTTCGGCGCTGGCCAGTGCCTCGCCGGTTTCCCAGTCGAACAGCCAGTGCGCCCAGACATAGGTCTTGCCGCCGACTGCCTTGAGCCCGCTCCGCACGCAGATAATTTCGCCTGCGCGCGGACGCCGGCGATAGATGAAGCGGTATTCGAGCGCCGCCCCGCCGATGGGGCTGCCGCCGCCCCGATCATGCCCGGATGTCAGGATCAGCAGGTTGGGGATGGCATCGGAGACGCGCGCCATGAAAAAGCGCGTCAGCATCTCGCCTTGCTCGTCGCATTCCGAGCCCCGCACGACGCCCTGATAGGTCGGCGCGAGTTTCATGGCGTCTGCTTCGGCGAGCGTCAGCGCCGGCTCGCGCGCGGGCGCCAGCACCAGGCCGCGCGGCGCGCCATGTTCGGGAATCGCGGCGGCGAAATGCGTCGCCATCGCACGCGCGCCGTCGTCGAAGCTCACCTGGGCGCCATCCCTGGCATCGCGCAGGCGTGCGGTGGTTCGAAAGCTGGCCGAGACGGTGTCGCTGCCCGTCATCACCAGTTCGCTATAGGCCGTAAGCGCCCGCACCTCGGCCTTCACCGCGCCGCCCCGGACGAAATACGGCGCACCGGGCCGCAGCTCGCGCAGAAAGCGGATGTGCTGTTCGGCAGGTTCGAGCTTGAGGCCCTGTCGCGCCAACGCCCTGGGGCCGAGGCCGACCCTGGCGCCCAGCGCCGCCAGCGCGTCGCACGATTTCTCCACATAGAACTGCACGTTCATGTGGCCCATCTGGTCGCATTCCCAGGTCTGCACGCTGGAACGGGCAAGCTCGATCATCTTGGGAGTCCTCGAATAGCGGTTCGAGGGAATTATGGCGCCGGCAGGAAGCGCCGGTCGAGAGCTGCGATCATATCGGCGGGCGAAAAACCCAGGGCCGCGAGCCGGCCCGAGCGGGCGAACACGGCAAGCCCTGCCAGCGTCGCGGCCAGCAGAACGATATCGGCCTGGGCCGCGCGGCTATCAGCGGGATGGCCCGAAGCGTCCGAAAGCGCGCGCAACACGGCGATCAACCGCCCGTTGAACAGGCGCTCAGCCTCGCTGCTTCCCACTTCGGCCGGCAGCGCCCCCGGCGCCGTGGCAAAAGTATCGCTGTTCTGCAGGAGCGCGAGCGCGGCTTCGGCCGCGGCGCCAAGGCGGCTGGCCCCGTTCTCACCGCGCGCCGCCCGCAGCACGCGCGCCAAGTCGGAAAGATCCTCGGCGGCCAGGGCGATCAGCAACTCGCTTTTGTTGGCGAAATAGCCGTAGAGCGCTGCGGGCGCAAACCCGGCCTCGGCTGCCACAGCTCTGAGCGACAGGTTGGCGCCTTCGCGGGCGGCCACACGCCTGGCCGCTTCCAGAATGGCCTCGCGCGTCAGCTTGCGCTCGCGCGCCCGCCGCTCCGCCCGATGCTCTGCCGTGGTTTTTCCCGCTGCCGACATGGCGCCAGCATAAACGATTCGCCGCGCCTCCGCCCTTCGAGGGAAGACGCGGCGAACGAATCAGCGACCGCGCAGGCGGTTACTGCTGTTTCGGGCAGGTGGACTGATCGACGTCCTTGCGGCTGCAATAGGCGTTCGAGAGCGCCACGAACTCGCCCACCACGCGCTTCTCGGTATCGACCGAGACATCGTACATCGAGTTGAGTTTGGCGATGTCGCCCTGAATGCCGGTGATCTTGGTCGCCGCATCCTTGTCGCCGCTCTGCTGCTCGGCGGCGATTTTGCGGTTGTCGTCGCTGGTCGCGGCGTTAATGCAGTCGCGATAGCTCTTCAGGTCGCTCTTCTGCCAGTGAACCACATCCAGAAACGCCTGATGTTTGGCCTTGGCGGCGTCAGCGGGCGCATCGCGGCCGATGTCGCTCACCGTGGGCAGAGCGGGGGGGACCGGCGCATCGCCGCAGGCGCTGGAATCGGCCAATGCCGGCATGGCGGAAACCATCAGCACCGCGACACCCAAACCAATTTTCCCAAACATTCGTTACTCCTTGAAGCAATGGGTTCTGACCAACGGCTCGATCAAAGCATAACCGGCATGGAGGAATAAAGCCCACCCCCCGCGACGGCTTGCCCGGCGCCTAAACCTCTGCGGCATAGGGCGGGGCGGGATCGTATTCCATCGCTTGCTGTACCGCACGCGCGAAATCGGGGCCGTGGAGCTGGCCCGTCAGCCACAACGCCATGTCGATTCCGGCAGAAACGCCGGCGGCGGTCAGGATATTGCCGTCACGCACATAGCGGCGATCCGCCAGGACTTCGGCCGCCTCGCCGCGCTGGCGCAAAGCCTCGACAAAACCCCAATGCGTGGTGACGCGTTTGCCCCTGGCAGGACCGGCGGCCGTCAGCAACATGGCGCCGGTGCAGACGCTGGTGACCCAGCGGCAATCGGCAGCGGCCGTGGCGATCCAGCCGAGCAGCGCCGCATTTTCGACCTCGCGGCGCGTCCCCTGCCCGCCGGGCACGACGAGCACATCAAGCCTGGGGCAATCGGCGGTGGAGACATCGGGGAGCACCCGCATCCCCTTGGCGCAGCGCACCGGCTCGGGCTGCTCCGCCACCAGCAGCACGCGGTGCGTATCGGCCCGCACCGCATTGGCCATCGTGAAGACCTCCCAGGGGCCGACGAAATCCAGTTCCTCCGCATGATCGAAAATGAGGATGCCGATGGTGAGGGGCATGTCCAAACTCCTTTCAGTGCGGCAAGGCTGTCAGCGCCACCGCGAAGCCTTCGACCGGCACGTTGGCCTCGTTGCGCGGGCTGGCGGCGATCAGGCCCGTCACGTCCAGCCCCGCGGCCGCCGCGGTTTCACGCAAATAGGATTCGCTGTGGCGCCAGCGGCGCTTGGGGCCGAGTTCGAAGCCCTCGCCGTCCTTTTTCTCTACGGTGAAGAGAAAGACGCCGTCCTTCTTCAGCCGCCGCGCGGCACCCGCGAACACGCGCGCCAGATCGCCCAGATAGACCAGCGTATCAGCGGCGAGGATGAGGTCGTAGGCGCACCCCTCCTCTTCCAGAAAAGTCTCCAGATCGGCCACGGCCAGATCGGCGTAGACGCCGCGTGCCCGCGCCTTCTCGATCATCTGTGGCGACAGATCGACGCCGTCGAGCCGCGCTGCACGGTCCGCGAACGCCACCCCGGCCAACCCCGTGCCGCAGCCGAGGTCGAGAATGTCGAGCCCCTTGCGCCCCGGCAACACCAGCGCCGCCAGCTCGCGCAAGGTGGCCGGCGCGCGATAGGAGAGCTGGCCAATCATGCGCTCGTCGTAGTCGATGGAGAACTGGTCGAAGAGATGGCGCACATAGCGCGGATTGGAGCGCGCTGCCGCCTTGAGGGACTCGGCCTCGGCCACGCGCGCGACCAAGAGATTGGCCGGTTCATAATCGGGGATACGGGCAAACTCGCGCAGCGCCCAGTCCGGCTCGCCCGCTTCGAGCCAGGCACAACCGAGCAGGAACGCAGCCTTCGCCAAATGGGGATCGACGCGCAGCGCGCGCTGGAACTCGGCAATGGCGAGCGGCAGCTTGCCCGCGGCCAGCAGCGTTTCGCCCAGCGCCAGCGCCGCGCCGGCCACGCCGGGATAAAGCTGCGCCGTCTCACGCGACATTTCGAGCGCCTCCGTCGTCTTGCCCGCGAGCAGAAGCGCACGGGCCAGCGTGAGCCGCGTCAGCACGCCGCCCCGCCCCTGCGCAATATGCCTGCCGAGCAGCGCTGCCGCTTCGCCCGCGCGCCCTGCGGCGATCAGATTCTCGGCGTCTTCCAGCGGATCGACATCATTGCCCAAGCGTGCATTTGCCGTTGTTGAGGACGACGACGTCGCGCTCCTTCACCTTCGAGCGGAACGAGATTACGGGGCCATCGACCCACATCTCGGTCACGATCGTTTCGCCGGGGAACACTGGCGCGGAGAAGCGCACGTCGAAGCCTGTGATTTTGGTCGCATCATATCTGCAGACGGTGGAGATCACCGCGCGGCAGGCCGTTCCATAGGTACACAGACCATGCAGGATCGGCCGCGGGAAACCCGCCATCTTCGCCACATTGGGATCGCGATGCAGCGGATTGCGGTCGCCCGACAGCGCATAGAGCAGCGCCTGGTCCACGCGCGTATCGCATTCGTGCGCCAGGTCGGGCGCGCGGTCCGGCAGCGCGTGCGGCGCGGGCGCACCCTCCTTGGGCCCGCCGAAGCCGCCGTCGCCGCGCGCGAAGATGGTGTTGACCAGCGTGCACAGCTTGTCGCCGGACTTCGCCTCCTTGATCGCGCGCTCGACCAGCAGCACCGCACCCTTATCCTTGCCCTTGTCAAAGAGGCCGACAACGCGCTCGTCTATCGTCACATCGGCCACGGCGGGCAGCGGCTTGTGCATGGTCAACCGCTGCTCGCCGTGCACCACCATCAGGTAATTGATGCCGGACTTCGCCAGGATGCTGCTGGCGCCCCAGCCGATCACCGTGGCCATCGTAGGCACGGTTTTCAGCCCGTTCTCATAGACGTAAGGCAACTCGTCCGCGTTCAGGGGATCGCGCCCGAAACCGATGCCCAGCGCGTAAAGCATCGTCTCGCGGTCGGTATAGGACGCGGTGAGCCCCGTCGCGCCGGCCTTGATGAGTTCGTCGTAATTGATGGGCATGGACACCCTCCGAATGCGTCTGGATCAATGTTCCCGGCGCGAGTAGAGCCACGAAGCTGCCGTTCCGGCAAGGGTGAAACACCCTCCCGTCCGCCCGGCATGGGTGCTAGCCTTGTGCGACACGCCATCCAACCGGAGACGCCCCATGACCTATCGCTGCTTCAACCTCGAAATCGCCCAGGGCATCGCCCATCTGCAGCTCAAGCGCGCCGAGGAACTGAACAGCATGGTGCCGGAGTTCTGGCACGAGCTGCCCGCGATCGTGCGCGACATCGACGATCACGCCCGGGCGCGGGTGATCGTGATCTCCTCCACCGGCAAGCATTTTTCCGCCGGCATGGACCTGTCGGTGTTTACGTCCGGTCAATCGGCCGGCACGGCCGCAGCGGCCTCCAGCGAGGAACGCGGGCGGGTCCGCGCCAATTTGCGCCTCACGGTGCAGCATTTGCAGGAAACCTTCAGTGTGCTGGAGCGCGCGCGCCTGCCGGTGCTGGCGGCAATCCAGGGCGGCTGCGTGGGCGGCGCGGTGGATTTCGCCACCGCCTGCGATTGCCGCTACATGACCGAGGATGGCTTCTTCGTCATTCAGGAGATCAACCTCGGCATGACGGCGGATGTCGGCACCTTCCCGCGCCTCTGCCACCTGATGCCCGAGGGCATGGTGCGCGAACTGGCCTATTCCGGCCGCCGCCTGCCCGCCGCCAAGGCCCTGCAGCTCGGTCTCGTCAACGAGGTCTTCCCCACGCAGGAGGCGATGCTGGCCCATGTCATGGGCCTGGCGAAGGACATCGCCGAAAAATCGCCGCTGGCGGTGCACGGCTCCAAGGTGATGATCAATTACGCCCGCGATCATTCGGTGGCCGACGCGCTCGATTACATCGCCACCTGGCAGGCCGGCATGTACAATCCCGAGACCGACATGAAGGAAAGCTTCATAGCCAAGGTCGAAAAGCGCGCGCCGCAATTCGCCGACCTGCTGCCCGTGCGCAAGGGATTGGATGAGGTTTAGCACTCAATACCCCGCCGCCAGTGCCGCAGAGGCGAGCAGCAAGGCGGCGGCAGCACGGCGCCCGAACGATCCTTTAAGCGATCGTGAATCCCATCTGCTGCGAGTCTGGCGAAACCGGCGCGGAAGAACTATTCCACCGCCAGCGCGTGCGGCAGGCCGATGGCGGGCCCTTCGGTCCACACCTCGGTGAGCGGCACGCCGTGGCGCTCGATCATCACGCTGGCGTGCGCATAGCCTTCGGCGATGGCGCGGTCGAAATCCTTCCAGTCGCGCAGGCCGATATCTTCGAGCGGCGGTTCGAACAGGAAATCGGCCTGCTCGCGCACCACGCGGCGCTGCGCCTCCGAGCCCACCGTGCCCGAGCGCATCAGGATCGAAACGATGGAGGGATTGCCGCGCATGCGCTCCGAGATCAGCCACCACCACGGCCGCTCGCCGTAGCGCGGATCGCGCGCCTGCAGGTCGAGTTCACCGGTAACGTCAGAGGCGATGATGGGACCGTGCGATCCCGCGGCCATTACGTCCACCGGCAGGTTGTTCATGATGCCGCCGTCCACCAGCAGGTGGCCGTGATGCGTCACCGGCGGCAGGATGCCCGGCAGCGCCACGCTGGCCCTCAGCGCCCGCCACAACAGGCCCGCACGATGCACATGCGTGCGCCCGGAGGTGAGATCGGAGGACACACAGAAGAACGGCTTGGGCAATTCCTCGATATGGACCTCGCCGAAATGCTCGCGCAAGAGGTTCGAGACTTTCTTGCCGCGCACCATCGCGATCAACGGCAGGGTGTAATCGTTGAGCGGATTGCTTTCGACGAAGGCCTCGCGCATGCGCGCGGTCAATTCCTCGATGCTCCATTCCGAAGCGATGCCCGCGGCGATGATCGCGCCCATGCTGGTGCCGCCCAGATGGTCGAAGGGCACATGCGCCTCGGCCAGCGCCTTGAGCACGCCGATATGGGCGAAGCCGCGCGCCCCGCCGCCCGCCAGCACCAGGCCGACCGCGCGGCCGGCGATGAAGCGCGCCAGGCGGCGGACGTCGCCCGCCACGCCCTGGCGCAGATGATGATGGGTTTCGAACAGCTTGCTCTTGAGCGCGAAATGCTCCGGCAGCCCGCGCCAGCGGCCGGGCTGGTGCAGCAGCAGAAGCTCGGGCAGGCCCGCGGCGCGCTTCTTGGAAGCAGGAAGATCGAGCGGGCGCAGCGGCAAAGGTTCGTCGGCGCGCGCCAGCAGAAACACGCGGTCGGCCTGACGCAGGCATTGCTGGCTCCAGGGACTGTCCGGCGCATCACCGCGATAGAACACGATGTCGTGCGCGGCTTCGAAACCGTTGAACCATTCGGCCGAACGATCCGCGGCGCTCGAATCGAGCACCGCCGCGCGCGAGCCCATCTCCGCCAGCGCCGCGGCGAGGCGCGTGGCAATCGGTTCACCCGCCAGCCCGTCCTGCAGGGGGATGACGGCAAAGGTCTTGGGCCGGGCGCGGTCGGCCGAGCGCTGCGTCGTGTCCTGCAGCCGGCGCACCAGCACGCGCATCAGGTTCAGCATCACCCGCGGATAGCGCGTAATCAGGTTTTCGAACGCGGCGGCGCTGACGCGCAGCAGTTCGGTATCGCGCAACGCCACGATCTCGGCTGAGTGCGGCTCGCCCGATATCAGCGACATCTCGCCCACCGTTTCGCCGGCCGGAACATGCGCGACGAGACGCCGTCCGTTGTCACCGTCCACGAAAACGCCGAGGCTGCCGGTCACCACCAGAAACAGGGCGCGATCGTTTTCGCCGTCCCGCGGCAGCGTCGTGCCGCCGGGCAGGCCGAACCAGTTGGCCTCGGCCAGCACCCGGCCAAGCGCCGCCTCGCCCACCTGTTCCAGCAACGGAAAGCCGCGCAGCTGCTGGCGCAGCTCTTCGGGGAAAACGGTTTCGCGGCCGGCGCGGAAGGAGGAGAGAAAAGCCATGTTCATGTCGGTCCGATACCCTATCTCACCAGACCGTCCAGCCGCCGTCGACTGTGAGGAAGGCCCCGGTCATGAATTTGGCGGCCGCCGAGGCCAGGAACAAGAGAGGCCCCCGGATTTCATCCGCCTCGCCGGTGCGGCCCAGCATGGTGCGCCCGGCCAGCCGCGCGGCGAAATCGGGATCGGCGGCCCGCACCTCGGGCCGCGGAAACGGCCCCGGCACCAGCGCATTCACGCGAATGTGTTCCGGCCCCAGTTCGGCGGCCAGATGGCGGGTGAGTTGCAGCAGCGCCGCCTTCGCCGGGCCGTAATGCAGGGGGCTAGCCTGCTCGGGATGGGCATAGATGCGCTTGTCGGGCGCGACCAAGCCATACATGGACGAGATCGTGACCACGCTGGCGTCCCCGGCGGCTGCCACCGCGGCCCGCAGCGCCGGCCGCGCCGCGCGCACCGCCTCGAACGCGGCGACGACACCGGTACGATACGTCTGCTCGAAGACGGCTGGCGTCAGCGCGTCGAACGGCGACGGCGTCATGCTGATGGCGTTGGCGACCAGGATGTCGAGCCGCTCGCGCGTGGAAAAGAACGCGCGCACCGCTTCGAAATCGCCCATGTCGAAGGCGGCACATTCCACCGAATGGCCAAGCTGCGACAGCTCGCCGGCGAAATCCTTGAGCCGCTCGGCGTTCCTCCCGTTCAGGATGACATGCGCGCCGGCTTCGGCCAGCGCCGTGCACATGGCCCGGCCCAGATGCCCCGCCGCGCCCGAAACGAAGGCGTTGCGTCCATCGAGGCGGAAGAGCGAAAGCGTATCGGAGGTCATGTCTGCTTCGGCCATTGTGCCGGATCGAGCAGCGCCGCCGGCAGCAGCGGAACGCGCGCCTCGATGGCGGCGCAATCGTCGCGGCTGAGCGGCGGGCGCACGAACAGGCGCAGGTTGGTGTCGAGCTGGTCTTCGGTTTCCATGCCCACCACCACGCCGTCCACCCAGTCCTGGCCGCGCGCATAGGCCAGGCAAAGGTCAGCGGGGCTCTTGCGCTCGAAGGCGCGTGTCAGTTCGGAAATCAGATCGACCAGCGCGGGCGCATCAATGCCAGGAACCGCCGGCCAGACCGATGGATCGTTCGCCGCCAGGGTGCCTTGCAGGAAGACACTGCGCGCATGGATGGTGACACGGGCGCGCGCCCGGATCTTGTCGATCACGCCTGCCTCGCGCCAGCGCTTGTCGAGGATATTGAACGGCATCTGGATGTGCACGACATCGTGGCAGTCGAGCGCAGCCAGCGCCTCGACAGGAGACTGAACCGAAACGCCCAGCGCCAGCACGCTGCCGTCCTCCAGCCGTTCGAGCAACCGTTCCCAGATCGCCCCGCCATGCGAGGTCATGTGCGCCGCGCGATGCAGCAGCAGGCAATCGAGGTGATCGCGCTGCAGCGCGGACAGCGAGGCGGCGATGCTGGCGTCCACCGCGGCACGCGCGGCCTGGCGCGAGGCATCGGGCGCCAGTTCGGCCAGCGGGCTGAGCTTGGTGAGGGTGCGCACCGCCTTCTTGCCCGACAGCGCCTCACCGAGGCGGTCTTCGCTCTCGCCGTAGGCGCGCGCGGTGTCAAAAGCGGTGATGCCGGCATCAATCGCCTGATGCACCAGGCGCAGGGCCTGTGTGCGCGAAGGCTGGCCGGTGCGATTGGCCGCGCCATAAGGTAGGCCCAGTTGTACGGAGCCCAGAACCAGTTCCGCTGCGGACGGTGCGGACATGATGGGCGGCCTCCCCTGCCGTTACCGATTCAGCTTCGCAAAACATGGTAAAGGAGAGATTAGCGCCCACGGAAGGGCTTAATTCTGGCCGAGCAATTTCCAGACGCTTGAGGCCATGAAGATCACCTCTCCGGCCACGCTGAAATCGCCGCGCGCGAAGATCAGCGAGCGCCCCTGCCGCGTGATCGCCGGCTGCACCTCCACCAGATCGCCCTCCCGCGCCGCATTCAGGAACTGGGTCTGCATGTTGAGGGTGACGCAAGGGGCGTTGCCGGTGGCGTCCCAGACGGCCTGCCCCAGCGTCAGATCTGCAAAGGTCATCAGCATGCCGCCGTGCAGGCGCCCACCGAGATTGACGTGATGCGCTTGGACGCGGAACGCATAATGGCGCGCCTGGCCTTCACCCTTCTCGAACACCGGGCCGACATGAATTTCGAAGGGGTCGATCAGGCGGGTCTGCCGGTAGCCGGGCGGGGGAGCGGGTGTGGTCATGGCGCGGCCGGGATTTTCCACAGGCCCGTGGCCGTGACCAAAATGCGCTCTGCCGCCACCAGCTCCGCAGAGAGAAAGACGATGGTGCGGGTGCGTCGCGTGACCCGGACCCGGGCCTCGATGACTTCGCCCAGACGGCCCGGACCGACGAAATCGGTCGTCAGGGCCACGGTGCTCAAGCGCTGCGCGTCTGTTGCCAATCTGGTGGAGCGGCTCATGGCCACATCCAGGAAGCTCATCAGCATGCCGCCGTGGACGCTGCCGGCGGCGTTCATGTGCTTCTCCTCAGCCACGAAGCAGAAACGGCGGACGGCGCCGCCCTCCTGGTCAGGAAGGCGATAAAACGGGCCGATGAACTGGTTAAAGCCGCCGCTGGGGGCGGGTTCGGCCCCCTCTGGCAGCCCGGCGGGACATTCGGTCATACGCGGCAACTGGAATTTCCAATCGAGTCCTGATAGGCGGTTTGCCAGGATCGCGCAATGCGGAGGCAGGCTTCCGGGCGCGGCCAACCATAGATTGGCCACACTCTGGTGGCGCCATCGCCGGAAATGCAGGACCGCATGCGGTTCGGTGTTTCGTCCGAGAACAAGAGGAACATCATGAAGAAAACATTCGCCCGCGCCGCCTTCGCCGCCGCGCTCTTGTGCACCTCGGCAGGTGCCGCCCTGGTCGCCGTGCCGCATGCCGCCTATGCCGCCGACGAGCCCAAGGTCAGCCGTGACGTCGGCAAGGCGTTGCAGGCCGCTGTCGAGGCTGCGCAAAAGAAGGATTTCCCCACCGCGCTGGCCAACATCAAGACCGCGCAGGCCGTCTCGGACAAAACGCCGTTCGATGATTTCAAGATCAACGAGATCCTCGCCTACATCGCCATCAACCAGCAGGACTACGCCACCGCCGATACCGCCTATGAAGCGATGGCGGATTCGCCGGCCATGCCCGAGGATTCCGCCAAGCAGACGCTGCACAACGCCTTGCTGCTGGCCAGCCAGGAGAAGCATTGGCCCAAGGTAGTTACCTACGGCGCGCGTCTCGACACGCTCAAGGCGATGGACGAAAAGACCTATGTCGTGCTGGCGCAGGCCTATTACATGACGAACGACATGGCGAATGCGCAGACTGCGGCGCAGAAGTCGATCGATCTGGCCAAGGCGGCCGGCCACGTCCCCGAACAGGCTGCGCTGCAGATCGTCATGAGCGCCGACGCCAAGGCCAACAATCAGGCTGCGGCCCTGCAAACGCTCGAACAACTGGCCGTCTACTACAACGCGCCCGATGACTGGGGAAAGCTCATCGACGTGGGCCTTTCCACCCCGCACATCCAGGAACTGGATGCGCTTTATTTCTACCGGCTGCGTTTCCTTGCCAATGCCAATGTCACCGGCGAGGACTATTCCATCGCCGCCGGCATCGCGCTGCATCTGGGCTATCCGGCCGAAGCCAAAAGCGATCTGGAAAAGGGCGTGTCTGCGGGCGCGCTCAGCGACCGCGGCAAGACCGCCGCGCAAATGGCCAAGGCCAGCAGCGACACGCGCATGGACGAACACTCGCTCAGCGCCTTCGCAGCCGCGGCCCAGCGCGCCAAGAGCGGCGAGCAGGCGGTGAAACTGGCCGAAGATTATTGGGGCTATGGCCGCTATGCCGATGCAGCCGCTGCCGCGCAGGAAGGCATTGCCAAGGGCTATTCCAAAGACCCGACCGAAGGCCAGTTCATCCTCGGCGCTGCGCTGATCGCGCAGGGCAAATACGCCGACGGCCGCGCCGCGCTGGCCAAGGTGGACGGCTCGGCCGCCCGTGCCAAGGCCGCCCATCTCTGGGATCTCTACGCCCAATCCAAGATGCAGCAGACCGCAGCCGCGGCACCGGCCAAGGCACAGTAATCCGCGAGGGGTTGCGCCGGGGGGCCAGCCCGCCCCGGCGCCCCCAACCGGTCCGATTCTGAGCCTGCAACCTCCGGTTCGGCGGCCCGCTGGTTACATCACGGCCGGGCTGTCATGGCCGGAGCCGCCAACCATCCGAGAGGCGCCACATGGGCATTCTGCTCGGCTTCGCGCCCTATATCGTCTTCGCGCTGGTAAGCGGCGTGTCGATCAGCCTGGGGCTGTGGCTCGCCTTCACGGCGGCCTTCGTCATCACGGTGCGCGATTTCGTGGAATCGCCCACGCTACGGCTGCTTGACGCCGGTTCGCTGGTGCTGTTCGCGGGGCTGGCCCTGTTCAGCGGCTTCATCGAACCGGGCCTTTCGATTCAGGCCGCTCGGCTGGCGGCGGATGGCAGTTTTCTGGTCATGGCGATCGCCTCGCTCCTGCTGCGCCGCCCGATGACGCTGGAATACGGCCACGAACACCTGCCAGCGGACATCGCCGCCAGCCCGCGCTTCCTGCGCATCCACTACGTGCTCACCGCGGCCTGGGGGCTGGCCTTCGCGGTGATGAGCGTCGCAGATACGGCAACCATCCTGCATCCGCAGCTACCGTTGTCGCTCGATCTGGCCGCCGGCCTGGCGATCCTTGGCTTCGCGATCGCCCTTACGTTGCGTTATCCGGCAGGCCTGCTGAACGCCAAAAACGTTCGCAGCCGGCGGTAAAACTGGATCGTCAAACTGGCGACCGCTCGCCCGGATAAACAGTCTTTCGCGGCTGCGTTGGGCAGGCTAGGGTCGGCCCGCATTGTCATTTCAGGGAGTTCGCCATGAAAGAAGCCGTCATCGTTTCCACAGCCCGCACGGGCCTGGCCAAATCCGTACGCGGCGGATTCAACATCACGCACGGCGCCACAATGGGCGGCCACGCCATCCAGCACGCCATCGCGCGCGCCGGGATCGATCCGTCCGAAGTCGAAGACGTCTATATGGGCTGCGCCAATCCCGAAGGCGCCACCGGATTCAACATCGCCCGGCTCGCGGCCATCCGCGCGGGCTGCCCGGTGACCACAGCCGGCACCACGGTCAACCGCTTCTGTTCGTCCGGCCTGCAGGCCATCGCGCTGGCGGCGCATCAGGTGATGACGGAAGGCACGCCCATCGCCGTGGGCGCAGGCGTGGAGTCGATCTCGCTGGTGCAGATGGGCGGGATGAACACCAAGAACATCACCGAAGAACACCTGATGCAGGTCAAGCCCGCGCTGTGGATGTCGATGCTCGAAACCGCGGAGATCGTGGCCGAGCGTTATGGGGTCAGCCGCGAACGGCAGGACGAATACGCCTTCGAAAGCCAGCGCCGCACCGCCGCGGGCCAGCAGAACGGCAAGTTCGACGACGAGATCGTGCCACTCAAGACCAAGATGAAAAAGGTGGACAAGGCCACCGGCACCGAATCGATTGTCGAGGTCACGGTGGATCGCGATGAGTGCAACCGCGCCGACACGACGCTGGAAGGCCTGCAATCGCTCAAGCCGGTGTTCGCGGGCGGCCAGCAGGTGAAGGAAGGCAAATACATCACCGCCGGCAACGCCTCGCAGTTCTCCGACGGCTCCTCGGCCTGCGTGGTGATGGACAGCGAAACCGCCGCCAAAAAAGGCCTGAAGCCGCTGGGCATCTTCCGCGGCTTCGCCGTGGCGGGCTGCGAGCCGGACGAGATGGGCATTGGCCCGGTGTTCGCGGTGCCGCGCCTGCTCAAGCGCCACGGGCTCAAGGTCGATGACATCGACCTGTGGGAACTCAACGAGGCCTTCGCCAGCCAGTGTCTCTATTGCCGCGACACGCTCGGCATCGACCCGGCGAAGTACAACGTCAACGGCGGCGCCATTTCCATCGGCCATCCTTACGGCATGAGCGGCGCGCGCATGACCGGCCATCTGCTGATCGAAGGCCGCCGGCGCGGCGCCAAGTTCGGCGTGGTCACCATGTGCATTGGCGGCGGCATGGGCGCGGCCGGCCTGTTCGAGATCGTTTCCTGAAAACCCTGCACACAACCCTGCGCAGCGCGGCTCTGGCCGCGCTCGCAGCTCTTGTACTGGCGGGATGCGCCACAACGGTGGCCTATGTGCACCCGCCGCCGCCTGATCCCAGAACGCAGATGGCGGCGCTGGAAACGCGCATCTACCAGCTGGTCGAAGCGGCGCGCCTCAAGACCAACCCCAAGGCCAGGCCACTCGTCCTCGATGCCGAGTTGATGCACGTCGCGCGCGAGAAGAGCGCGGACATGGCGGCCAGGCGCTACATGGCGCACCGCTCGCCCGACGGCCAAACCTCGGCCAGCCTCATCATGGCGGAGGACGCCAATTTCCAGGGCCTTCTCGGCGAAAATATTGCGGCGCAATACTACACCAGGCAAGGCGGCGTGGACGTCGAAACCTATGCTAGGCGTTTTGTCGATACCTGGCTCGCCAGCAAGAGCCATCGCGACAATCTCTCGTTCGCCGATTACGATCACACCGGCATCGGTGCCGCGGTCAACGGCGACACGGTTTACGTCACCGAACTGTTTTCTTCCGATCTGGGGCTGGCAACTTCGCCGCAGGGACAACAGGGCGCGGGCGCCGCGCGCGACAAGCGTATCCTCTCCGCCTATCCTGATCCCCTAACGGCGAAAGCGGCCCCGCCCGCAGAAACCACAGTGCGCCTGCGCGGCGCGATGGGGGAAACCGCAGCCGACGGACGCTGACGGAGGCCCTTCTTGCGCAGGCGGATCCGCTCCTACGGCGAATACTGGCCGCTTTACCTGCGCGCGCATCAGCGGCCCGAAACCCGTGCGCTGCACTTCATCGGCACCGCCTTCGCCAGTCTGGCGCTGGGGGCCACGCTGGTCAGCGGCGAAACCCGGCTGCTGATGCTGGTGTTGGCAGGGCTCTTCGGCCCGGCCTGGTACGGCCACCTGTTCGTGGAGCGTAACCGGCCCGACACCTTCGCCCATCCTGTCTGGGCGCTGTTCTCGGACTACCGCATGACGCTCGCCTGGGTCAGCGGGCGGCTTGATTCGGAGCTCAACAAGGCCGGTGTGCCGAGGTGCTAACCGGCTGTTAACGCTCTTCGTCAACTATATTGTGCATGGAAGGGCTTGTGATGACCCGATTCGGGATTGGCGCAAGAACATTTCTTTACACAGTATCTTGGCGCCGATACCTTGATTAGTGGGTGTGGCGGGTGACGAATCGACATGCAGCCTGATCTCCCCTGGAATGTGGCCGGGATCCCGCCCGAAGCGCGGGAAGCGGCACGCGCCGCGGCGCGGCGCGAAGGCCTTTCGGTCGGCGAATGGCTGACCCGCAAGATTTTGCGCAGCCTCTCCGACAGCGCCCGCGGTTACGACATCACCCCGCCCGAGCCTGTGGCCGATACCTGGCGCAGCGCCCCGGCCCCGGCCACCTATCGCAGCGCCGCCGAAAGCGCAGCGGCCGCTGCCCGCGACACCGAGGACATGCTGGCTCGCGTCTCGCGCAGCGAGGACGAGGCCCAATCTGCCAGCCGCCGTATCGAGGATAACCTGAAAAGCCTCACGCGGCGCCTGGATGCGGCCGAACGCAGCCAGTCCGAAAACAACCGCGCCTTGGGCAAGGCCGCCGCCGAGATCAACGTGGCCGCGCGCGAGCAGGCCCAGGCCTTCGACCAGCTCGACGCCCATGTCATCGCGCTGGGCGACCGGCTGGCGCGGATCGAACAGACCGCCAAGGACGCGGGGCTCAAGGACGCGGTCAAAGGCCTGCATCAGGGCCTGTCGCGGTTGGCCGACCAACTCGCCGAAACCGCCAATCAGTCTGCCTCCCAGGTTTCGGCACTGGCGCAGAATGTAGAGGGGCTCTCCGGCCGGCTGGCGCAGGCCCGCCACGATGCCGAAACCACCTCCAAGGCGCTCAAGGATCACCTGATCGCCGTCGATCAACGCGTCCACGTCCTCGAAACCAGCGAAGGGCCCGCCAAGCCGCTCGCACAGTTGCGCGAGACGCTCGAGGGTCTGTCATCGCGCGTCCAGGCCAATGACGCGCAGACCGCTGGCGCCATGTCCCGCCTGGAAGAAAGCGTACACAAGCTCGAAAGCCGCGACGACGGCAGCCGCTTCGAACGCCGCCTGCACGGCATCGAGCAGTCGCTGGCCGAACTGATGAGCCGCGCCGATTACGAGGCGGAACGCCAAACGATCGTCGCGATGGAAGACGAGTTGCGCACGCTGAATGCGCGCGTGGATGAGGCCGAGCGCGCCTATCGTAGCGAAGTGTCCGAACTGCGCGCCGCGCTGGAGAAAGCCGAGAGCAGAGCCACCGCCGCACCGGTTCCGCCGCCGCCCGTCGCTGCGGCGGCGCCGCAGCCCGCCGGTTTCGACCTGCCACCCTTCCCTCAGGCACAGCCCGCGGCGGCGGCGCCACCTCTGCCGCTGGCCGACAATACCGGCCATCCGGCCTTCGCCGCGCCGCCACCGTTCGAACAGGCGGCCTCCGGCCTTGCGCCGGAGCCGAATTTCGTTCCGCCCTTCGATCACCCCGATGCGGGCAGCTTCGATGCCTCGGACCAGAATGCTTCGGCCTTTGCTGCCCTGGGCCGGCAACACACCTTCCAGCCGACACCGATGGACGCCGCGTCCTATATCTCGGCCACCCGCCGTAACGCGCGCGCCGCGTCCGAAGCCCAGCAGAGCACTACGCATGGCTGGGCGAGCAGCGCAGCCGGCGAGGAGAACGGCAAGCCCCGCACCCGCTACGCCCTGATCGGCGCCATCTTCGCGATCATCCTGATGGCCGTCGTCGGCGGCTCGATGCTGTTCAAGAATATCACGGCGCAGCGTCACCCGGTCCCGGGCACGCCAGTTTCTTCAGCGCCGGCGATGGCGCCGTCGCTGCCGGGCAAGCCGGCCGTGGTTCCGGCCGCACAAACCCAGGCCCCGGTGCAGACGCCAGCTCCGGCCGCTGTCCATAGCGAGCGTCCCAAGGCCGCGCCGGCTGTCCACACGGCGCCGGCCCTGCACGCCGCCGTCAATGAACCGGCTGCCAAACAGCGGACCGCCGCCCTCACGCCCTTTGCGCGGCTGACCGCGGCCGCGGAAGCGGGCAACGCCATCGCGCAGACCGTGCTCGGCCTTGATTACGTGGACGGCAGCGGTGTTACGGTGAACGAAGCCGAAGGCGCGCGCTGGCTTGAACGCGCCGCCCAGCAAGGTCAGCCAGTGGCGGAATACCGCCTCGGCACACTTTACGAACGGGGGCGCGGCGTCCCGGCCGACGCCAAACAGGCTGCCGCCTGGTACGCGGCCGCAGCCAAGGCGGGCAACCGCAAGGCCATGCACAACCTTGCTGTGGCCTATGTGCAAGGCTCCGGCGTGCAGAAGAACCTCACCAGTGCCGCGCAATGGTTCGCCAAGGCCGCCGAGCTGGGCCTGAGAGATTCGCAGTTCAATCTGGCAGTGCTTTACGAACGCGGCATGGGCGTGCCGCAAAGCCTGACCGACGCCTTCAAATGGTATGCCGTGGCGGCCTCCCAGGGTGACGCCGAATCCAAGGCGCGCATTACTGCGCTCTCCTCGCAGATCGGCCCCGACGACCGCGCCGCCGCCGAACGCTCGGCGCAAAGCTTCCGGCCGCAAGCGCTCGACCGCACCGCCAACGTGCCGCCGACCGTCGCCGACCTCAAAGCCGGCTAAGCGCCAGCCTTACCGCTGCATTACAGCCATACCCTCCTTGTGGGATAGTTGACCCCACAAAGGTGCGCGCGCAAAGTCAATCATGTCTTTTATTTCATGATATCGAAACCGCGAAGCCACCCTCGTGGAACTCTATCTTCCGATCGCGCAGATGTCGGTGCACTGGCTGATAATCCTCGGCATGGGGGCGGCGGTGGGCCTGATCACGGGCCTGTTCGGGATTGGCGGCGGTTTCATCCTGGCGCCGCTGCTGCTGTTCTCGGGTATTCCGCCGGCAGTGGCGGTCTCTACGACGACAAGCCAAGTCGCGGCAGCAACCTTTTCCGGACTGGTCACGCATTGGAAAAACAAGACGCTCGATCTGCCGATGGCGGCCATCATGACGGCCGGCGGCCTCGCCGGCACAGTCGCGGGCGTCTACATCTTTCGTATCCTGCGCGAGCTGGGACAAATGGAATTTTCCATCTCGATCAGCTATGTGGCCCTCTTGGGCGCGGTCGGCGGACTGATGCTGGCAGAAAGCCTGCGGACCATGCGGGAGGCCCGCGCCGGACGCCCCTCAGGCGGGCGCAAGCCCGGCCAGCACAACTGGATCCACGGCCTGCCGCTCAAGATGCGCTTCCGCCGCTCGCGGCTCTACATCTCGGTCATCCCGCCCCTGGTGCTCAGTTTCATCGTCGGCATCCTGTCGGCGATCATGGGCGTGGGCGGCGGTTTCATCCTGGTGCCGCTGATGATCTATCTGATCAAGATGCCCGCCAGCATCGTGCCGGGGACCACGCTGTTCCAGGTGCTCTTCGTGACAGCGTCCGCAACGATCATGCATGCCGTGGACAATTATACGGTCGATGTGGTCCTGGCCCTGCTGCTGATCGCGGGCGGGGTGATCGGCGTGCAGATCGGAGTCAGGATCGGCACCAGGCTGCGCGGGGAGCAAATGCGCTTCCTGCTGGCGCTGCTGACCTTGGGCATCGCGATCCGGCTGCTCTACGATCTGGTGGTGACCCCGGAAGATCTCTTCAGCCTGAGGGTTGGCGATATGTGAGGCACGCCGGATCGTACTGTTCGCACGTTTTTTCTTAACCCGGCGGCCCATTCCTAGCGAGATAGTTGACCCGCCGTGCGGGCACGCGCAAAGTCCCGCATGCCTAGAAGACCCGTGGTCGCACCACATTCCGCAATCCTCCTTCCTTCCGTTCGTTAACGATGGAACTTTACCTTCCCATCGCCCAGATGTCGGTCCACTGGCTGGTGATCCTCGGCATGGGAGGTTCCGTGGGCTTCCTGTCTGGCCTGTTCGGCATCGGCGGCGGCTTCCTGCTGGCGCCGCTCTTGATGTTCGCCGGCATTCCGCCGGGCGTGGCCGTGGCCACCACCACCAGCCAGGTTTCCGCCGCGACCTTCTCCGGGGTGGTCACCCATTGGAAGAGAAAGACGCTCGACCTGAAGATGGGCACGCTGATGCTGTGTGGCGGCCTCACCGGCACCGCCACCGGCGTCTATATTTTCCGCCTGCTGCGCGAGATGGGACAAATGGAGTTCGGCGTAGCAGTCAGCTACGTGGTCTTGCTGGGCTCGGTCGGAAGCCTGATGCTGGCCGAAAGCGTCAAGACGATCCGCGACATCAAGGCTGGCCGGACCTCGGGCGGGCGCAAGCCCGGCCAGCACAACTGGATCCACGGCCTGCCATTCAAGATGCGCTTCCGGCGCTCGCGGCTCTATATTTCGATCTTTCCGCCGCTGATGTTCGCCTTCATGGTGGGCGTGCTGTCGGCGATCATGGGCGTGGGCGGCGGCTTCATCATGGTCCCGGTGATGATCTACCTGATCAAGATGCCCGCTAGCATGGTGCCGGGGACAACGCTGTTCCAGGTGCTGTTCGTGACAGCAACCGCCACGATCCTGCACTCGGTCGACAACTACTCTGTCGATCTGGTGCTGGCCGCGCTGCTGATTGTCGGCGGGGTGATCGGCGCGCAGATCGGTGTACGGCTCGGCGGCAGGTTGCGCGGCGAGCAGATGCGTTTCCTGCTGGCGCTGCTAACGCTCGCCGTCGCGGCGCGCCTGCTGTACAGCCTGGTGGTGACGCCCCACGACGTCTACAGCCTGACGATCGGCGCGGCATGAAACCGAGGCTGGCCTGGCTGGGGTTTGCGCTGGCGTTCCTGGCCCTTGTGCCGGCGGCCACCGCGGCGAATCTCGTCTCCGGCCTCTCGCAAGACCAGATCGAGATCACCTCCAATTACACCGGTACGGACCTGGTGGTGTTCGGCGCCATCGAATCGCGTGGCGGCGAAAGCGCCGACTCGCCGCGCGACGTGGTGGTGGTGGTGCGCGGCCCCGACATCGACATGAATATCCGCAAGAAAGAGCGTGTTGCCGGCCTGTGGATCAACCGCCACGAGGTCACGCTCTTTGGCATGCCGGGCTATTACTATCTGGCCAGTTCGCGCCCGCTCGGCCAGATCGCCAGCCCGGACGTGCTAGCGCGCTACCAGATCGGCCTGTCCTATCTGCAAGCAGCGCGCTATTCGTCCGCAAGTCCGAAGGAAGACCGCGTCTACACCGAAGCCGCAGTGCGGGAGGAAACCAAGGCCAAGCTTTATGCCGCGGCCGAGGACGGTGTCGAATTCCTTTCCTATTCGCTGTTCCGCGTACGCGTGCCGGTGCCGGCGGGCGTGCCGCGCGGGCAATACACCGCCGAGGTTTATCTCTTCCAGAACGGCAATGTGGTGAGCGCGCAATCGACCCCGCTGTTCGTCGACCAGATCGGCCTGGAACGGCGGCTCTACGGCTTCGCCCATAGAAGCCCGTGGGTCTACGGCATATCGGTGGTGCTGCTGGCGCTGCTGCTGGGCTGGATTTCGTCGCTCGTCTTCCAGCGGCGGTAAACTGTCAGGCAGCCACCGCGTAAACCCGCTGTGTGCCCAGCATGTAGGCAATGCAGGCGCGCGGAAACAGGCGTTCGAACACCTCATCGCGCAAATCGAGCCCGCCGGCATAGGCCCCGAAGGCGGGCATCACCAGCCGCCTGCCATCCGAGACAAAGCAGCGCCGCCGGAGCGCTCGGCCGCGGCGCGAGACGGTGTGGCAGGGATGAAGGTGGCCCGCGATCTCGCCCGGCTCCGGCCGCAGCGACGGATCGTGGCGGAAGAACAGCCCGCCCAGCGCCAGCTCGGAAACCGCGCGCCCGCCCAGCCAGATCGGCGGTTCGGGATCGTGATTGCCCGCGATCCATACCCAATCCGACGCCCCCACCAGCCGTACCATCTGCGCGCGTTCGTCTGCGTCGAGCCGCGCATCGGCGTTCCGGTCATGAAAGGAATCGCCCAGCGCGATCACCGTATCGGGCCGGTAGCGCGCCGTCAGCGCGGCGATACGCTTCAGCGTGGTACGTGTGTCGTAAGGCGGCAGATAAATGCCGCTGCGCGCATAGGCCGAACCTTTCTCAAAATGCAGGTCGGCCAGCACCAGCGCACGCGCCTCCGGCCACCACAGTGCGCCCGTGGCATCGAGCAGCAGTGTTTCGCCGTTCACGCGGATGCGCATGTCACTCGTCACCCATCGCCTCCCGCACCAGATCGGCCTCGGCCTCACGCAGGATATCCTCGTGCGCCTCGCCGGCCACCATTTCCTTGGATATCTCAAGCAGGGCCGGCACCGCCAGCGGCGAGACGCGCTCCAGTTTCTTCACCACGATATGGCCGCGCACGCGCATCAGCATCTCGGACAGCCGCGCGATATCGAGCAGCCCCGCCGCGGCATCGGCATGGGTGGCGCGCAACAGGATGTGGTCCGGCTCGTGCTCGCGCAGCACGTCATAGATCAGGTCGGAGGAGAAGGTCACTTGCCGCCCGGTCTTCTCGCTGCCCGGCCCGCGGCGCTGGATCAGCCCGGCGATGATGGCGCAGTTCCTGAAAGTGCGCTTGTAGAGCGCGGATTCGGCCAGCCAGGCATCGAGATCGTCGCCCAGCATGTCGGCATCGAACAGCCGGCCCATCTCGAGCCCGCTCATGTCGGACAGGCTCCAGACCGCCAGCGCATATTCGTTGGCGACGAAGCCGAGCGGCTTCATCCGCAATCGCTCCAGCCGACGCGTCAAGAGCATGCCCAGCGTCTGGTGTGCCAGCCGGCCCTCGAACGGATAGCAGACGAGGTAATGCTTGTTGGCGCGCGGAAAGCACTCGACCAGCAATTCGCCCGCCTGCGGAATCACCGAGCGCAGTTGCTGCACGCGCAGCCATTCGCCCACCGGCTCCGGCAGCAGCTTCCATTGTTTCGGATCGGCCAGCATCTCGCGCACGCGGGCGGCGAGAAAGGTCGAAAGCGGGAACTTCCCGCCCATGTAGGACGGCACCTGCGCCATCGGGTCATGCGTGCGGGTGACGAAGGCCGCGTTCTCGCGGATGGTTTCGAAGCGCAAGACCTCGCCGCCGAAGACGAAGGTATCGCCCGGCGTCAGCGATTCCAGGAAATATTC
>JAGWZW010000031.1 GCA_018971835.1 Alphaproteobacteria bacterium
CCGGGCCCCCGACGCGCTCTTAAACCAACTTTTTTTCTGCTATGGCTTCCGCGAAAATGCGGGCGGCGCCCCAAGGGCCTCGCAACGCGGACGGGAATATTTATACTAGCGTTTTCATAGACATAGGTGTGAAGTGCTGCTTCTGATCGATAATTACGACAGCTTTACCTACAACCTCTTCCATTTCCTGGGCGAGCTGGGCGCCGAGGTGGTGGTCAAGCGCAACGACGAGCTTTCCGCCGCCGCGGCGCTCGGGCTGGGTGCCGAGGCCATCGTGCTCTCGCCCGGCCCCTGCACGCCCAACGAGGCGGGCATCTGCCTGGAGGTGATCCGGCAGGCCAAGGGCAGCGTGCCGATCCTGGGGGTGTGCCTCGGCCACCAGTCCATCGGCCAGGCTTATGGCGGCACCATCGTGCGCGCGCCCGAACCGCTGCACGGCAAGCTCTCGCGCATCCATCACACCGGCAAAAGCGTGTTCTGCGGCCTCAACAACGATTTCCTGGCCACGCGCTATCACTCACTCACCATCGCGCCGGAAAGCCTGCCTGCAGCGCTGGAGGTCACGGCCAAGGCGGACGACGGCGTCATCATGGGCGTGATGCACAAAACCCACCCGGTGCATGGCGTGCAGTTCCATCCCGAGAGCATCGCTTCCGAGCAGGGCCACGCGCTGTTGCAGAACTTCCTGAACATCGCGGCCGATTTCGCCAAAGCCAAAGCATCCGCATGAGCAGCGACTTTGGAGAGGCGTTGAAGCGCATCGTCGCCGGCCACACGCTCGGCGCCGACGAGGCCGCGCGCGCCTTCGCCGCCATCATGGCCGGCGAGGTCTCGCAGGTGCGCCTCGCCGCTTTCCTCACCGCGCTGGCCCAGCGCGGGCCGAGTGTGGAGGAAATCACCGGCGCGGCCCGCGCCATGCGCGCCGCCATGCGCAAGGTAAAAGCGCCGGCACACGCGATGGACATCGTCGGCACCGGCGGCGACGGCCACGACACCTTCAACATCTCCACCGCCACGGCGCTGACCGTGGCGGCGTGCGGCGTGCCGGTGGCCAAGCACGGCAATCGCAGCGCCTCTTCCCGCACCGGCACCGCCGACGTGCTGGAGAAGCTGGGCGTGAAGATCGACATCGCGCCGCAGGTGGCCGAAGCCTGCCTTGCCGAAGCCGGTATCTGCTTCCTGTTCGCCGCCGCCTATCACAGCGCGATGAAGCATGTGGCGCCGGTGCGCAAGGAACTGGGCTTCCGCACCATCTTCAATTTCCTGGGGCCGCTGTCCAATCCGGCGCAGGTGACGCGCTACCTGCTCGGCGTCTCGGCGCCGGAATGGGTGGAGAAGCTGGCCTATGTGCTGAAGGCGCTGGGCGCGGAAAAGGCCTGGGTGGTGCGCGGCGCCGACGGCCTCGACGAGCTGACCACCACCGGCCTCACCCACGTCGCCATATTGGATGCGGGCCGAGTGACGCTGCGCGAAGTGATGCCCGAAGAGATCGGCGTCGAGCGCGTGCTGCCCACCGCGCTCAAGGGCGGCGAAGCGGCAGAGAACGCGGCGGCGCTGCGCGCGCTGCTGGACGGCGCGCCGGGCGCCTTCCGCGATGTGGTGCTGCTCAACGCGGCAGCGGCGCTGGTGGTGGCGGACAAGGCCGTCGCCCTGCCCGCCGGCGCGAAGCTGGCAGCAGAAGCCATCGACAGCGGTGCGGCGAAAGCCACGCTTGCGCGCCTGGCGGAAGTGTCGCAAAGACCGGCGCCATGACCATTCTGGACCGGATCGCCCGATACAAGCGCGAAGAGATCGCCGCCGCGAAAGCGCGCGTGCCGCAAGCGGAGATCGAGGCGCGCGCGAGGGATGCGAGCGCGCCGCGCGGTTTCCTGAAGGCGCTGGAGGCGAAGAAAGCGCAAGGGCGCTATGGCCTGATCGCGGAGATCAAGAAGGCGAGCCCGTCGAAAGGCCTGATCCGCGCGGACTTCGATCCGCCGGCACTGGCCCGCGCATACGAAGAAGGCGGCGCGGCGTGTCTGTCTGTGCTCACCGACACGCCGTCGTTCCAGGGTGCGCCGGACTATCTCGTCGCCGCGCGTGCGGCCACCTCCCTGCCCGCGCTGCGCAAGGATTTCATGTTCGAGCCCTATCAGGTGGCCGAGGCGCGGAGTTGGGGCGCGGACTGCATCCTCGTCATCATGGCCGCGGTGAGCGACGGCGAAGCCCGCGCGCTGATGGACGAAGCGGCACGCTGGGGCATCGACGTGCTGGTCGAAATCCACAACGAAGCCGAACTTGCGCGCGCGCTGACGCTGGGCGCGCCGATGATCGGCATCAACAACCGTGACTTGAAGACCTTCCTGACCGATCTCGCGGTGACGGAGAGGTTGGCGCCGCAAATCCCCGCCGGCGTCATGGTGGTGGCGGAAAGCGGGCTCGGTTCACCGGCTGATCTGGCGCGGCTGGCACGGGCGGGCGTGTCCAGCTTCCTGATCGGCGAAAGCCTGATGCGGCAAAGCGACGTGGCACAGGCGACGCGCGCGCTGCTTGGCGCTAGGATGCCCGGATGAGCAAGCTCTCGCATCTGGACGAAACCGGCGCGGCGCGCATGGTCGATGTCTCCGAAAAGCCGGTGACAGCGCGCGAAGCCAGCGCCGAAGCGGTGATCCGCCTGTCGCCCGAGGCTTACGACGCGGCCATCGGCGGCACCGGACCCAAGGGCGACGTGCTGGCCGCCGCGCGGCTGGCCGGCATCATGGCGGCGAAGAAAACCTCCGAGCTGATCCCGCTCTGCCATCCCCTGCCGATCGCCAAGGCGGGGATCGATTTCGAACCGCTGGCCGACACCCACAGCCTGCGCATCATCGCGATGGTGAAAACCACGGCGCAGACCGGCATCGAGATGGAGGCGCTGACGGCGGCCAGCGTCGCCGCGCTCACGGTGTACGACATGGTCAAGGCGGTGGACAAAACCGCGGTGATCGAAACCGTCCGCCTGCTGACGAAATCGGGCGGCAAGAGCGGCATCTATATCGCCCCCCATGCCGCCACGGCGCCGGCTGCGACGGCGCCGAAGCGGCAGTCTGCCGGCTTTCGTTCTGCGCCCGGCGCCAAGCCCGCGCCCGCCACGCTGACGGGCGAAGTGGCCGCGCCCGCGCGCCCGCAGGCTGATCCCGACGGTGCGCGCGAAGCCTTCCGCGCCTTCATGACCGGCAATCGCCTGCGCGCCACCGAGTGGGCCAGGGAGGCGGGCGTTCCGGCGGCGCAGATTTATGCCTTCCTCACCGGCAAATCCCGCAGCCTCCACCCCGATACGGCCAAGAAGCTCGCCCGCGCGGCGCAGGTTTCGGCCGCAGACCTGTTCCGGACCAGAAAATGAACGCCAATTACATGATCCCGGTGGACGACGCCGTCGCCCGCATCGTTTCGGCCTTTGCGCCGGTGGCAAGCGAAACCGTCCCGCTGCGCCAGGCGTCGGGCCGCGTGCTGGCCGAAGACGTCCGTGCACGGATGAACCAGCCGCCCGCCCCCGTCTCGGCGATGGACGGCTATGCGCTCAGGGCCGCCGACGCGGCCTCCGTGCCGGTGACGCTGCCGGTGATCGGCACTTCGCCCGCCGGCCATCCCTTCATGGGCAAGGTGGGCGCGGGCCAATGCGTGCGCATCTTCACCGGCGGCGTGGTGCCGGAAGGCGCAGACACCATCGTCATCCAGGAAGACACCGAAGCCAGGGACGGCACGGTCACAATCAAGGAAGCCGCCGGCGCGAACAAACACATCCGCGCCGCCGGGCTCGATTTCCGCACCGGCGATGTGCTGGCCAAGGCAGGCAAGCGGCTGACGGCGCGCGACCTGTCGCTGATCGCGGCGGGCGATATTCCCGAAGTTCCGGTGCGCCGCCGGCCGCGCGTAGCCCTGGCCGCCACCGGCGATGAGTTGTCGCCGCCCGGCACGCCGCATGGTCCGGGCGGCATCGTGGCCTCGTCCGGCTACGGCCTCATCCCGCTGATCGAAAAATGGGGCGGCGAGGTGATCGACCTCGGCATCACGCCAGACACGGTGGACGCCATCGCGGAGCTGCCGCGCCGCGCCGAAGGCGCCGATCTGCTGGTCACGCTCGGCGGCGCCTCGGTGGGCGAGCACGATTTGATCCAGAAGGCGCTCGGCCCCGCCGGGCTCAAGCTCGATTTCTGGAAGATCGCCATGCGGCCGGGCAAGCCGCTGATCTTCGGACGCCTCGGCGCCCTGCCGCTGATCGGCCTGCCGGGCAATCCGGTTTCGACGCTGGTTTGCGCGATCCTCTACCTGCGCCCCGCCATCGCGGCGATGCTGGGCACGGACACAGCCCTGCCTCTCGCCGCCGCGCGCCTGACGGCCCCTCTCAAGGCCAACGACAAGCGGCAGGATTACATCCGCGCCCGGCTCGAACGGCGGGACGGCGAGATCTGGGCCCAGCCCTTCTCCGTCCAGGATTCCTCGATGCTGACCGGCATCGCCGCCGCCGACGCGCTGATCGTCCGCCCGCCCCATGCCGCTGCCGCCGACCCGGGCGAACGGGTGGAGGTCGTGCTGTTGGAAGGAATGTAGGCTCGTTTCCGCGCCTGCCCCGGCGAGACGAGGCGGGAGCGGAGGGCTGCTCTCAGCGCGCCTGCGTGCTATGATGCCGCCATAATCTGGCGTCCATGGGGGGGCACGGCGATGTCAGTTTCCAAGTCCACAATCTCATCGAAAATTCTTGCGACCGTCGGCACGCTTTTCCTGATCATTGCCGCGCTCACGCTCGTCCTCATAACCAAAGAGGTGGTCATCGCGATCCGGTTTTCCGGGGGCGGCGACATGATGAGCCAGTATATCGTGGGCCGGAATTTGGGCCGCCTCGTTTTCGATTGCGGCGTGGCCGCAGTATTCGGTGGCCTCGGCGGCTTCATGGTGCGGCGGCAGCTGCGAGAAAGGAAGCCCCGCATCGCGCTGGGCATCGGGATCGCCGTCGCGCTGCTGCTCGGAATCAATGCCGGCCTGATGTGATGCCGGCGGCGACGCGCCAAGGCCCCTGGCGGCTGTTTGAATGGCCTCTGGCAGCGCTCGGCTGTGCCTTCAGCTGGGTTGCGGGCGGAGAGCTTGGCGCGGTGAGCGGCTATTTCGCGGCCAAGGCCTATTACGATACCACGGTACAGGGCCCCTACGACTTGCCGGCGCATATGAACGCGCTCGAGTTCGCGCTGCATGATGGCACCAGCGCGGGCCGGCTCTTCGCCGCGGTCGTCTTCGTCATCTCCTATGGGGCATTGCGGGACCGGCTCGGCATGAAGGCCCTGGCCCTGGCGCTCTGCGCCGGTATCGCGGCCGCATCTTTCGCGGGCTACGCCGTGTTCGGCAGCTTTCCGTGGGGCGGCGCGCTGAAGGCGGTGCTCGCGTCGGCGGCCCTGCTGGCGGCTGCGGCCGCTGCCCTGTTCTGGGTACGCAAGAACCTCTCCCCCGGCTTTGCGAGCGTGCTGTGGAGCGCCGCCCTTCTGGGGACCGTGGCGCTCCAGCTCGGCGGCTTCGCGCTGGCGCAGCAAAGCACGGCTCAGTTTGCCGCGGCATTCGGCGCCTCCTCGCCGGAAAATTTCTGCGACACGGTCGTCAATAGCCTTGTGACGTTCAAGAAAGAGCAGAACCCCGGGCTGGATCTCGACCGCCTGCGGGCCGAAGAGATGCGGAAATGTCTGGAAAAACACGAATGAAACGACGCCGGGCGGTTACGAGCCTGGCAGTCCTGTTGCAGGCCACGGCGCTCTACGTCGCAGCCCCGGCCGTCGCCGACGACAGCGTGATCGCCATGCTCGACAGCTGGAAGACTGCGCGCGTCGCGATCCAGGACAAGATCAAGGAGGATGAGGGCAAGAAAGCCGCTCTCCTGGCCGAGCAGCAGCGGCTCGGGGAGTCGCAGCAGATGCTCAGCACGAATCTGAAGCATCTGCACGAGGATCTCGACAAGACGAATACCGCGATTGCACAAGAATTGCAGGTCGAATACCGCCACGATCACAATCCGCCGGACCAGCACTGTGCGGCCTGCGTGGATCGGTACAATGCCGAGGCGAAGGCGATCGACACCAAGGGGCAAGGCCTCGTAGAGCGCGCCAACGATCTGCAGAACAACATCCAGTCCACCGAAGCGGTGCGCAAACAGACCAACGAGACGGTCATCGAGAACGCGCGGCACATTCACGATCTGGACAACGCCAAGGCCAAGCTTGGCGGGACGGTGAAATGGGTATCGCAGACCTATGGCACCTGTCTCCAACTGGCGGCGGACGGAGCCTCGCTCGAGACCATCAAGTCCAAATGCGGAAACATCCAGTTTGACGGCGAGAACATCCATCTGAGCAACCCGCAACTCACGCCCAGGAAGGACTGTTTTTTCCAGGGCCCCAACTGCCGCGCGCAGGCGCAGTGAGCGGCGCCGGCGGGATTGCGACCACCGCCGAGGGCGGCCTTGCGGCAAGAAATTACGCATTGACGAGGTTGTAGAACTAAACTAGAACGATTCTCCGTGTTTCGGATTTGTTCGGCCGGCCCTTCGGCCGCCGGAACGAGCGGGAGATTTGGAAATGCTGACACGCAAGCAATATGAACTGCTGATGTTCATTCATGAGCGCGTGCGCGAAACCGGCATCCCTCCCTCGTTCGACGAAATGAAAGACGCGCTGGATCTGAAATCGAAATCTGGCATCCACCGGCTGATTACGGCGTTGGAGGAGCGCGGCTATCTGCGGCGCATGGAAAAGCGCGCGCGGGCGCTGGAAATCATCAAGCTGCCCGAGAACGTGGCCGATCAGATGCGTCCGGCCACCAGCCGCAGCCAGGCCCAGCGCCTGAGCCATCCTGGTTCGCGGTCCGGTGGCCGCGAGGCCGGGCGCGGCAACGAGGTCCGCATTCCCGCCAACGCACGCGGCAACGGCGCGCCCCGGCGCAGCGGCGAAGGTGAGAGCGCAGTGCCGGTTCCGGTGCTGGGCCGCATCGCCGCGGGTACGCCTATCGAGGCCTTGCAGCACAAGGTGGCCGAGGTGCCGGTGCCCGGCGACATGCTGACACGCGGGGAACATTACGCACTCGAAGTCACTGGCGATTCCATGATCAATGCCGGCATCCTGGATGGCGATACCGTCATCATCCAGAAGGCCGACACCGCCAACACCGGCGATATCGTGGTGGCGCTGGTGGACGAGCAGGAAGCCACGCTCAAGCGTCTGCGCCGCCGCGGCGATTCCATCGCGCTGGAAGCGGCCAACCCGGCCTACGAAACGCGGCTTTATGGTGCGGACCGCGTGCGCGTCCAGGGCAAGCTGGTGGGCCTTATCCGCCACTATTGAAGCGGCGCTTGTTGAAATGTGACCGGCGCGCTCGTTTGTAACGGCGTTCAGGCAGCGTGCTCCACGGCCGCCGGCCGCGTTCGGCGCGCACCGTGCGGATATCGAGCACGGAACCCAGGCGGATCGCCGTGGCGCCGTTCTTCGCCAAATCGAAACGGTCGAGCACCAGGCGCGGACCATTGCACTGATGCCGCGTCGGCATGGCGGCAATCACGATGGCGGCGCGAGCACAATCCTCGTCCAGCGCCTCAAAGCGCAACGGAGCAGCCAGCACCTCGCCGTCGGCCAGCGCCGCCACACAGCCGTAGGAATCGCAGCGCACGCCATCCGACGGTGTCGCAACTGCTTGCTTGGGATCACGCGCATCGCCGCCGCGCTGCAGCCAGCTCTGCGCAGCGTAATCGTCCTTCGGCGGCCGCAGGAAGGCGAGCTTGCCGTCGCCCAGCCGCACCGCGACGTCGTGCCCGTCCTGTGTCATCAGAATGTCCGGCGGCGTGGCGAGACCCGCAACGATCAGGCCGGCGGCGATGGGCAGCAGCCCGAGCCAGCGCCAGGGCGCACGCCAGAGCATGATCCACAAGCCGCCGAACACCACCACGAGCAGCGCGGCCTGCGGCCACACCGCCACCATCGCCGCGGCGCCGGGCAGATGCGCCACCGAGCGCGCAACGGCCAGCATCAATGCCACGCCCTTGCCCATCACGACCAGCGGCAGACGGTCCAGCCCGAAAGGCATCAGCACCATCGCCGCCGTCGCCGCCGGCATGACCAAAAGCCCAACCACCGGGATCGCCAGGAGGTTGCCCAGGAGCCCGTATTGCGAGGCCCGGTCGAAATGGAAGACCGCGAAGGGCGCGGTCGCCAGCCCGGCCACCACGCTGGTCAGGGCAATGCCGATCGCGTACCGGCGCAGGCGGCCGAGCAGGCCCGGCGCGACGCCGCTTTCCTTGCGATGCGCGCGTTCCCATTCGGCCAGCGCGATCAGGCCGGTCACCGCCGCGAAGGACATCTGGAAACCCGGCGCGATCAGGCTTTCGGGCCGCCACAACAGGATCAGCGCTGCCGCCAGGGCCACTGAGCGCATCGACAGCGCCGGCCGGTCGAGCAGGATCGCGCCCAGCATCACGCTCAGCATGATGAAGGAGCGCACCGCCGGCGCGCCCGAGCCGCTGATGAGCAGATAGACGCCGGCTCCCAGCAGTGCTGCTGCCGCCGCCCATTTCTTGATCGGATAGCGCAGCGCCACCGCTGGAATGAGCGCCAGCAGCGCCCGCACCACCCAGAAGAAGAAGCCGCCCGCCAGGGCCAGATGCAGGCCGGAGATCGCCAGCACATGGGCCAGCCCCGCATCGCGGAACGCGGCCTGATCCTCCGGCGCGATGCCGCCGCGCTGGCCGGTGATGAGCGCCGCGGCGATGGCACCTTGCGGCCCCGGGATCACGCTTTCGATGCGCGCCGTCATGCGGTCGCGCAAAACTTCGAGCCAATCGCTCCAGCGCTCCGAAAGGGTTTCGGGATGGGGCGCGGGCGCCGGCTTGGCCTTGCCATAGGCGTAGCCCACCGCGCCAATGCCCTCGTACCAGGCCCAGCGTCCAAAATCGTAGCCGCCGGGCGAAGAGGGCGCCGGCGGCGGCATCAGCACCGCCACCAGCGACACCCATTGCCCCGGAACGAGCGCATCCGGCGCCATGCGCACCGACAGGCGTACGCGATGCGGCGTCGCCGCCGGCGCCAGCCGCCGGATGCGTTCGACATTCAGCAGCAGCCGCGTGCCCTTGCCGTGGGCATCGCGCGCGAGCACGCGGGCCTCGAAGCGGACCGGCCCGATCCGGTGATAAAGGACCGGCGCGGCTGCCGCCTCGGTGCGCAGCCTGGCAACGCCGAAGCCGATCAGCAGCGCCGCCGCCAGCGCCGCCAGGGCGCGCAGGCCGGCATGCTCGCCGAGCCGCCAGCAGGATATCGCCACGAGGCCGCCCACGCCGAGCGCCGCCGGGCCAAGCCAGATGGCTGGTTCGGACGGCAGCGCGAAATAGAGCGCGATACCGATGCCCAGCCCCACCGGCAGCCAGAGCGGGCGGCGGTCCGCATCCTCCCGCCAGCCCCTGGCGAGCGCGGCCCCTGCCGCCGACGGCCAGCGCAACGGCGTGGCGCGCGCCCAATTGGACGGCGCCAATCGCCAAAAAAACGGTGACGGACCTACCCCCACGGAACCCGGTTTGCTAGAGCATGCCCTTGGCGGGGCCCGCTCTATCCCTCTGATTGCGCGCGGCCAGGCGCCGAACCGCCTTCCACTTCGGCTGGCCGCGCTTTAGAAGCCTCGCCAACACCACGGCCGCGAACGCCGGCCTCAGAAACCACACGGTATCATGGCTGAAAATTCGAAACCCGTCCTGCGCTTTGCTCCCTCGCCCACGGGCTATCTCCACATCGGCGGCGCGCGTACGGCCCTCTTCAACTGGCTCTATGCCCGCCACACCGGCGGCATCTTCCGCCTGCGGATCGAGGACACCGACCGCGCGCGCTCCACGCCCGAAGCCATTGCCGCCATCCTGAACGGCCTGGAATGGCTCGGCCTCGACTGGGACGGCGACACTGTGTTCCAGTTCGCCCGCGCCCATCGCCATCGCGAAGTGGCCGAAGAGATGCTGGCGCAGGGCCGCGCCTATCGTTGCTACGCCACGGCCGAGGAACTGGACGCCATGCGCGCCGAGCAGCGCGCGGCCGGCAAGCCCGTCCGCTATGACGGGCGCTGGCGCGACCGCGAGCCCGGCCCGGCCGAGGACGGCAAGCCCTTCGTCGTGCGCCTGAAGGCCCAGCAGGCCGGCGAGACGATCGTGCACGATCTGGTGCAGGGCGATGTGCGCTTTGCCAACGAGCAGCTCGACGACATGATCCTGCTGCGCTCCGACGGCACGCCCACTTACATGCTGGCGGTGGTAGTGGACGATCACGACATGGGCATCACCCATGTGATCCGCGGCGACGATCATCTCAACAACGCCGCGCGGCAGCTGCAGATCATCACGGCCATGAACTGGCCCGAGCCGGTCTACGGCCATGTGCCGCTGATCCACGGGCCGGACGGCGCCAAGCTCTCCAAGCGCCACGGCGCCCTCGCCGTCGAGGCCTATCGCGATATGGGCTACCTGCCCGAAGCCATGCGCAACTACCTGCTGCGTCTGGGCTGGAGCCACGGCAACGACGAGATCATCCCCACGGCGCAGGCCGTGGAGTGGTTCAACGTCGAGAACATCGGCCGCAGTCCCGCCCGCTTCGACACCAAGAAGCTGGACAGCATCAACGCCCATTACCTGCGCCTGACCGATGGCGGCGAATTGGCAAAGGACGTGGCCGCCCTGCTCGCCCGCCTCGATCCGCCGCGCACGCTGGACAGGAAGGCCCTGGCGCGCCTCACCGCCGCCATGCCCGGCCTCAAGGAGCGCGCCAAGACGCTGGTGGAGATCGCCGAGGCCGCCGAATTCCTCTATACGGACGGCCCGCGCGAACTGGATGCGGCGGCCGGCAAGCTGCTGACCCCGGAGGCGCGCACCGTGCTGGGCCGCGTATTACCCCTTCTCGGGCAGGGCGACTGGACTGCGGCAGCACTGGAGGAGACCGTGCGGACCTTCGCAACCGCAGAAGGGATCAAGCTCGGACAGGTAGCCCAGCCGATTCGGGCCGCGCTTACCGGCAAGGCCGCCTCCCCTCCCATCTTCGACATGCTGGCAGTCCTGGGGAAGGAAGAATCTCTTGTCCGGCTTGGGACTTATGCGACTTAGCGCCTCTGGAACGCGAATTCCGAAGCTCGGGAGGTGACGAAATTAACCGCCTTGGACTATAGTTGCCGCAGTGCAATATCGGTCGCGGTCACCACGCAGGGCCGCGCGCCCAGAGGAGTACGCCCATGACGATCCGCGAAAGCAAAGCCATTCCCGACGGCGCCGCCAAACTCTCCTACAAGGGCAAGGATTACGACCTGCCCGCATATGCCGGCACCGAGGGCCCCAACGTTCTGGATATCCGAAAGCTGTATTCCGACGCGGACGTCTTCACCTACGACCCGGGCTTCACCTCCACGGGCAGCTGCGAAAGCCAGATCACATTCATCGACGGCGACAAAGGCGTGCTGCTCTACCGCGGCTATCCGATCGACCAGCTCGCGGCCCATTCGAACTTCGTCGAGGTCTGCTACCTGCTGCTCTACGGCGCGCTACCGAGCAAGACGGAGATGGAAGCCTTCGACCGCACCGTGACCTTGCACACGATGGTTCACGAACAGCTTGCCACTTTCTACCGCGGCTTCCGGCGCGATGCGCACCCGATGGCGGTGATGTGCGGCGTGGTGGGCGCACTCTCGGCCTTCTATCACGACTCCACCGACATCAACGATCCGCGCCAGCGCGAGATCGCCAGCCACCGCCTGATCGCCAAGATCCCGACGATCGCGGCGATGGCCTACAAATATCACGTCGGCCAGCCCTTCGTGTATCCGCTGAATCACCTCGGCTACACCGAAAACTTCATGCGCATGTGCTTCGCGGTGCCGGCGGAGGAGTACAAGATCAATCCGGTGCTGGCCAAGGCGCTGGACACCATCTTCATCCTGCACGCCGATCACGAGCAGAACGCCTCCACCTCCACGGTGCGGCTGGCCGGTTCCTCGGGCGCCAATCCCTTCGCCTGTATCGCGGCGGGCATCGCCTGCCTGTGGGGCCCGGCGCACGGCGGCGCCAACGAGGCCGCGCTCAAGATGCTCGAAGAGATCGGCACGGTGGACCGCATTCCCGAATTCGTCGCCCGCGCCAAGGACAAGAACGACCCGTTCCGCCTGATGGGCTTCGGCCATCGCGTCTACAAAAACTACGATCCGCGCGCCAAGGCGATGGAGATCCAGTGCCATGCCGTGCTGGACGAGCTGGGCATGAAGGACGAGCCGCTGCTCAAGGTGGCGATGGAGCTGGAGCACATCGCGCTGCACGACGACTATTTCATCGAGAAGAAGCTCTACCCCAATATCGACTTCTATTCCGGCATCACGCTGCGCGCGCTGGGCTTCCCGACGTCAATGTTCACCGCCCTCTTCGCACTGGCCCGTACCGTGGGCTGGATCGCACAGTGGAAGGAGATGCTGGAAGATCCCCACCAGAAGATCGGCCGTCCGCGCCAGCTCTATACCGGCGCAAAGACGCGCGATTACGTGCCGCTGACGCGGCGCTGAGTTTGCCTACACTGCGGCCTTCGTGCGCCCCTCGCGCGCGAAGGCCAGCAGTGCCTCCGCCGCCCGCAAACTCGGCGCCTCGCCGCCCGCGCCGAGACTTTTTACCGCCGCTTCCAGATCGCGCAACTGACGCGTACGCGCGGCTTCGTCGCGGAACAGCATGAGCAGAGCCGCTGCTAGCTTTTCCGGCGTGCAGTCCTTCTGAATGAATTCCGGCATCGCCTCGCGGCCGAGAATGATGTTGATCAGCGTGGCATAGGGCGCGTGGATGAGCGGGCGCATCAGCTTGTAGGTCAGCCAGCCGAGCCTGTAGCCCACCACGGTGGGCGTTTTCGACAGCGCCAGTTCCGTCGTTACCGTGCCGGAAGCGGCCAGCGCCACATCGGCCGCATCGAAAGCGGCGAACTTGTCCGCGTCGCTGTCGACGAAATGAAGCGGCACCGGCCAGCCGGCCGCGCCTTCGCGCACCCGCGCCGCCACATGCGGCACCACCGGAATGATGCAGACAAGCCCCGGAACATCTGCAGCGAGCCGCGCTACCGATTCGCGAAACAGCGGCAAAAGCAGGCGCACTTCGTTGGTGCGGCTACCGGGCAGCACCGCCAGCAGCGGCGCATCGGGCGCGATGCCGAGACGGGCGCGCAGGCCAACCCCGCCCTTCATGCGCGCGGCGCGTTCGATCACCGGATGGCCAACGAATATCGTCTTGAGCCCATAGGATTCGAAGAACCTGGGCTCGAACGGCAGCAGCGCCAGCACCAGATCGAAATAGCGCGCCATCGTCTTGGCGCGGTAGGAGCGCGAGGCCCAGACCTGCGGCGCCACGTAATTCACGGTACGAAGGCGCGGGTCGATGCGCTTGAGCCGCCGCGCAATGCGGTGGGTGAAATCCGGGCTGTCGATCAGCACCACGGCGTCCGGCCGCGTCTCAAGCGCGTAATCCGCGGCCTCGCGCACGCGCTTCAGGATCACCGGGATTTTCGGCACCACCTCGGCCAGGCCCATCACGGCAGTATCGTCAAGCGGGAACAGGCTCCGCAATCCCTGCGCCGCCATCGCCTCGCCGCCGACGCCGCTGAACGCGACCTCGGGCGCGCGCGTTTTCAACGCCGCCATCAGTTCGCCGCCGAGCTGATCGCCCGAGGGTTCGCCGCACACCAGCATCAGCGACAGCGGCTTGGCAGGGAGATTTGCCGCGCTCATGGCTCAGCCGGGATAGGCAGTGCGCGCGAAGCCCATCACGAAGATGCCCGCTTCGTCCGCGGCCGCGATCACGCCCGCGCGGTTCATGATGAGCGCCGCGCCTGCCTCCACCGCGATGCCCGCAAGGCCCGCCGCAGCCACGTTTTTAACCGTGTCCGTGCCGATCACGGGCAAATCCGTCTTACCATCCTGCAGCGGCTTGGGCGCCTTGACCAGCACACCCTTGGGCTCGCCGGGCACGCCGCGAATGGCTTCGGGCAGATCGGCCACGCGCGCGATCATGCGGTCCGTGCCTTCGGCCGCTTCCACAGCCAGCACCAGGCCGGCGCACACCGCCGCCGCCTGCCCGATATCGAGCGCGCCCATCGCGCGCACCACCTTCACCGCCACGGCGATATCCGCCAGATCGTCCTCGCCGGGTTTGACGTGGCCGAACACGCCCTCACGCGCCAGCAGGGCCGGCGCCGCTTCCGCCACGCCGATGGCCTTGAAGCCTTCGTCCTCAAACAGCGACACCATGCAGCGCAACAGCGCATCGTCGCCCTTGCGCGCAGCGGCCACCACCCTGGGCAGCACCATCAGCCCCTTGGCATCGAGCTTGACTTCGGAGAAGCGTGGCCGTGCCACCTTGCCGGCCAGCAGCACCTCGTTCACGCCATGCGCGCGCAACAGCTTCATGGCGCGCCCCACTTCGCCCAGCGTGTTCCATTCGTGCGCAAAACGGGCCACGCCCTCGTCGGCCGAGCCCTTGAGCGCGAGGATGAAGACCGCACGCCCCGCCGCCGCCGCCGCTTCGGCCACGGCTATGGGAAGATCGCCGCCGCCAGCAATGATTCCGAGCGCGCCCGCGGTCATCAATCGTCGTCCGCCATTACTCATCGTCCATTGCGCCGCGCTTGCGCGCGGTGCAGATCGGCCGCTTGGCATCGGCCAACACAAAGGCCGCGACCTCCTGCACCTCCGGCATGTCGGGCCAGCGCGCTGCGGCGCGGCGCGCGCGATCTTCAAGCGAACCGGCTTCATCCTGAAAGATCATGCGGAAGGCGCCGCGCAGCGCGTGAATGTTGGCGCGCGCAATGCCGCGGCGCTTGAGTCCGATCAGGTTGAGGCCCGTCAGCTCGGCGCGCGAGCCGATCGCCATGCCGTAGGGGATGACGTCCTCGTTGACACCGGTGACCCCGCCGATGAAAGCATAGCGGCCGACGCGCCCGAACTGCTGAATGGCGGACAATCCGCCGAAATTGACGCCGTCGCCGATCTCGACATGGCCGCCGAGTTGCACACCGTTGGCGAACGTCACGTCATTACCGATGATGCAATCATGCGCGATGTGGCTATAGGCCATGAAATAGCCGTTGTCGCCCACGCGCGTGACGCGATGGCCCCGCGCGCTGCCCGCGCTGATGGTGACATGCTCGCGGATGACGCAATCGGCGCCAATCTCAAGGCGCGTGCCCGTGGCCTCGCCGCCCCGGATTTGTGCATCGCCGCCCAGCACCGCATGGGAATAAACCGCCGCACGCGCACCGATCTTGGTGCTGCCGCCGATCACAACATGGGAATGAAGCCGCACGCCTTCGCCAAGGATCGCGCCGCGATGAACGATACAAAAGGGTCCGATTTCGACGTCCGCCCCAAGGCTGGCGCCGTCCTCAACGATTGCCGTCGGATGAACGCGCATTTCCGTCCTGCTCCGCATTGCGGATCATCGCGCTGAATTCCGCTTCGGCGCAGAGCGCATCGCCGACATAAGCCTTGCCTTCGAAACGCCATACCGCACCACGATGCTGCAGCGCCTTGACCGGAAAGCGCAACATGTCGCCCGGGACGACCGGCCTTCTGAACCGCGCTTTGTCGATGGCCATGAAATAGACCTGCTTCTTCGTACCGGCAGCGTTCAGCGAGTGCACCACCAGCGCACCGGCCGCCTGCGCCATCGCCTCGACGATCAAGACACCGGGCATCACCGAATAATCGGGAAAATGGCCCGCGAAATGTGGCTCGTTGAACGAAACCGCCTTGTGCCCGACCGCGCTGACCCCCGGCACGATATCGCTCAGCCGTTCCAGAAAGAGAAACGGCGCGCGGTGCGGCAAGAGCTGCTTGATGCGCTCGATATCGAGCACTGTTCCGTTCGTATCAGTCGCGTCCGTCATTCCTGTCCCGCTTGCGTCGTTTGGCGAGCAGCACCAATGTCGCCATCTCCCGCCGCCAATCTTTCAGTGGCCGAATCGGAAAGCCGCCATAATCCATGCCCCCCGGATACTCGCCGGAGGGAACCCCGCCCTTGGCACCGATCCGCGCGCCATCGCCGATTCGCGTGTGATCGGCAACCCCGGCCTGTCCGGCCAGCACCACGAAATCGCCCAGTTCCACACTGCCCGATAGGCCAACCTGCGAAACGATCAGGCAATGCCTTCCGATGCGGCAGTTGTGCCCAATCTGAACCAGATTATCAATCTTGGTGCCTTCGCCGATCACCGTGTCACCCAACGCGCCGCGGTCGATGGTGGTATTGGCGCCGATTTCCACGCGATCCTGGACGACGACCCGGCCGAGTTGTGGAATTTTGCCATGCCCACCGGCGCCCGAAACAAATCCGTAGCCGGACTGGCCGATCCGCGCGCCCGGCAAAATCACCACTGCATCGCCTACATAAGCGTGCGAAATCGAGACACCACTGCTGATCCGGCAATCGCGGCCGATGGCGACCCCGCGGGCGATCACGGTATTGGGGCCGATGCGCGTACCCGCGCCGATCTCGGCACCGGAGCCGATCACCACGCCGGGCGCCAGCCGAACATCCTCGCCGATAACGGCCGAAGGATCGACCGCCGTCTGCTGCGACCAGAGCGGTTCCTCATGCTCGGGATAGAAGTAACGCGCCGCTGCGGCAAAGGCCGCGGCCGGCACCGGCACAGTTATCAGAACCGTCTTCTCGCCTGCGCTCTCGGGAGGAACATCGCCGCCGGCAAGACAGAAGCCGGCCCCCGAAGCCTTCAGCGCCGCCAGCGCCTTCTTGCCCCCGGTGCAGAACGACAGGTGCTCCGGCCCCGCCCCTTCCAGAGACGCCAGGTCGCGGACGGGCGCCGTTTCCCGGCCCGGCGGCACCGCCACGCCGATCGCCGCACACAATTCGCCTAGCGAAAAGGGACCGCGGTTGTCGTAGAAGCGGGGGTCGGCCATCAGCACACGCGCGAAGGCGCGGGCGCCCGGGCCCCGCGCCCGTCCTCGCGCCCTATTGCTCCTGCTGCTGCGCGCCCTGCGGCAGCGCGACCAGGTTCACCTTCACCGAAGGCATCTTCTTGTTCAAACGGTCGACGGCGACCTGCGAAACGTCGATGTCGTTCGGCCCCAAAAGCACCACGCGGCGATCCAGCAGGATGTTGGCACCGCGCTCGGCCATGATGCCCTGAAGGATCGGGGTCAGTGCCTTTTCGACTTGCTGCCTGGCCTGCAGCACGCCGCCCTGGATCATGTCCTGGCGCTGCTGCACCTTCCGCTGGAAGGCCGCCTGCTTGGCCTCGAAGGCTTTGATTTTCTGGTCTTTCACGCTGGGCGCGAGAATGGCGAGCTGCTGCTGCAGCGTCTGGCCCTCGCGCTTGAGCGCATCGTTGTCGCCCTGGAACTCCTTGCGGGCGCTATCGGTGTAAGCCTTTACCTGGCGGGCGATATCCTGGCCGACCTTTGAGGCACCGAACACAGCCTGCATGTCGATCATCAGGATTTTCGGGGCCAGCGTCCCCTGGGGCGCCGGTGCCGCCGGCTTGCCTTGCGCGAGCGCCGCAGCAGAACCGTACATCATAAAGCCGGCGGCCAGCACCGCGGCCGCGCAAGCATGGGCCCAGCGGCCCTTAACGTTCATCATGTTCATGGGGTTAGAATCCTGTTCCAGCGCTGAAACGAATGATCTGCGTCTTGTCGTAGCCTGTTTTCACGAACGGCATACCCAAGTCAATTTGAACCGGTCCGAATGGTGACTTCCAGCCGATCGAGATACCAGCCGAAGCCCGGAGCGCCATATTGTCCTTGGTACAGTTCACGGGCGTGCAAGTCGGAACGCCCGAATCAATGTGGCCGAGGGTGCCGAAATCGGTAAACAGCGAGGTGGAAATTCCGTAATCAGCCGGTAAGAAATCCGGAATCCGCAGTTCGAAGGTTCCGATCAGATAGGCGTCGCCGCCGATCGCGCCGTTGGTACTGACGTTCTGGCCATTGTATCGAATCTGGCGCGGGCCGATGCCAGCGAGCTTGAAGCCGCGGAAGCTGTCGCCGCCTTTGAAGAAGCGCTCATTGAGGCGCACATACTGCCCGTCATAGCCGGTGATGTAACCGCCCTTGAGGCGGAATGAGCCCACCAGATCGTCCCAGATCACTGGCGTGAAGGTGGCGTAGGAGGCTTCGGTCCGCAGGTATTTCAGCGTTCCACCGAGACCGGCGAATTCCTGGCTGAGGCCGAAGACCATGCCGGTGTGCGGTTTGATCGGATCGTCCAATGTGTTGTAGCCGTAGCTGAAGCCGACCGCCGAAATCTGCGCCGTGCCCGCCGCCTGATACACGACAGAAGGCGCGTTGAGATATGGCGTGATCTTTTCGAGGCTCCAGGTATAGCTCAGGCCGACGCTGCCAAATTCGGAGGTCGGGAAACCGAGGCGGAAGCGCGCCGTGGTCTGGTCGCCCTGATAGGCGGCCTGGTCGTAGTTGGTCAGGATCTTGGACAGGTCAACGCCGGCCGAAAGCGGGCGATCCATGAAATAGGGCTCGGTGAAGCTGACCATGAACTCCTTGCTGATGGTCGAGGCCGAGACACTGGCGCGCAGGAACTCGCCGCGGCCGAACAGGTTGCGCTGCTCGTAGCTGAACTGACCGACGAATGAGCTGGTCGACGAATAGCCGGCGCCAAGCTGCAACTGCCCGGTGGAATCCTCCGTCACTTGGACGTTCAGGACCGTGCGGTCCGGCGCCGAGCCGGGCGCCGTATCGATCTTGACGTCCTTGAAGAAGCCCAGCGCCTTGATGCGCGTGCGCGAACGATCGACCAGCACGCGGTTGAAGGCGTCGCCTTCCGCCAGGCGAAACTGGCGCCGGATCACCTTGTCCAGCGTGTGCGCATTGCCGGTGATGTTGATCTTTTCGATATAAACGCGCGGCCCCTGGTCGATATTGAAGATCATATCGATGGAGCGGGTCTTGCGATCGCGCCGGATACGCGGGTGGACCTCGGCGAAGGCGTAGCCCTTGGTGCCTGCGGCGTTGGTCAGGGCGTCGATGGACTTGTCCACCAGTTCTGCATTGTAGACGTCGCCATCCTTGATCGGAACCAGCGGACGGAGCATCTCCGGCGTCAGCTCCTTGATCTTGGAATTGATCGTCACCTTGCCGAAATGATAGAGCTGCCCTTCGTGCAGCGTGAAGGTGATGTAGAAGTTGCGGCGGTCCGGTGTCAGCTCGGCGACCGCGGAAACCACCTCGAAATCCGCGTAGCCGCGCTTCAGGTAGAAGCGGCGCAGTTGCTCCTTATCGAAGATCAGGCGGTCGGGATCGTAATTGTCATTGGAGGCGAGGAACTTCCACCACGCACTTTCTTCGGTGGCGATCTGGTCGCGCAACGTCGAATCGTCGAACACATGGTTGCCGATGAAGTCGATGCGCGCCACGCCGGTGGTCGGCCCTTCGTTGATCGAATAGATCAGGTCGACGCGGTTCTGCGGCCGCTGGATGATCTCCGGATCGACCGTGGCGGCAAACTTGCCGTTGCGGCGGTAGAGTTCGATGATGCGCTGGACATCGGCCTGCACCTTGTTGCGCGTGAACACGGTGCGTGGCTTGAGCTGGACTTCCTTGGTCAGATCCTTGGTCGAGACCTTGTCATTGCCCTCAAACACCACCTGGTTGATGATCGGATTTTCGACCACGTTGATCGTAAGCACCGAACCGTTCCAACCGAATTTCACGTCCGAGAACAGACCGGTGGCGAACAGCGTCTTGAGCGAACGGTCGACCGCCTGCTCGTCATAGGGCTGGCCCACATGCACCGAGATGTAGGAAAGCACCGTCGCAGGCTCGATGCGCTGCGTCCCGCGCACCATGATCTGCTGGATCGGCGGCTCCTGCGGCATCGTCTGCTTCTGGGCATGGGCGGCAGCGTGGGCGGCTTCCGCAGCCGGGTTCAGGGCCTGCGCCGATGCCGCCACTGGAACCACCAGGGCCGCGCAGATCATGACTATTGCCGCGCGCAGTGGCCGGGCGAAAATGGGGGCGATCAGGCTCATCCGCTCGTCTCATGGCTAGCACCACGGAAACCAGCGGTTCCCGCGGTGCCGTCAGTGTCAGAAAAGGTTCAACCGGACAAGGTCGTTCCAGGTCGCCAAGGCCATCAACGCAAGCATGACCGCCAGCCCTACCCGGAACCCCATGTCCTGGGCCCGCGCACCAAGCGGCCGACCCATCACTGCTTCAAACCCATAATACAGAAGATGCCCGCCGTCGAGCATCGGAACCGGAAAAAGGTTGACCAGCCCGATGCTTATCGACAGAAGCGCGGCAAGCGGGAAAAGATCGAAGAAGCTGATGGATGCCACCTGCCCGGAAACCTGGGCGATTCCCACCGGCCCGGTGAGCTGGCTGGCATCCTCCTGGCCGGCGAGCATCCGCCACAGATAGGTCATCGTGCCGCTGACTACGTCCCAGGACTGGGAACAGGCCTCGCCGACGGCCCCGAAGAAGCCGTAATGCACCGTTTCGATCTCGCTGGGCACGATCTTGTTGACGATGCCCAGCACGCCCATCTTCTGACGGTTGCCGAACCGGTCCGTCACCACCTCCAGGCGCGGCGTGGCATCCAGCCGCAAAAGCGTCCCGCTGCGGCTGACGGTGACGACCAGCCGCCGGCCGGGGCTCATGGAGACGATGCGCTGCAGCTCGGAGAACGATTCGACCGACCTACCGTCCACGCTCTTGATGACGTCGCCAGGTTCGATGCCGGCGGCGGCGGCGGCGCTGGCCGGCTGCACGACGCTGACCACCGGGCGGATGATCTGACGGCCCACGAGCATAAAGGTGATTGCGAAGATGGCGATCGCCAGCACGAAATTTGCGCCGGGGCCCGCTGCCACCACCAGCGCACGCTGATAGAGTGGTTTCATCTGGAAGATGCTGGCGCGCTGCTGCGGTGTCATAGAGGCAATGGCCTGGCGGTCAGGCGTGCTCGCAGCGTCCGCATCGCCCAGGAATTTCACGTAACCGCCTAGCGGAATCCACGAAATCTTCCAGCGCGTGCCTTTCCGGTCGCTCCAGGAAACAAGCGAAGGGCCGAACCCGATGGAGAAGGACTCCACACCGATGCCGAAGGCGCGCGCCATCAGGAAATGGCCCAGTTCGTGAAAGAACACCACTACCGTGATGACGAAGAGGAAGGCCGGCAGCCCGAGCTCCAGCCAATTCAGCACGCCGTCCAACGCATGTATCACCCGGACCTCCTGAAGTCCCTTCGGTCAGGCCGCCAGTTTGCGGCAGAGATCGCGCGCCACGGCGCGCGCGCGCGCATCGAGCGCAAGCACCGCGTCCAGATCGTTGGGCATTGCATCATTGCTGCGGTCTTGGGACAGCGTTTCCTCGACCACGCGCGCGATATCGAAAAATGCAATCCGCCGGTTCAAAAACGCCTCGACCGCGACTTCGTTCGCCGCGTTCAGAATGGTAGGCGTACGCCCGCCCTCGCGCAAGCAGCGCTCCGCCAGCGCCAGGCACGGAAACCGTTCGCGATCCGGAGCTTCGAACGTGAGCTGGCCGAGCTTGGCCAGATCAAGGCGTTGCGAAGGCGATTCCATACGCCGCGGCCAAGCCAGCGCATGAGCGATGGGCGTGCGCATGTCCGGCGCCGACAGATGCGCCAGCATCGAGCCATCCGCATAGCTGACCAGACAATGGACGGTCGATTGCGGATGCACGATCACGTCCAGCTTCTCCGCCGGCAGTGCGAACAGGAAATGCGCCTCGATCAGTTCGAGCCCCTTGTTCATCAGCGTGGCGCTGTCCACCGAGATCTTGGCGCCCATCGACCAGTTGGGATGCGCCACGGCCTGTTCGGGCGTGACGGACACCATGCGCTCCCGGCTCCACTGGCGGAACGGACCGCCGGACGCGGTCAGCGTCACTTTGTCGATGGCGTGGGCTTCGGCGAAATCGAGCACCTGGAAGGCGGCGTTGTGTTCGGAATCGACGGGGATCACCGTGGCGCGCGAGGCCGCCAGCGTGCGGCGGAACAGATCGCCCGCCGCCACCACGCATTCCTTGTTGGCAAGGGCAAGCGTGGCGCCGCGCTTGACTGCCGCCAGCGCCGGCGGTAGCGCCGCCGCCCCGACGATGGCGACCATAACCTGCTCGGCCGGGCGATCGGCCGCAGCGCGCACCGCGTCCGGCCCTGCCGCCGTTTCGATCCCGGTGCCGTCCAGAAGTTCCTTCAGCCGGCCGTAGAGTTCCGGCTTGCCGATCACCGCCAGGCGCGGGCGATGCTCGCGCGCCTGGGCTGCCAGCGCCTCGACATTGGCCTGCGCCGTCAGCGCTTCCAGCGGCATGACCTCTTCGCCATAGGTGGCGCGGGCATGGGCCACGACGCTCAGCGTGCTGACACCGATCGAGCCCGTGCTGCCCAGCACGGTGAGGCGGCGCGACAGGGTTTGGGAAAGGTCGTAGGCGCTCACGGTTGCGCTCCGAAGCCAAGGAGGGAATGGGCGTCGAACAGATACACGAGAACGGCACAAACCGGCACCGCAAACAGGATTGAATCGATGCGGTCCAGCACCCCGCCATGACCGGGGATGAGGTTGCCGCTGTCCTTGCGGCCGACCCGGCGCTTGACCCACGATTCGAAAAGATCGCCGGCATGGCCGGCCAGCGCCAGAACCAAACCGGCCGCCGCGCCGGACAAGAAGTTGCCGCCCAGCACCGCCACCACCAGCCCGACGGCCAGCGCCGCCAGCGCCGTGCCGCCGACAAAGCCGGCCCAGGTCTTGTTGGGCGAGAGCACCGGGGCCAGCTTCGGCCCGCCGATCAGCTTACCGCTGACCAGTGCCCCGGTATCGGCAGCCCAGACAGCCGCGAACAGGATCAGCACCAGCCATAGCCCGTGGACGGAATTCGCTCTGAGGTCGAACAACGCCACACCAGGAATCCCGAGATATAGCGGCCCGGCGGCCTGCCACAGCGGCTGCGCCCCGGCGCCGGCAGCTACCGCCAGATCCAACAGTGCCGTACCGCCAAGGATCAGGAACGGCACATCCGAAGCCAACTGCGGCGCCAGCAGCGGCGCAACCAGCGCCGCCGCCAGGCCCAGAGTGCCGATCACGGCATAGCGGGTATAATCTTGGCCTCCGACCATGCGGTGCCATTCGTACAGCCCGGTGATGGTGACCGCGGCGATGAACCCGGCAAACCAGACCCCGCCCTTGACCATCGCCGCCAGCGCAAGAGCCGCCAGCAGCAGGCCGAACACCAGCCTGAGCCCCCAATCCAGACCAGAGCCCCCACGCCGCGAAGCGGCGCGTCGCGGCCCGGCGATGTGCTCGCCGGCGCTCACGCGACAGCTTCCGGCGCCAGCGCGCCGAAGCGGCGCTCGCGGTGTGAGAAGGTGTTCAGAGCCTCGATGAACTGGGCACGCGAGAAATCCGGCCACAAGGTGTCTACGAACAACAGCTCGGCATAGGCTGCCTGCCACAGCAGAAAGTTGCTCAGCCGCCTCTCGCCGCTGGTGCGAATGATCAGGTCCGGGTCGGGCAACTCGCTGGTCAGCAGCCTGGCGGCGAAAACGGCCGGCGTGATCCGCGCCGGATCCAGTTCGCCACGGCGCACTTCCTCGGCCACGGCGCGGGCGGCAGCGGCGATCTCTTCCTGCGCCCCGTAATCGAAGGCAAAGGTGACGTTGCAGCCGGTATTGGCCGCGGTGCGCCGTTCGCAATCTTCGATCATGGTACGAATGTCGATGGCAACGCGGTCCCGGCTGCCGATGATACGCATGCGCACGTTGCGTTCCACCAGCTCGTTCACATCCTCGCAAAAATAGGAACGGAACAGGCCCATAAGGTGGTTCACCTCGGTCCGCGGACGTTTCCAGTTCTCCGAGGAAAACGCATAAAGTGTCAGGTTTTCCAGGCCGATATCGATGGCGGCGCGTACCACGTTGCGAACCGCGGCGACGCCCGCTACATGACCGGCCGCCCGCGGCAGATGACGCTTCTTCGCCCAGCGGCCGTTGCCGTCCATGATGATGGCGACGTGGCGTGGCAGGCTGGTCTGGGCCGGGACAGCACTCGTCATGAAAGGTCCGTCACATCCTCGTTTGCCCCCCGGCAGTATACCGATTCAGCCCGGGCCTGTATTCAGACCTGCATGATCTCCTGCTCCTTGGCGTGGAGCGCAGCGTCTATGTCACGGATATGCGCATCCGTGAGCTTCTGCAATTCTTCACCGCGTTTATGGTGTTCGTCCTGGCCGATTTTGTGGTCTTTCTCCAACTTTTTCAGGATTTCCATCCCGTCCCGGCGGACATTGCGGACGGCGATCCGCGCCTGTTCGGCATATTTGGAGGCCAGTTTGGCCAGTTCCTTGCGGCGTTCCTCGTTCAGTTCGGGCACCGGGATGCGCAGGAGCTGGCCGTCCACCTGGGGGTTGAGGCCGAGGCCGGCCTCCCGGATCGCCTTGTCCACGGCCTTGACCATCGACTTGTCCCACACCTGGACCGTGAGCAGCCGGGGCTCCGGGGTGCCCACCGTCCCTACCTGGTTGATCGGCATCTGGTTGCCATAGGCTTCGACCATCACCGGGTCGAGCAGCGCCGCGCTGGCGCGGCCGGTCCTGAGGCCGGCGAATTCGCTTTTCAGCGTGGCCACGGCACCGGTCATCCGATGATCCATGCTGTTTTTGTCAAAATCGGCTGAATCGGCCATCAGCTCTCTCCCCGAATGTCCACGGCGCAGGCGGCAGTGCCCGGCGCCCCGATCCTAACCCCGTTCCGCGATGACGGTGCAACGGCCGGCCCCGCCCAGCACCGCCGCCAGCGACCCGCGATCATGGATCGAAAACACGATGATCGGAATGCCGTTCTCGCGCGACAGGCTGACCGCCGAAGCGTCCATCACCTTCAGATCGCGCGCCAGCACGTCGTGATAGGTCAAGGTATCGTAGCGCACGGCGTCCGCCACCTTCTTGGGGTCGGCGGAATAGACGCCGTCCACCTGCGTGCCCTTGAGCATGGCATCGCAGTTCATCTCGGCAGCACGCAGCGCCGCCGCGGTATCGGTCGTGAAGAAGGGGTTGCCGGTGCCAGCGGCAAAGATCACCACCCGGCCCTTTTCCATGTGGCGAATGGCCCGGCGGCGGATATAGGGCTCGCACACGCTGGTCATGGGGATGGCGGACTGCACGCGCGTGGGCACGCCCACCCGCTCCAGCGCCGCCTGCATGGCCAGCGCGTTCATCACCGTGGCCAGCATACCCATATAGTCCGCAGTGGCGCGCTCAATGCCCTTGGCGGCACCGGCCAGACCGCGAAAGATATTGCCGCCGCCGATCACCAGACAGAGCTGGCTGCCGGCGGCCACCGCATCCTTCACATCGGCAGCCATGCGGTCGACCGTGCCGGTGTCGATGCCGTAGGCCTCCTTGCCCATCAGGGCCTCGCCGGAGATCTTCAGCAGCACCCGGCGATATTTCGGCGCGGCACCCATCCCGACCTCCGGTTTGTCCTTGGTGGTTTGTCCAGGCTCAGCGGCCAGCCATAGCCTTCACTTCATCGGCGAAGTCGGCGTCGGCCTTCTCGATGCCCTCGCCCACGGCGAAACGCAGGAAGCCCACGATCTCGACCGGCGCGCCCAGATCCTTGGCGGCCTTCTCGACCACCTTGCCCACCGGCGTCTCGCCGTCGATCACGAAGACCTGCTGCAGCAGCACCGATTCCTCGTAGAATTTGCGCATGCGGCCTTCGACCATCTTCTCGATGATGTTTTCGGGCTTGCCGGATTCGCGGGCCTGCTCGGAATAGATGGCGCGCTCGCGCGCCGCCACGTCGGCGGGCACGTGCTCGGGCGACAGCGCGATGGGCGCCGTGGCCGCGATGTGCATGGCGATCTGCTTGCCGAGCGCCGTCAGCTTCTCGGCATCGGCGCTGGACTTGAGCGCCACCAGCACGCCGATCTTGCCCAGCTCCGGCGAGGCGGCATTGTGCACATAGCTCACCACCACGCCCGGCTCGACGGCCAGCGCCGCCGCGCGGCGCACGCTCATGTTCTCGCCGATCTTGGCCACCAGCGCGGTCAGCGTATCGGATACCGAAGCGCCGCCCGCTTCGACCGGAGCGGCCAGCAGCTTCTCGGCATCGCCGCCGGCTTCGAGCGCCAGCTCGGCCGCGCGCCTGACGAAGCCCTTGAACTCCTCGTTGCGGGCCACGAAGTCGGTTTCGGAATTGACCTCGACCAACGCGCCGGCATGGGCATCAACGGCCACGCCGATAAGGCCCTCGGCTGCCACGCGGCCGGCCTTCTTGGCGGCCTTGGCCAGCCCCTTGGTGCGCAGCCAGTCGATGGCCGCTTCCATGTCGCCGCTGGTTTCACCCAGCGCGGCCTTGCAGTCCATCATGCCTGCGCCGGTCTTGTCGCGCAGGTCTTTCACCATGCTCGCGGTGATGTTTGCCATGTGATGCTCCGTCGGCTGTCAGGCGGCAGGGGGTGCCGATGCTTGGATTTCTTCCGCGGACCTCAGATCGGGCAGCGCCTCGGCCTCGCCGACGTCGATGCCGGCTGCAACCTGGCTTTCCGACAGGCCGTCGATGATGGCGCGGGCGGCAAGATCGCAGTAGACCGCGAGCGCGCGGGCCGCGTCGTCATTGCCCGGGATGGGATAGGCGATGCCGTCGGGATTGGAGTTGGAATCGAGAATCGCGGTCACCGGGATGCCCAGCTTGCGAGCCTCGGCGATGGCGATCGATTCCTTGTTGGTGTCGATCACGAACAGCATGTTGGGCAGACCGCCCATTTCCTTGATGCCGCCCAGCGAGCGCTCCAGCTTGTCGCGCTCACGCAGGAGCTGCAGCAGTTCCTTCTTGGTCAGGCCCGAGCCTTGCGCCGAGCCCAACGTCTCCTCGATGGTGCGCAGCCGCTTGATCGACTGCGAGACGGTCTGCCAGTTGGTCAGCGTGCCGCCGAGCCAGCGGTGGTTGACGAAATACTGCGCACAGCGCCGCGCCGCCGCCGCCACCGGCTCCTGCGCCTGGCGCTTGGTGCCGACGAAGAGGATGCGGCCGCCGCCGGCGGCCACCTCGCGCAGCGTCACCAGAGCCTGGTGCAGCAGCGGGACCGTCTGGGTGAGGTCAAGGATGTGGATGTCGTTGCGGGCGCCATAGATGTAGGGCGCCATCTTCGGGTTCCAGCGCTGGGTGCGATGGCCGAAATGGGCGCCGGCTTCCAAGAGCTGACGCATGCTGAATTCGGGCAGTGACATGGAAAATCTCTCCTTTTCCGGTTCAAGCCTGACGCGAGGAGATCACCCCGTTTTTCGGGGCACCGGACGGGGACAGGGCAACTCGCCCCGCACCCACCCTCGCGTGCGGAATGGCAGGGGTTATAGGGATGTGGGTTGACGGGCGCAAGCGGCAGGTTACGAAGTTTCAAAACGCCATTTCCAGCCCCGCGAGCCACCCTTGAGCACCAGATCCAGCGCCATCCGCCCCGCCATCCTGGCCATGCAGCAGAACGGGATCGGCACCGTCTCGTCCCTCGGCCTGGGCGACCCGGACATTATTCCTCTGTGGTTCGGGGAGACGGACCTCGTCACGCCGGCCTTCATCCGCGAGGCGGCCAAGAGGGCGCTGGACGAGGGCCGCACCTTCTATTCCGGCGCGCGGGGCATCCGCCCGCTCCGGCAGGCCGTCGCCGAATTCTATCGCCGGGTGCTGGGCGTTGAGGTGGACGTGGCCCGCATCTCCCTGCCCGGGGCGGCCACCCTCGCCCTGGTGACTGCGCTCGAATGCGTGGTGGAGACGGGCGACAATGTGGTGATGGTTTCCCCGGTCTGGCCTAGCATCTTCCAGGCGGTGGAGGTGATCGGCGGAGAGAGCCGCTTCGTACGGCTCGACGAGGACTGGAGCGCCACTCCGCCCTGCTGGCGGCTGGACCTGCAGAAATTGTTCGATGCCTGCGACGGGCGCACCAAGGCCATCTTCGTCGCCTCGCCCGGCAATCCCACCGGCTGGGTGATGAGCCGCGCAGAGCAGGAGGCCGTGCTGGCCTTCGCCCGCGAGCGCGGCATCGCCATCATTTCGGACGAGGTTTACGGCACGCTGGTGTTCGGCGAACGCCAGCATGCGCCTTCGTTCCTCGAACTCGCGACCGGGGACGACGACGTCTTCGTCGTCAATGGCTTCTCCAAGGCCTGGGCCATGACCGGCTGGCGCATCGGCTGGCTGGTGCATCCCCAAAAACTCGACCGGCAGATGGACGTGATCTGCATCGCCAACAACACCGGCCCCGCCGCCTTCGCGCAATACGGCGCGCTGGCCGCGCTCTCGCCCGAGGGCGACGCCTTCCGCGGCCAGATGCTGGCCTATTGCCGCGCCGGGCGCAAAGTGGTGCAGGAATTTCTCGCCACGCAGAACCGCATCCGCTGGATCGAGCCGGAGGGCGCGTTCTATGGTTTCCTGCAGATCGAGGGCATGACCGACAGCCTCACCTTCGCCTCGGATTTGGTGCGGCGCGCGCGCGTGGGCGTTTCGCCCGGCTCGGCCTTCGCCCCGCCAGAAGATAAGGCCAGCGATTCCTGCATCCGCATCTGTTACGCGCAGAACCCGGACCGCCTCAGGCAAGGGCTCGCGCGCCTGGCCACGGCGGTGGGCGAGCGATAGGGCCTACACGCTCTCCACCATCGCCACGCCGGGCAGCGACTTGATCGCGCTCTTGAGGATGGCGCCGACCTGGAAGGTTTTGGGCAGACGGATTTCCGCCTCCTGCCCCTCGCGCGCGGGCACCACGATGGTGACGATGCCCTTGCCCGGGTCGCGCAATTGCTGGGCGATGGCGTTCAAGGGCTGCACGTCGTCCAGATAGATGCGCAGGCCCTCGCCGGCATTGGCGGCGGCCTTGTCGAGATCGGAGACGGAGAGCGCGCGCAGCTTCAACTCCTCGCCCTCCCAGGTGGCGTTCACCTTCAGCAGCACCGACTTGCCCGCCTCGAGCAGCGGGCGCGAGGCCGCCAGCACCTCCGGGAAGAACATCACTTCGAACATGCCGGTGGGATCGGAGAGCGAGACGAAGGCGTAAGGCTGATCGTTCTTTCCGCGCCGCTCCATCTTGCGGATGATGGTGCCGGCGAGGAACGGCTGGAAGGCCTGCCGCCGGTCCTCCAGGCATTGCGCATAGGTCGAGGCCTGCAGGCGGGCCAGCGCGGTCTGGTAATTGTCGAGCGGGTGGCCGGAGAGATAGAAGCCGATGGCGCCAAACTCCTCACCCAGCCGCTCGTGCGGCAGCCAGTCCGCCGCGGGCGCGAGGCGCAGTTCGTCCGCCGCCGCCGGGCCTTCGCCAAACAGCGCACCCTGCCCGGTTTCGCGCTCGCGCGCGGTACGGGCCGCGTCGCTCAGCACAGCATCGGCAGACTCGACGAGCTGGCGGCGGTTGGCATTGAGGCCATCGAAGGCACCGGCGCGCGCCAGCATTTCGAAGCAGCGCTTGTTCACCAGCCTGGGATCGATGCGGCGGGCAAAATCCGCAAGGCTCTTGAACGGCCCGCCGTCCTGTCGCACCTCGATGACATGATCCATCGCCTGGCGGCCCACGCCCTTCACCGCGGCCAGCGCATAAAAGATGGTGCGGCTTTCGCTGTCGCAGGAGAACGGCGCTTCGGAACGGTTGATATCCGGCGGCAGCACCTTGATGTCGAGCCGTTGCGCCTCCTGCCGGAAAATGTTGAGCCGGTCGGTGTTGCCGATATCGAGCGTCATCGAGGCGGCCAGGAACTCGACCGGATAATTGGCCTTCAGATACGCCGTCTGATAGGCGACCTGGGCATAGGCGGCGGCGTGGCCCTTGTTGAAACCGTAGCCGGCGAACTTCGCCGCCTGTTCGAAAATCTGCTCGGCCACCTTGGGATCGACGCCGCGGCCCTTGGCGCCTTCGATGAACTGGCCGCGCTGCTTGTCCATCTCCGAGGCGATCTTCTTGCCCATCGCGCGGCGCAGCAGATCGGCTTCGCCCAGCGTATAGCCGCCCAGCTCGCGCGCGATGTTCATCACGTCTTCCTGATAGGTCATCACCCCATAGGTGTCCTTCAGGATGGGTTCGAGCTTGGGGTGGAGATATTCGGGCTGCTCCTTGCCGTTCTTCACCGCGATGTATTTGGGGATCGAGTCCATCGGGCCCGGGCGGTAGAGCGCCACCAGCGCGACGAGGTCGTTGATGTGGTCCGGCTTCATCTTGCGCATCAGGTCGCGCATGCCGGTGCTTTCGAGCTGGAACACGCCCACGCTGTCGCCGCGCGCCAGCATCTCGAAGGTGGGCCGGTCCTCGAAGGCGATGGACTGGGTGTGCAGATCGATGCCGCGGCGCTTCAGGAGTTCTTCCGCCTTGGCGATGACGGTCAGCGTCTTGAGGCCGAGGAAGTCGAACTTCACCAGGCCGGATTTTTCCGCATCCTCATAGTCGAACTGCGTCACCGGCATGTCCGAGCGCGGATCGCGATAGAGCGGCACCAGCTCGTCCAGCGGCCGGTCGCCGATCACCACGCCGGCCGGGTGGGTGGAGGCGTGGCGGTAGAGCCCCTCGATCTTGCCGACGATGGAGAACAGGCGCTCGGCGATCGGCTCCTGCTCGGTGATCTGGGTCAGCCGCGGCTCATGCGCCAGCGCATCTTCCAGCGACACCGGCTTGCCCGGCGGATTGGGGATCATCTTGGCGATGCGGTCCACCAGCCCCAGCGGCAGTTGCAGCACGCGGCCGACATCGCGCACCGCCGCGCGCGCCTGCAGCGAACCCAGAGCCATGATATGGGCCACGCGGTCGGCGCCGTATTTGCGCTGGACGTAATGCACCACCTCGTCGCGCCGCTCCTGGCAGAAGTCGATATCGAAGTCCGGCATCGAGATACGCTCGGGGTTGAGGAAGCGCTCGAACAAGAGGCCGAAGCGGATCGGGTCGAGGTTGGTGATGTCGAGCGACCAGGCCACCAGCGAGGCCGCGCCCGAACCGCGCACGCCCACCGGAATGCCGTGCGCACGTGTCCACTTCATGAAGTCGGAGACGATCAGGAAGTAGCCGGGAAAGTCCATGCGCGTGATGATGCCCAGCTCATAGGCCAGCCGGTCCTGATAGACCTTTTCGTCTGCATAGAGCCCGTTGGCCTTGAGGCGGCGGCTGAGCCCTTCCTCGGCCTGCTTCTTCAGTTCCTGATCCGGCGGCAGGCCGGACTCGGGCTCGAACCTGGGCAGGATGGGCTTGCGTTTCTTGGGCCGGAAGGCACAGCGCTGCGCGATTTCCAGCGTGTTCTCGATCGCTTCGGGCAGATCGGCGAATTGCGCCGCCATCTCCGTCGCCGATTTGAAGCGGTGTTCGCGCGTCAGGCGCTTGCGGTCGGTTTGCGAAACGTAAGTGCTTTCGGAAATGCACAGCAGCGCGTCGTGCGCCTCGTACATGTCCGCCTTGCCAAAATGCACATCGTTGGTGGCGACCAGCGGCAGGGCCTTGGCATAGGCCAGATCGAGCAGCCCGTCCTCGGCGGCGCGTTCCTCGGGCAGGCCGTGGCGCTGCAACTCGATATAGAGGCGGTCGCCGAAGATGGCGGCCAGCTTCGCCAGCACGGCTTCGGCGGCCTCCGTCTGCCCCCCGGCCAGCAGCGCGTTCAGCGGCCCGCTGGGCCCGCCGCTGAGCGCGATCAACCCCTCGTGGTGGGCCGCCAGCACCTTGGCCGTCGCATGTGGCCATTCGCCGGGCGCCGCACCCAGATAGGCGGCGGAGAGCAGCTTGTTGAGATTGCGGTAGCCCGTCTCGTTCTGTGCCAGCAGCGGCAGCAGCGGCGGCTTCTGGCGCAGCCCCATGCCGGCCACCGGCGGCGCCTCTTCCAGATCGACCGGCAGCAGCGTGCCGACGATGGGCTGCACCCCGGCCTTGGCCACCGTTTCGGAAACATCGAAGACGCCGAAGAGATTGGCATTGTCGCAGACCGCGACCGCCGGCATTCCCGCATCAAGGGCGAGCTTGGCCAGTTCCTTAGGCCGCACCGCCCCTTCCAGCAGCGAATAGCAGCTCTTCACCCGAAGATGGACGAAGCCTGCCATGCCGCCCGGCTCCTTGCGTTCCGCTGCCATACCCTGCCTTACCCGCCGTTACCGTCACCCGTTCACGGCGCCAGTATCGACAGCAGACCCGACAGATAGAACTGGCCGGACAGCTTCTCCACAGGAGAGTCAGCTCGCAGCGATCGCCAGGTGCGCCACATGGGCCAGCACGAAACCACAGGCCATGAACACCGTCAGCCCTGCGCCTGCCATGACATCCTTTGCCCAAGCCGCCATTGTGCCCTCCATCCAGAACAGATGAAGAACCTATATGTTCTCTTTGTGTTCGTCAAGAACGAAATTGGAACATCAATTCGCCGGCACGCGGCCCTCCGAGAGCCGGCCGTTGTCGAGAATCAGGGCGCGGTCCATTTGGGCGGCCAGTTGCAGGTTGTGGGTGGCGATGAGGGCCGAAAGCCCTTCGGCCCGCACCAGCGCCACCAGCGCCGCGAACACCCCGCCCGAGGTATGCGGATCGAGATTGCCGGTGGGCTCGTCGGCCAGCAGCAGGCGCGGCTTGTTGGCGAGCGCCCGCGCGATGGCGACCCGCTGCTGCTCCCCGCCCGAAAGCTGTGCCGGGCGATGGGTCAGCCGGGCGCCGAGGCCAAGCTCCGTCAGCAGCCGCGTGGCTTCGGCCTCTGCCACCGTCCGCGGCTTGCCGGCGATGCGCTGGGGCATCACCACGTTTTCCAGCGCCGTGAACTCCGGCAGCAAATGATGGGCCTGATAGACGAAGCCGATGGTGTCGCGCCGAAGCCGCGTGCGTTCCTGGTCGGAAAGCCGCGAGGCGGCGCGCCCGGCGATGAACACCTCGCCGCTCGAAGGCGCTTCGAGCAGCCCGGCCATGTGCAGCAGCGAGGACTTGCCCGCGCCCGACGGGCCCACCAGCGCCACCAGTTCGCCCGGCTTCAGCGCCAGGCTGACATCGCGGAAGACCTCGAGCTGCCCCTCGCCTTCCTTGTAAAGGCGGGTGACGCGATCAAGCTGCAGTGCGGCCTCACTCATAGCGCAGCGCCTCCACCGGATCGAGCCGCGCCGCCCGCCACGAAGGATAGAGCGTGGCGAGGAACGACAGCGTGAGCGCCATCCCCACCACCGCGATCACTTCGCCGGAATCGACCTTCGCGGGCATGTGCGAGAGAAAATAGATTTCGGGATTGAAGAGCTGCGTGCCGGTGAGCGAGGAGAGGAACTGGCGGATCGCTTCGATATTGGCGCAGAACACCACGCCGATGACGAAGCCTACCAAGGTGCCAACCACCCCGATGCTGGCGCCTGCGATCAGGAACACGCGCATCACCGCGCCGCGCGTGGCGCCCATGGTGCGCAGGATGGCGATATCCGGGCTCTTGTCCTTCACCAGCATGATGAGGCCCGAAACGATGTTGAGCGCCGCCACCAGCACGATCAGCGTCAGGATCAGGAACATCACGTTCTTCTCGACCATCAGCGCGCCGAACAGGCTGGAATTCATGTCCTGCCAGGTGATGATGCGCGTGGCGGGTCCGGCGGCGCGGCCGATAGGATCGATCATATTGCCGACGTGATCGGCGTCTTTCACCATCACTTCCAGGCCGCTCACCCTGTCGTCCAGGTTGAAATAGAGCTGCGCCTCCTTCAGCGGCATGAAGACGAAGGTGGAATCGTATTCGCTCATGCCGATGTCGAAGGTGCCGGCGACAATGTATCTCTTGACCCGCGGCGTCACGCCGAAGGGCGTGATGTTGCCGCGCGGGGCGATCAGCGTCACCGTCATGCCCGGCACCACGCGCAGCTTGTCGGCCAGGCGCAGACCCAGGATCACGCTGTCGCCGCCCTGAAACTGCGCCAGCGCGCCTTTCGAAAGCGTTTTGGAAACGGCCGTCTGTGCTTCAAGATCGGCGCGCCGGATACCGCGGACGATCACGCCGGAATTGATGCCACCGGACGACGCCATCACCTGCCCGTCCACGATCGGCGCCACGCTGGTGACGCCGGGAACCTTTTTCACCCGCCCGGCCACGGCGTCGAAATCGGGCAGGTTGCCCTCCAGCCCCTGCACCACCACATGGCCGTTGAGCCCGAGGATTTTCGACAGCAGCTCGTCGCGAAAGCCGTTCATCACGCTCATGACGATGATGAGCGTCGCTACGCCCAGCGCGATGCCCACCAGCGAAAAGCCCGAGATGACCGAAACGAAACTCTCCTGCCGCTTGGCGCGCAGATAGCGCAGCGCGATCATCCATTCGAAGGCGGCAAAGGGCCGGATGGCGGGAGCAGATGAGGGCGCGGGCGTGTCGCTCATGCGGGAGCAAACCTGTTCACCGCCGCATCCATAGAGAGTTCCTCCTTGGCGCCGGTGGCGCGGTTCTTGACCTCGACCACACCAGCCTTGAGCCCGCGCGGGCCGACGATGAGCTGGTGCGGGATGCCGATCAGCTCCATCGAGGCGAACTTGGCGCCGGGCCGCTCGTCAGTATCGTCGTAGAGCACCTCCACGCCTGCCTTGGTGAGCCTGGCATAGATGTCCTCGCAGGCCGCATCGGTCGCCGCATCGCCGGACTTCAGATTGATGAGCGCCACATCGAATGGCGCCACCGGCTCGGGCCAGATGATGCCGGCCTCGTCGTGGCTGGCCTCGATGATGGCGCCGACCAGGCGCGAGACGCCGATGCCGTAGGAGCCCATTTCCACTGGCACCTCCTTGCCGTCCGGCCCGGCCACCACCGCCTTCATGGGCGCCGAATATTTGGTGCCGAAATAGAAGACCTGCCCGACCTCGATGCCGCGGGCCGACAGGCGCTTGCCTTCCGGCACCTCCGCTTCGAAACGGTCCTGGTCGTGCACGTCCTCGGTGGCGGCGTAGAGATCGGTGCGGCTTTTGATGATGGGCTCCAGATCGCCGTCGAAATCGGTGTCCTCGCCGGGGATCGGCATGTCGAGCAGATCGGAATGACAGAACACCTGGCTCTCGCCGGTATCGGCCAGCACGATGAACTCGTGGGAGAGATCCCCGCCGATCGGGCCCGTTTCCGCCCGCATCGGAATGGATTTGAGGCCCATGCGTGCGAAGGTGCGCAAATAAGCAACGTACATGCGATTATAGGATTTGCGCGCGGCCTCCTTGTCGATGTCGAAAGAATAGGCGTCCTTCATCAGGAATTCGCGGCCACGCATCACGCCGAAGCGCGGGCGCACCTCGTCGCGGAATTTCCACTGCGTGTGATAAAGATTGAGCGGCAAGCTTTTATAGGACCGCACATAACCGCGAAAGATTTCCGTCACCATCTCCTCGTTGGTGGGGCCGTAGAGCAGCTCGCGGTCGTGGCGGTCCTTGATGCGCAGCATCTCCTTGCCATAGGCCTCGTAGCGGCCGCTCTCGCGCCAGAGGTCGGCGGATTGCAGCGTCGGCATCAGGATTTCGATGGCCCCGGCCCGGTTCATTTCCTCGTGAACGATCTCTTTGATCTTGTTCAGCACGCGGATGCCGAGCGGCAGCCAGGCATAGATGCCGGCGGCCTCCTGGCGGATCAGGCCGGCGCGCAGCATCAGCCGGTGGGAGACGATCTGGGCCTCGGCGGGGGTTTCCTTGAGCAGCGGCAGGAAATAGCGGGAAAGACGCATGGGATCGGCTGGCCTTGATTCGAGGGAGCGGCGGACCGTCCTCTTCTAAGCAAGGCCGGGGGTTAGGGCAATTGCGGGGCTTGCCATGGCGGGGTCCGGCCCCCCATATAAAACAGGCCTGGCTGGGGAGGAAATCATGCACACACAGCAGTCGACTGGCCGGGGCCGCGCACCTGTCGGCCCGATCCTTATCGGTCTTGCGCTCGCTCTGGCGGCGGCACTGACACCTTTTGCCCATTGGGCCAAGGCCCACCTTGGCGGCCTCGGCCCGTTCTGGAGCGGCGAGTTGCCATGGTGGATCATGGCTCTGGCCCTGCTTCTTTATACCCGTTTCGCCGAGCGGCAGCCTTTCGCCTCGCTTGGCTTTCACGCGCCGGGCGGGTGGGATATCGGCTGGGCCGTGATTTTCGCGCTGGCCATGCTTCTCGGCATGATCGTGATCGCCGGTGTTGTATTTCCGATGTTTCATTTGCATCAGAATGTGGCCGAATATCATCTCCTCACCGACGCGCCGTTTTGGCACCGCGTAGAACTGGTGACGCGCGCGGCGGTCTGCGAGGAGATTCTATTTCGCGGCTATATACTGGAGCGGATCGAGGGCTTGACCGGCAGCGTCTGGATCGGCGGGCTGATCAGCTGGGCGCTGTTCACCTATGCCCATTTGGCGGATTGGGGCGCGGCGCAACTCATCATTGCCGGATTCGGCGGCGCCTTGCTTACGTTCCTCTATGTCTGGCGACGGAACCTCTGGAGCAATATGCTCACCCACTGGCTGGTGGACGGGGTCGGGTTCGTGTTGATGCCAATGCTCAATACCCACCACTAACGGCGGGCGCGGCGTCAATGCAGCTGGCGCCGGTCGACAAAGTGGTCCGCCGCCTCGGCCACCAGCCGCCAGCAATGGGCGGCCGCCAGATCGTTGGCCAGCAGGCTCTCGGCCATGCGGCGGCGGATGATGGCCCCGGCACTGGAGCCATAAGCGGCCACAGCCCAGGAGGCCAGCTCATCCACGCAAATCTCGATTTCCACGCAGTCATTGTATTCCATGAATTAAATCTGGACCAATTCCGCCATTAGGAAATTGATGCGGCTCAAATTGAATTCATTCAATAATTGATCCGGCTCAATACCTGTCCGATCTTTCATCTTCCCACCGGGCTCATGCCGGTGAAGCGGGTGCGGCTGCCTATGTTGTCGATCAACGCCTTGATGTCGATGTCCGGCGGCGCGTCGATGCCGCTGCCTTTGGCGTGATGCTGCAGGTCGTCCAGCGAGAAGCCCATGGGTACGTTGTAGGTACGGTCGGGCTGATTGCGCAGCCGTTCCAGTGCCGCGTACCACGCCTCCTTCCGCTCGCCGTCCGGACAGGTTTCGGCTTCGGCGCCGGTAGCGCCCCAGCGATGCTCGATGCACAGATAGGGATCGAAGGACATGCGGAACAGCCGGTGCATCATGCTGTCGAAGTCCATCGTCACCGGGTGCATGGCAGAGTTAAGGTAGGTGATCGTGCAGGTTTTGGATTCCTGCGCATAGGCTTTTTCTAGATCCTTCTTCAAGAACACCCCGTCATAGACGATCCGCGGGTCGCGATCGATCCACATCCGGATCATCCCGGCGAGGTTCTTGTGAAACTGCACGAAGGCGGCCTTGAGGCGCGCATCGCGCGAGGGCGTGGCATAGCTCTCCCATTCGGCATCGTCGGAGCCGTAGATGTTGTCGGGCAGATGGCCCGGATGAGGCTTGTTCTCCACTCCGGCAGCGACGGCCTGATTGACGTATTGCGCGCGGTCGTTGAGGTCGTTGCAGAGCGTGCGCATGGTCATGTGCAACTCGTAGACCGGATTGTAGGT
>JAGWZW010000121.1 GCA_018971835.1 Alphaproteobacteria bacterium
CCGCTCGGCCTCTACGTCACATCCATCGCCTGGTCGCGGGATTTCGATCCCGGCCAGAAGAACTGAAGGAGGATTGCATCATGCGCATCGTCCAGCTCTCGCTGATCGCGCCGGCCCTGATGCTGGCCGCCTGTGCCGGGCGAACCCCGCCGCCGGCGATCGCTTATGACAAGAGCGATTTCAAACAGGCGGCAATCGCGCCTGAACCCAAGCCGGTCAGGATCGTTACCATCCCTGAGCCGCTGCCTTTGCCGGGCCAATTGCTACCGCCGCCGCGTCTTGCGACGGCGCCGGACAAGACACGACCGGCCGACCGTGTCGACATTGCCAACCAGAAAGCCCTGCAAGAGCCGACCCGCCACGGCTATATCAATGCCATTCAGGTCTATCCCTACACCGACGGTGCGCTCTACCGCCTCTACGCTGCGCCCGAGCAGGTCACCGACATCGCCCTGCAACCGGGCGAGAGCTTAAGTTCGATCTCGGCCGGCGACACCGTGCGCTGGGTGGTGGGCGATACGACAAGTGGAGCAGGGGCCGCCAAACGCGTGCATGTCCTGGTCAAGCCCATCGCTGCGGGACTCAAGACCAATCTCATCATCATGACGGACAAGCGCGCCTATCACCTCGAACTCGAAAGCACCGAACACACCGCCATGGCGGCCATCTCGTGGGATTACCCGCAAGACGATCTTATCGCCCTGCGCCAGCAGAATGCCAAAGCCGAAGCCACAGCGCCGATTGCGGAGAACGTGGCGCTTGGGGATCTGCATTTCCGTTACGCCGTCAGCGGGGACCGTCCGCCCTGGCGGCCGGTCCGGGCCTTCGACGACGGCACCCATGTCTATATCGAATTCCCCGCCCGCATCGACCAGGGCGAAGCCCCGCCGCTGTTCGTGGTGGATCCCAAGGGAAACGATGCGCTCGTCAATTACCGGGTGCGCGGGCGTTACTACATTGTCGACCGTCTGTTTGCCGCCGCCGAACTGCGCCTGGGGGAGACGCCGCAACAGGTGGTGCGGATCACCCGCACGGATGGTGCGTCGTCTGGTGATACAGGGCAGGGAGGCGGAACATGAGCGCCCCCGAAAGTCCCACGTCGAAGCCCACCTCGAAAAAGGCCAATCCCAAGCACTTGGAGATGCGCGCCACGCCGCGTCCGGTGGTGCGCTTCAAGCGCGGGCTTCTGATCGGCACCGCCGGCATCAGCGCGGTGGCGATCGCCGGCATTACCTTCGTGGCCCTGAAGCCACCGCATTTTACGCTGTCACAGGCCAAAACTCAGGTCACCGCGGCGAAGAAGACGCCCGATGCCGTCGCCAACCTGCCCAAGAATTACGCCCAGATGCACGTGCCCAGGCTGGGGCCGCGCCTGCCGGGCGATCTCGGTGTCGGCATTGTCGAGCATGAAAAGGCGCTCGGTCTTGCCCCAGGCGGCGAGGCGGACGAAACCGCGCGCGCTGCGCGTATGCGCCACGAACAGCAGGCAGAACAGGCCGCGCAGGCGGGCGTGTTTTTCCAGCTCAATCAGGATCGCACGGCCAGCGGTTCCGCGCCGGTCGCAACGCCGGCCTCAGCGAACGGACCGTCGACCTCAGCAAAGGGAAATTCTGCTGGTCGCCTCAATCTCGATCCCGAGCACGACCAGAACTTCCAGCAGCGCAAGCTCGACTTCGAGAACGCGGCCTCCGCGCGCAGCATCTATAATGATCATGCCCTGCAGACGCCGGCCTCGCCTTACGAACTGATGGCCGGCACGGTGATCGCCGCCAGCCTGCTCACCGGGCTTGATTCCGACTTGCCAGGCCTCGTCACCGCGCAGATCACCGAGAACGTGTATGATTCGGTTTCCGGGCGTGTCTTGTTACTGCCGGCGGGATCCCGGCTCATTGGTTCGTATGATAGTGTGGTCGCGTTCGGCCAGTCGCGCGCGCTGGTGGTCTGGCAGCGCATCGTCATGCCGGACGGCTCGTCGATTCAAATCGACAATCTGCCCGCCACCGATCCCGCCGGCTATGCCGGCCTGAAAGACGAGGTCGATTACCACACCTGGACCCTGCTGAAAGGCATCGCGATGTCGACGCTGTTGGGCGTGGGCACTGAGGCGAGTTTCGGCAGCAACCAGAGCAATCTCGTCGAGGCGATCCGCCAGTCGACGCAGGAAAGCACCAACCAAGCCGGCCAGCGCATCGTCGAGAAGGATCTCAATATCCGGCCGACGATCAAGGTGCGTGCGGGTTGGCCGTTGAGAGTCGTCCTGCATCGGGATGTCGTATTGCGCCCTTACCAAGGCTGCGGGAGGTTGTCATGCCCGAGCTGAAGCTCGCCAAGCTTCCCGACCGCACGCCGGTGAAGATCACCATCACGGTGCCGCCCGATCTCAATGCCGCGTTAAACCAATATGCCGATTATCCGAACAGACGACATGTCTCACAGCGATGGAAACCCGCATGGTTGCGCAATTATTGTCGAATCGGAGCTGGTGAGACACTTCGGAGTGGTCTTGGAGGTTTGAAATGAAGGATTTGAAGCTCGGGCCGCTGCCCAAGGCCGAGACCTCGAAACTGACGATCACGCTGTCGAAGCCGTTGCGTGACGCCCTCGAATTGTATGTCTCCGATTACGCGAGCGCCTACGAGCCCACAGAATTGTCCGAGTTGGTGCCGCACATGCTGGAAGCCTTCTTGCGTTCGGATAGGGCGTTCATGAAGCGCCACGCGGAATCCGTTCGCGCCCAGGCATCTCAGATGCCGGCGCCTCTGCCAAGTGCGACCACTTTGCGCTCGCCTGTGCGGGAGAGTTCGTCATGAAGCGCTGCAATCTGACGGTCCCGCTCCGTGATGACGAGCGTGAGAGCCTGAATGTGTTGCGCCATCACATGCGCCGTGGTCCGCAGCTCGCGCAGCTCTTCTCGCTCGTGGCTTTGCAGGGCGGCAATTTTGGTTTTGAGGGCTTCGGTGGCCTTTACGGCATTGGTCTGCGAATGGCGGTCGCGGGTCTTGGTTGCTGCCTCAAAAGCCCTGAGGATGTTTGGCGCGCGATAGACGGTCGCCCGCGAATAGCCGGCTTCGGCCGCGAGATTGGCAACGGTGAGGCGACCGTCCGTCTTGACGGGACAGCCCGCCAGCAATCGCTTCATCGCCTCGCGCAGCGCCGCGTCCGTCGCAGTGCCGATCGGCTTGATCATGTGGGATCCTTCAACGGCGCGATGAACGCGCGCATGCGGTTGCTGTCGGCGACGAGCGCGTCACGCTGGAAACGCGAGAGGCGCTTGTTCGTGAGAAGCGCATCGGCTTGCGCGATCGACTCTTCCCAGGGGGCTAGGTGGCGCCTGCTGATACAGGCGTTGGGGCATCGGTCAGGGCTGCAATGCGAAAGCACTGGCACGGTACGGTCCTTGGTGCCGCTGCGATCGAGGCAAAGGGCCGTGGCGGGATCGAAGAAACAATCGTTGAGAAATCCGACATGAAGCGTACGGGCGAGATGAGCGAGCATGGCGCGCAGGCGCTGCTGGTCAGTAATGCGGCCGGGCAGATCATCCAGTTCCGTCTGGATGCGCGCGAACTCGCCCAGGATGCGCGCCGACGCCGGTCCTGTCGGCTTCAATCCGCGCCGGAAGTCTTCGTAATGCTCGACGATATCGTCGAGCTGGCCGAGGGCGCGTTCTTGTTCGACCTCGCGGCGAAAGCCCGACGCCGAGGCGCCTGCGTAGCCCTCGAACATGGCAATCGAGGCGTGCTTGTACTGGATCTTGCCGGCGACGGTGCCGAAAGGCCGGTTGGCAATGTACCAGGCGACGGTGCGCCGGAACTGCCGCACGGTGAAATGCCATGGCTTGCCATCGACCCAGGGAATGCTGGGCGCTTCAGCGGTTCCGTAGCTCCTGTCGAGATGGTCGCGGAAGTCGTTCACCAGCTGCGTGGTCGTGGTGGCGAGATGCGTGCCGTTGGTGCTGGTCATCTTCAGCACTTGCCAAAGGCTATCGGACTTGCGCCGGTCGCGTTGCAGTCGGGTCAACCTCTCGATGGTGGCGACGGCGCGACCGACGGGCGCGATCGTGACCCACTCCGCGGCAATGGGCCGGCGGCCGTAGTTCTTGTAGAAGCGACTTTGAATTTTGTGGCGCTCTATGATGCCGTCGGCACTGCGGCTGACGACATAACAGCCGGTCTTCATCGCCTGGACTTCACTGTCACGCATCCCGGTAAAGTAGGCGCAGACGATGAAACAGGCCGCCTGCAGCATCTTCTCTTCCTTCTGCAGCGTCGATTTGTCGAAGCGTTCCCGCCAGGGCTCGCCGGTCTCTGGATCGCGCGAGATGGGCGTGTCCATGCCGCCGATCTCCGGCCCCAGCCGTTTGAACGCCTGCAACAGCACTGGACGAATGGCGTTCTCCGGATTGATGGCGGTCGCTCTGGCGCAACCGAGTTGAAGGGCGATCAACGGAAAATTGATTGGCGGCTGACGTTCGCCGGTAGCCAGATCGATCGCCCGGTCCCAGCCTGTCGGCGTTGCCGTGGTGATGGGGATGCCACGACCCTGGAGGCACCGCGCCGATATATAGGCGTCCAGGTGGGCGCGGACTGCGCCGTGGTCGCGAAGAATGGCTTGCTCGTACTTGTCCTCCAGCCGATCGAGTTCGGCGCGGGCTGCGAAAATATCCGCTGCGAACACGTCGATGTATTTGAATGCCCAGCGCAACAGGGCTGCCGCGGCAGGCTCGGGAATGCGTGGGGTTCTGTTCTCTCCGGCAGTGCCCGAGGTCGAGCATCCGGCCACCCGATGCGCCGGCCGGCCGTTCCACGGGCGGCAACCGAAGCCGCCGAGGGTCAGGTGCGCGGCACGGCGGTCGAGATCGAGCGCGACCTCGACGATCCTGCCGATCTCTTCGTTGGATTGATGCACTGTGGTGCGCAGGAAGGCGAGATAGGCATCCAGCAGCGGTTGATCGACAGCCGCCATCGAGAACGTACCGATGCGCTCCTCGACGAACCGCGTGAAGCGCAGCAGATATCGCAAGCTCGCGCGCGCCGTCGTAGGCGCGAGCGGCCTGGTGCGAAGATGGGCCTTCGCCTGACCATGCAGGCGCGCCCAAAGGTACTCCTTGGCCGTCAATCTCTGCGCGGGGTTGACGATGATCCGAAAGTCGATCGTCTGTTCGCCACGGTGGGCGTTCTCCCGCAGCACGGCAGGCGAAAGCATCCAGCAATCGTCGCCGAAGCGCGAAAGGCCAGACCTATCTGTTCCCGGCTTGAGGGTCATGCCTCCCAGCACCAGTTCGTCATCGCGGCGATGGAGCGACACCAATGCCGGAGAAGTGTCTTGGCGGAGGGCTGCCGATGAGAGTGTCATCGTGCACCGGCTTCGGGCGGAAGGTAGAGGAGATCATTGCGGGTGGCGGCGATGGCGCGGGCGGCGCACACCTGCGCTTCGGGGAAAGCCGGCAGAATCTGATCGGCGATGCGCGCATGGGTCCGGCCGAACTTTGCGGCCCAGTCCGCGCCCGACAGCGCTTCACGCTGCGCAATGATGAAGTCAAGAAAAGCGACGAGCGTCGGCAATTTGCGGCTCGTGATCACGGCGTTGCGGCATTCCAGACAGCCCCAGAATGGCACCGGGCAGGCTTTGCCTTTGGTGCCGAAGGGGCTGGCGTAGAAGCCGCTGCAGCTTGCGAGCCATACATCCTGGGCGCCATCCAGAAACGCGACCGCGTCCTCCAGGGGCACCGGCAGGTTGGCCGTCGCAGGATTGTCGAGAATCTCGTCTTCATCGGCCGTGGTGATCAGCCGAGGTTTAAGCGCGGCATCATGGGCGTCCTTGAGCGCGTCAGCGACCGTCTGTTCGTGCAGGCGCTTCAGCGCAGGAATGTCGGCGTAGTGGTTTGCGGCGACTTCGACGGTGTGGCCGACGGCGAAGTCTTCGAGTTGACCGTTGGTCTTCAGATACCACTCGGCCTTATAGGTCTTGCGCAGCCTGGAGAGATGCAATGTCAGCGGCTTGCCGTCATCGTCCTTCAAGTCGTGGCGCCGAGCGAAATACCGAGCCTTGATCCCCATGTCCTTGTTGGCCACGAAACCAAACCCGGAAATATAGGTCCACAGCGCATCGCCGCCATGATGCCGGCGCGCCCGCGCGGTGAGCCTGAGGGCCAGCCGGATCAGACCGCCCGCTGTGCCGGTGCCGCCGTCGCGGACGCGCAGGCGCTTCCATTCCATGCCGCGCGCGCGGCGCTTCATATACTCCACGTCGACGAAGCCCTTGGCCGGGTTCTTAAGACAATCGGCCCTGAGGCGGGCGAGGCATTCGATCTCGATCCCAGTCTCGAGCGAGAGCAGCGCCAGGAAGCCGACGGCATCCACGAGCGTGAGATGAAACCGTCCATGGACGTCTTCAAAATATGGACCCTTGATGTGCGGATTGTACTTCCGTGCCATCTGGGACACCGAATTGAAGATGGGGTCGAGCACAGGCACAAACCCGCGGCGATCGATCTCTGCCAGAAGTGTGGCGTAGCGGCTCTGGACCTTCCCGTGAAGCTCGTCCGGCACTGCCGGCAACGTGCCGTCCGGTGCGATCCGCTGCGCGGCATTGAAGACCTGGTCGCGTGCCGCGCGGCGGATGGCGGCTGCAACGGTCGCACTGTACGCGTCGCGTGGGACACTCGGACACCACATGGTTTGGCTCAGATAGCCCAGTCTATCGACCGTCTCCGCTTGCAGCGTGCCCGGATTGTTGAGTTCGATGAGGCGGAGGAGCGCTATCGGCCGTGCGATGCAATGTCGGCGATGAATGCTGCCGCTGCCGTTCTCGCCGCCCATCGTCTCGTTGAGCCAGACTTCGTATCGGTCGATCACGCCTGCGGTGACGTCCTCAGTAGCATCGACGGGATCCTTGGTCTCATCAAGAAACCTGAAGAAGCGGAAGAGTTCGCGAACGCGCACCGAGATCATCTCTTTGGTGCACATCGTTCCCGGCGCCAGCAGATCGTCACGCAGCGCAGCGGCGAACGCTCGCGCCAGCCGGGGCCGCGACAATCCCGTCAGATCGACGGTCATCGTTTCCTGTTCGAACGCGCCGGTAAGCGGAACCACAAAGCGCAGCGGGCCAATCTCCAGCGTGGTGCCGACGGTGAGGACGCTGCTTGGCATGTGAATGCGGTGTTCGCGCTTTTTGATGGTCACGCGGGATTCTCCAGATCCTCCGCCCAACGCGCGGCGGCCGCTTCAACGAGTTCACGACTCTCATCGAGGCTATCGAGGTAGATATGCGTACTGGTGATGCTGGCGTGCCCCATCAGCCGCTGAAGCTTTTGCAGCGGATCTCCGATCATCCGGCGATAGACGGCCGCGCCGGCGCTGCCCGGCCGCTCGTGCACGACCGTTCCGATCTGCTCGCGGATCAACATGGAGAGCATGTGGACGGCGAAGGTATGCCGCAGCGCGTGAGGCGTTACGTCCAGTTCGACGTCCAACATCCGGCATCGCGCAGAGGCGCGCCGGAACACGGCCGCCCATGCGGCAGGCGTCATGGGGCGGCCGTTCTCGGCAAGCCAGAGCATTGCAGGAGCACC